>CAZKFG010000029.1:0-27709 GCA_964551985.1 uncultured Acidaminococcales bacterium
CAATGGGACCAAACGTAGCAGGATGTATCGGAACAGCTGTTGCAGCTGGTGTATTCTTAACTATTTATGCTAAATAATTAAATTTGTATTTTAAGTAGATATGTTAATCATATCTACTTTTTTTGTGTAAAAAAAACCTTGTTCAGCTATTGAACAAGGTTAAATATTTTATTTTCTTGGTGGTCTAATTTTTCTAAAATCAAAGATAAAGTCAAATAGTCCTATAAACACAGTAAAGAAAGCTACAATTTGATTAATAAATAATAAAGTTATAAATATGCCTTTTACAAAGCTTGGCCAATTTTTTTTGTGTATGAAGTAAAAAACTATACTAGTTCCTTGTATTAGTATGGGGACAGAAAAAAGAAAGAAACCGTTAACGCTTATATAATAAGAAAGTGAGTTAGGGTATTGTTGAAAATAAGAAAAACCAATTAAAGAAAGTCCGAAAAGCAGTAGTATATGTTGTGATATTACCCAATTTCTAAAAGGAGGAATATCGTCCATATAAGTACCAAGACGTTTTAAAATAGCTTTTGCAACGATAAAGTTTATTATTGTATCAATTACAGCTGATATTATTAGTATTGCAGGAATTGCTATTATCATTAAATGTAAAATAAGATTTATTAAATCTTTAGCATTTTGAATATCTTTTTCAGGAATTCCAATTTTTTGATAATAGTCAATAACTTGTTCAGTTATTCTATTTGTTGTTTCAGCATCTAAGTTTAAAGGGTTTGCCCCGATTAGCAAAAAGCTTATTAACAAAACTGCTATTTTGGATAACAAAGAAGCAATAGATCCCCAAATAATAGTTTTAAAAGGGCTGTTTCCTTTGCGAATGCTCCATCCTAATACAATACCGATAAATCCAAGTCCAGAAACAAGCATTATACTTTGTAGTGGGCTGACAATCAAGGCAATTATAATCCCAGCAGTTACTAAAGATAGACCACTCCATTTAAGACCATGCCGTATACCTAGTAAAACTAGTGGAACTGGCCAGAGCATATTTAAAAATACACCCATCATTGGTAGATAAATGTTTATAATGGCAAAAACTATCGATATAGAAGAAAGTATACCTGCTTCAACCATTGAAGAAATATTATTTTTTTGCACTTTTTAACCTCATTTTCAAAAATTCTTTATATAATATGATATAATATAAACATATATTTTTTTAGGGGGATTTTATGCAAGAAACAGTAGTTTTAAGTGATGCACATTATGTTGAACGTATAGTTATAGTATTTATATTATCTTTTGTATTACTTGCTTTAGTATCTAATGTAATTGGTAAAGAGAGAAAAAGCCAATGGTTCAAAAAGAGAACTAAATACACAATTTTCACTAGAAGAAGTATTTTAGGTGAATTTATCCATTACGGTAGACCATGCACATGGCAAGGATGCGTAGTATTTATTGGATTATTTACGGTTATTTTAACATTTGGTTATTGGTATGTTTTTTGTTATTAACTTATTTTAAGGGTTTTATATGAAAAAAACAAGCTTATTTACAATAAAAGCTAGGAGAACGTGCGTTGAATAATATACAAGAAGAAGTTATTGGTCAGGTTGAAAGTACTTATGGTGAGCGGGCAATAGTTGAAGTTTTTAAAAAAGGTACAAAGAAAAAAAGTGGTGAAAAATTAGATGCTTCAAATCAGCTAAATGCTAAACCAGGCTTTGTTGTCAATGTTGCTTGGCGCCAAATAAGTAAGAAAAAAGATAATATGATGCTTATTTTACCACCTGTTTTGGCAACAATTGCTGGACTTATTGTCAGTTATCATATGGTTTGGTATATCAAAAAGCCACTGCCTCGTGAACAGGTTATGCTTGTAGGTACTCTTATATGGACACTGCTTGGTGCTTTTTATTCTTTTAGATACTGGCGCTATACTTATGGTCGTGGTTTGCAACCAACTATAACAGGTATTATAAGAAAATATTAACTTTTAGCTCTTGCAATATTTTTTTTGCAAGGGCAATTTATTTAGATGATAAAAAATAATAAGTATGATAAACTATAATTAAAAAATAGGAGGGTTATTATGAAAAGAGATTTTTTAGAAGCAGTAAAAAACCGTAGAACATTTTATAGCATACAAGCCAAATCATCTGTTGATAGTAAGTATATTGAGCAGGTTGTGCAAGATGCAGTAAAATATTGTCCAACACCATTTAATTCGCAAAGCTCGCGAGTGGTTCTTTTGTTTGGCGAAGAACACAAAAAATTGTGGAAGATAGTCGAAAATAAGCTCAAAGAAATTATGCCAAACGAAGCAGATTTTGCCAAGAGTAAAGCCAAGATTGAAAGCTGCTTTGCTAGTGGTTATGGTAGCATATTATTTTTTGAAGATATGTCTGTTGTGGAAAAATTACAAGCTCAATTCCCATTATATAAAGACAATTTTCCTGTTTGGGCAAATCATGCGAGTGCAATGTTGCAATTTGTTGTTTGGACGGCTTTGACTGATTTAGGGTTGGGAGCCTCTTTGCAGCATTATGGCAACTTAATTGAAGATCAAGTGAAAAACGATTGGAAACTAGCAAAAAGCTGGTCTTTGATTGCACAAATGCCTTTTGGACAGCCATCAGAATTACCACAAGATAAAGATTTTAGTCCCTTATCTGAGAGATTTTTTGTTTATAAATAAAAAGATTTTGTTGATTTAGCGTATTGTTTTATGATAAGATGAAATAGTTCATAAATCATTATGACAGACCGCTTGGATCTATATGACCGAGACGGATAAGCAAAATTTTATGTTTTTTAAGCTTTCCGTTTTTTAGCGGAAAGTTTTTATTTTTAAGTATGGGGGAGAAAAATGTTATACACAATGTTTCATGGTAAAATTCACAGAGCAACAATTACCGAAGCTAATTTACATTATGTTGGTAGTATTACTATCGATCAAGATTTACTTGATGCCTCTGGTATTTTAGTTGGTGAGAGGGTGCAGATTGTTGACGTTGATAATGGCAATAGGCTTGAGACCTATGTTATTCCAGGCGATGCAGGTTCTGGCATTATTTGCTTAAACGGTGCAGCAGCAAGGCTTGTCTGCGTTGGTGATAAGGTTATCATCATGGCTTATGCTCAAATGGATGCTGACGAAGCTAAGACTTTTGAGCCAAAAGTAGTTATTGTTAATGAATATAATAAAATTATTAGAGTTGATAACAAAGAAGTGCACGGTCATATAGAATAGTTTATTACTCTACCTGCTTTTACATTTTTAATTTTATCATTTTCTAATGCTAAATAACCATTTACAAACACGTATTTTATTCCGTCAGGCGACGCATCAGGTTTAGCGTTAGGCAAAAACCATGCGTTGTCTTTTATTTTATTTTCATCAAAAACAACAATATCGGCATCACTGCCAACAGTAAAATTACCTTTGTTTTTTAAGCCTAATGTTTGGGCAGGCAGTGTACTTGTTTTGTAAATAGCTTGTTCTAATGTTAAAAGCTTTTTTTCACAAACCATTTTGTGAAAAAATCTTGGGAAACTGCCAGCTATTTGTGGATGTCCTTCGCCTTTTTGGTATTTACCAGTATCGCTTGAGAGCATACACCAAGGGTGCAAAAGTGTGGTATAAATTTCATCTTCTATACCGGTGAAAACCACAACAGAAGTTTTTACAGGGTTTGTTTTGTCTTGACGTAATTGTTCGTATAAATAAGTGTTCAAACGTTTACCTTTATATGGACCTGTTATAATTAAAATATCTTCTAATTTCCAGCCGTTTTCATTTAGATAACTAGGTTCAAATAAAACAGATTGCAAACCGGTCGCCCATTGGGTATACATCCCACTATCAATACGAATGTCTAATCCTTGTTCTCTTGCTTTATCAATAAGACAAAGCGCTTCTTGCACAAGCCCTGTTCCATATTGGTAAACAAAATGAGATATTTGTATGCGGGCACCAGTTTTTCTTGCTATGCCTAATGTTTCCACAAGTGAATATAGATCTGTTGGGGTAAATAATCTTGTATCTATACTTATCAAGCGATTATATTTGGCGGCTATTTCACATAAAGCATAAATTTCATCATTGCTTGTCCCTGGTGCATAAGCAAGCCCAATAGATAATCCGCAAGCTCCATCAGTAAAAGCTTTTTCTACTATACATTGCATCATTTTGATTTGTCTTTTGTCAGCTGGCATTGTTGGTTGCAAAATACCAACCGCTGTGCGTAGATTGGATGTCATGCCAATGAATTCAGCTTGATTTATCTGACGTGGGTTTTGCATCTGCTCAAGAAAAAAGTCATATAAATGCAAGGGGCTATTGCCGCAGTTCCCTCCAACAGAGGTTGTGATGCCTTGTTTTAAAGATAATTTAGCAGATAAAAAATTACCATCAATATGACCATGTATGTCAATAAATCCAGGGCATACAATATGACCTGTAGCGTCAAAAGTTTTTTTACCAACTAAATTTTCTTTGCTTATGGCAGCTATTTTATCGTTTAATATGGCAAGATTTGCAATTTTGTTTATTTTATTTTCAGGGTCAATTATGTGACCATTTTTTATTATTATATCAAAAATCATTTTCATATCCTTTCTTTTGGTACTGTGAATATATACAAATATTCGATATTTGTCAATTGTTAGTGTAGAAAAAAAATAGTTTTTATATATTAATAATTGTTTTTTTATACACGTTTATGTTAAAATAAAAATAGTATATATAATAAACTTATTTTTAAAAATTAAAATATAACTAAGGAGTAAAAATATAAATGATTGAAGAATTAAAAGAGTTGATGTTACAAAGCCAAGCGGTTAAAGCGATGGGTAATTTTGAAGCATATACAGCAGATAATGGCGATATTGTAGCTGTTTTTCCTATAACTATTGAACATACTAATGTTCACGGTATTGTACACGGGGGTGTTTTTATCACAATGCTGGATACTGTTATGGGGTATGCTAGTTTTGCTGACAAGGGCAAAGAAGCGAAGATCGTCACAGTAAACTTTACTACTTCTTTTATTAGTAACTGTAGACCGGGAGAAACAGTAAAAATTTTAGGACGAGTTATAAGTTCTTCTAAAAAAATTGTTGTAGCACAAGGTGAAGTTATTACTGAAGAAGGGAAACTTTTAGTAACGGCACAAGGTACATTTTTGGTTTTGGATTAAAAAAGGGGGTGTTATGTATGCAAAAACGCAGATTAGGTAGAACTGATATGATTGTTACAGCAGTTAGTTTTGGTGCATTGCCAATACAGCGTTGTACAATTGATGAGGCAGGTCCTATATTAAAGTATGCTCTGGAAAAAGGCATAAATTTTATTGATACTGCTAGAGCTTATACTGACAGCGAAGAGAAAATAGGAACTCACATAAGTAGCTTGCGTGATAAGTTTTACCTTGCTACAAAAAGTATGGCAAGAAGTGCTCAGGCTATGCAAAAAGATATTGATTTGAGCTTGCAAATGATGAAAACAGATTGTATTGACTTATATCAAATACACAATATAAAGAAAAAAGAAGAGCTAGAACAAGTGCTTGGGAAAGAAGGGGCATTAGAAGCACTACTTGAAAGCAAAAAGAATGGTAAAATAAGATTTATTGGAATAACAGGACATAATGTAGAATTGCTTATTGAAGCGATAAAAACAAATTTGTTTGATACTGTACAAGTCCCTTATAATATTGTAGAACAAAAGGCAGCTGAAGAACTTTTTCCGCTAGCTCGTAAACTTGATATGGGAATAATCGTTATGAAGCCACTAGGTGGCGGACAGTTAGAGCAGATGGAACTATCACTTAGATTTATTTTGCAAGAAAAAGATGTTGTCACAATTCCTGGAATGGATAAAATTCATCATATTGATGAAAATATTGTTGCTGCAAATCCAGTACGTGATTTGACAACAGAAGAAAAAGCAAAGATAGAACAAGAAGCAAGTATAGTAGGTAAAAATTTTTGTCGGCGTTGCGGTTATTGCTTGCCTTGTGCTGTTGGGATAGACATACCACAAGTATTTATTTTCCGTCTACAATATAATCGTTATGGACTGAAAAATACCATACCCACTCGCTATGCTGGACTTAAAGTGAAGGCATCAGCTTGTATAGGTTGCGGTATATGTGAAAAACGTTGTCCTTATGATTTGCCTATTAGAATGTGGTTAAAAGATATGGCAGAAAAATTAGAAAAATAATTTCTGAATTTATTTTGCAAAACTTGTTTTAAAAATACACTTCATTAAATGAAAAAAGTATGATTAATCAAGAGTTTGCAAAATTTAGGTGTAGTATTGTGTGTTTAAAATAATACTTGCACATTTCAAAAGAATATGTTATATATAATATATTACTTATTCAAAAAGGAACTATTTTTGAATAAATACTTTGCAAATATAAATATTGCAAAGAAGAAAATTCTATTAAAGGTGGTGATTGCTATGCTGAAAAAAGCGGATGGGTTGGTTACTGTTTTTAACACTGTTATTGAAGAGTATCAAGGCTATGTGGACAAAATAGCTAAAAAATATGATTTATATGTGGGACAAACAGAGATCCTTTTTTTGCTTGATGACAAAACTGGTCGTACTCAAAAAGAGCTAGCACAAGAAATAGGTGTAAGTAAAGCTACTGTAGGTGTTTCTTTACGTAGAATGGAACAAACAGGTCTTGTAAATAGAATTGTAGATTCTAAAGATGCTCGTTGTATTCGCGTTAGTTTGACAGACAAGGGTATGAGAGTTTGTGAACAATGTAAAGTAGCTTATGAAGAAGCTTACAAAAGTATGTTCGCTGGTTTGATCGACAAAAAACGCCAAGAAGCATTTGAATTTCTTGAAAAAATGGGAAAAGGTCTTGCGACTGCTAAAAGTAAAGTTTCTGTAAGATAATTTTATCATTAAAATTTGTAAAGCAGCCAATAATTATTGGCTGCTTTTTTTATTGAAACTATTCAAATAATCTTTATATTCCATAGCTTTATAGTGAATCTGCTCATCTTTAATGTTTATGGCATTGGCTGGGCAAAAACTGGCACAATGTTGGCAACTTACACAGTTATCAGAAATTACAAAATTTGTATTTTCTTTTTTTATCGCGTCGCTTGGACAAATTTTTTGACATTGACCACATTTAATACATTTTTCTTTATTTATTGTAAGTCCAAATAATTTTTTGAATATTTGCCAAGGAGTATTTGTTTTGGTAAAGCTATGGAAAAATCCGCTAAGTGGAGCAAAGCTACTTTGCCAAGATGTTTTTCCTTTTATTAAATCTTTAGCAAAATTTTCGGCAATACAAATAGATTTATCTACAATAAGTTGATTTTTTCTAGCATCGTGATTATTCTTAATATCATAATTAGAAGGCATTCTAGGAGTGCAACAACCAATAGGTTTGTAACCTTTTTTCACTAGAATTTTTCTTATTGCTTGGGGCATACCAAAGTGTGTTTGGGTCATAGTACTAATAAGAATAACTTCGCGATTGTTAGCTTGAGGTAGTTTATCAATAAAATTAAGCACGAAAGGATAAGTACTAAACCACGCAGTAGGAAAAGCAATACCAAGTAGGCAGTCGTCATCTAAGTTAAAATCTTCACTTGGAATAGGTTTTAATATTGTAGAAATATTATTTTGTTTTAAAGTATCACAAATCGTCTTAGCTATAACAAATGTGTTACCAGAGCCAGAAAATAGATACAATTGAGCTTTTTTACTGTTCATATTAGTCAATCCTTTATCTATTATTTAGTTTAGTATTTTTAACCATAGCTCTTGCCATCTCTGGCTTGTTCATAATACATAAATGAATGCCGCAAACTTTATTTTCAATAAGATCATTTATTTGAGCATAAGCATATTCTAAACCTGCTTGCTGCAAAGCTTTATTGTCATGACCATATTTTTCAATCATAATTTGTATTTTTTTAGGAATTGTTGCACCACAAAGCGAACATATTTTTTCTATTTGTTGCTTGGAAAATACAGGCATTATTCCTGGCGTAACAGGTATTTTAATGTTAAGCTTATCTAGTTTTTCTAAAAATTCATATAAAATATGATTTTCAAAAAATAGTTGTGTTATCAAAAAATCTGCCCCAGCATCGATTTTTTCTTTCAAGTATAAAAGCTCTAACTTTTTGTCAGGGCATTGCTGATGGCCTTCTGGATAAGCTGCCCCGGCAATGCAAAAATCTCCTTGCTCTTTTATTTGTGCAATCAAATCTTTAGCAAAAGTTTTGCGATATGCAACAGTACTGTCAGCAGGATAATCTCCTCTTAATGCTAAAATATTCTTAATATTAGCTTCTTGCATTTTTTCTATTATAGCATTTGTTTGTTCTGGTGTATTTGTTATGCAAGTTAGATGTGCAAGTGGCTCTGTGTGTCCTTTATCTTTAATTATTTGGGCAATTTCCACAGTACTTTTACTATTTGTACCTGCGGCGCCATAGGTTACACTTATAAAATCAGGTTTTAAATCTTCTAATTGAGTAATAGTATTTAAAATAGGCTCAAACGTAGCGTTTGGCTTAGGTGGAAATATTTCAAAAGATAATACAAGTGGCTTTTGTTGAAAAAAATCAAAAATTTTCATATATGAACTCCTTATATAGATAATATAATTTTTTGTGCAAGCTAACATTATTTATGATAATATTAGCCTATACAACTGAAAGTGTCAACGAATTTGAGGAGATTTAAATGCAACAGAAAGTTATTATTTATACAGACGGTTCATGCTTGAATAATCCAGGTAATGGCGGTTATGCAGCAATTTTACGTTATGGCAATAAACAAAAAGAAATATATGGCGGACAAAAAGAGGCGACAAACAATCAAATGGAGCTGATGGGAGCTATAAAAGCATTAGAGCAACTAAAAAGACCATGTGCCGTAGAAATTTACATTGATAGCCAATATGTTATGAACGGATTTACCAAAAATTGGCTTAATCAGTGGAAAAATAAAAATTGGAAGACCGCAGCCAATAAAACAGTAAAAAATGTCGAACTTTGGCAAAAACTAGATGAATTTGTCAGTAAGCACCAAGTAGAGTGGTACTATGTACCGGGTCACACTGGACACAAGGAAAATGAACGTTGTGATGAACTTGCAAAAAATGCTGCTAAAAGAGCAGGTGAGACGGGAGATTTTTTTGTATCTGGTGAATATTTTGATATATAGTGTTGACAAATAAAAATAAATAACTTATTATATATATAACTTCATAAGAAAAAAGCAAAGATTAGGAAAAGTAACTTTGTAGCCTTTTTCAAAGCGAGTCGATGACCGAATTTTCGGAGGTGTGATGATCGGCACTAAGAGCAAAGCGAATGGTCCTAGGAGCTGTCTGTTGAAAGCGTTTTTTGCAAGTAAACTCGAACGGATGCCTTCGTTATTAGGCTAGAACATCAGCTTTAGCTCGTGTTTGAATTGAGAAAAAGTTTATCTTTAAATTAGGTGGCAACGCGAATCATTCGCCCTATGGGTTGAGTGGTTTTTATTTTTTATAGATACTTTTTAAATAGGGTGGTACCACGAACCATTTCGTCCCTTGTGATGAAATGGTTTTTTATTTTGGAGGAATTATGGTAAAGGTGAAAATTTGTGGCATAAAATCGCTGGAAATAGCTAAAGATACAGTAGCGCTTGGTGCAGATATGTTAGGACTTGTTTTTGCTAACAGCAAAAGAAAAATCGACATAAAAACTGCTTGGCAAATAAGGACTGCTTTGGATAAAACAATTTTAGTTGGCGTTTTCAAAAATCAACCGTTAAGTGAAATTTTGCAAACATCGTTAGAGTGCAATATTGATATAGTGCAACTTCACGGGGATGAAACGCCTAATATCATAGAGAGAATAAAAAAACCAATTTTTCGCTCTGTTGCTGTTGATAAAACAGGACAAATGCAATTTCCATTTGATAGTTGGCAAAAGGTAGACGCTTTTTTGTTTGACACTGCACTTGCTGATGGTTCTAGTGGTGGGGCGGGTGAAACTTTTTCTTGGGATGGTTTGCCAAAAATTGACTTTGCAAACAAAATTATCATTGCAGGTGGACTTAATCCTGAAAATGTCGGAAAAGCTGTAAAATTATTTAATCCGTACGCAGTAGATGTTTCAGGTGGAGTGGAGATTAATGGCAAAAAATCACTTGTTTTAATAGAAAAATTTATAAATAGCGCAAAATATGGAGGAGAAAAATGCTAGATGAGATAGTAAGAAAACAAAAAATTAATTTACAACAATTAATGCAACAAATGCCACTAAGCAGTTTTGAAAGTAAAATAACGAAAGCTGATTTTTTGCTTTCCAAAACATTGAAAGGTAACGCTTGGTCACTTATAGCTGAATGTAAGTTGGCATCGCCTGTTAAAGGGGTATTTAAACAAGAAAAGACAATAGAGCAGCTCGCAACTTTATATGAAAAAAATGGCGCCAAAGCTCTATCTGTACATACAAATGAGTATTTTAAAGGCCGTATTGATGATTTGGATAAAATCAAAAAAGCAAGCAGTCTACCGATAATGCGCAAAGATTTTATCATTCACCCTTATCAGATATATCAAACAGCTTATCATAAGGCAGATGCACTGCTTTTAATTGCAAGGATTTTATCTGATAAAGATTTAAAGTTGTTGCTTGGTGAAGCGCAAAATTTAGGATTGGATTGTTTGGTTGAAGTACATGACCAAAAAGATATTGAAAAAGCTTTAAATGCTGGGGCAAAGATTTTAGGTATAAACAATAGGGATTTGAAAACCTTTGTAACAAATGTTGATATAACAATTCAGTTAAAACAATATTGTAAAGACTCTATTGTTATTAGTGAAAGTGGCATTAAAAGCAAAGAAGATTTAGACAAGGTAAAAGCTTGTAATGTAAATGGGGTTTTAATTGGCGAAGGGCTTGTTACAGCAGATGATATAGAAAAACAAATACGAATTATGGCTGGAGGTTAAAATTATGTTAAAACAATTACCTGATGAAAAAGGAAGGTTTGGTCAGTATGGTGGCAGGTTTGTACCTGAGACTGTAATACCGGCTTTGTTAGAGCTAGAAACAGAGTATATGAAACTAAGGTCGGATGAAAAGTTTCAACAAGAGTTAAAAGACTGGTTAAATAGATATGCAGGACGACCAACTAGACTATACAGAGCAGACAATTTGACTAAGCACTACGGCAAGGCAACAGTTTTTTTGAAAAGAGAAGACTTATTACACACAGGGGCGCATAAGATAAATAATGCTATAGGTCAAGCGCTTATTGCCAAACATATTGGAAAAACACGAGTTGTTGCAGAAACTGGAGCAGGGCAACACGGTGTGGCGACAGCGACGGTGTGTGCTTTGTTTGGTTTAAAATGTGTTGTTTATATGGGTCAAGAAGACATGCATAGACAAAGGCTTAATGTTTTTCGCATGAGAATGCTTGGTGCCGAAGTTAGAGAGGTACTGTCAGGGACAGCAACTTTAAAAGATGCTACAAGTGAAGCTATAAGAGATTGGGCAACTAATGTCCGCGATACACATTATATTTTAGGTACAGCTGCAGGTCCTCATCCGTATCCGCTTTTGGTTCGTGATTTGCAAAAATGTATAGGCGAAGAAGTAAAACAAGAAGTTGTCGAGCAAGGTCTAAAACTTACCAAACTTGTTGCCTGTGTTGGTGGTGGTAGCAATTCTATTGGTTTATTCTATCCATTTAAAGATGATAAAGATATAGAAAAAATCGGTATAGAAGCTGGAGGGCTTGGATTGGATAAGGAAAACGCCGCAACTATTAACTGTGGCAGACCTGGTTTTTTGCACGGGACTTACAGTTATCTTATGCAAAACAAAGATGGTCAAATTTTGCCTGTATATTCAATTTCGGCAGGCCTTGATTATCCTGGAGTTGGTCCTGAACATGCCTATTATAATGATGAAAAGATTGCCAGATATGAAGCAGTAACAGATAAAGAGGCGATAGAAGCATTTCAATTGCTTACAAGGCTAGAAGGTATTATACCAGCGGTTGAGAGTTCACATGCTTTAGCATATTTAAATAAGCTTATGCCAAAGACAAATAAAGGTGAGGCAGTTGTTGTATGTTTATCTGGTCGAGGGGACAAAGATGTAGAGATGGTAGAACAATATCTTGGAGGTAAGGCTCATGGATAAAATAAAACAAGCTATAAGTGGCAAAAAAGGACTTATTGTATATATTACGGGTGGATTTCCAAACTATCAAGAATGTGAACAGGCTATTTTGCAGGCGGCAGAAAATGGTGCTGACATAATAGAAATAGGTATCGCGTTTTCCGACCCGCTTGCAGATGGTGATATCTTGCAAAAAGCAGGCAATAAAGCTTTAGCCCAAGGGGCAAATTTAGAAGATACATTAAAAATGATAAAACTATTGCGTGAGAAAACTTCCGTACCACTTCTTATTATGAGCTATATCAATCCGATTTTTGCCTATGGAGTAGAAAAGTTTGCAGATCATGCACAAAAAGCTGGTTTAGATGGGGTTATATTGCCGGATGTACCAGAAGAAGAACGTTATGTAGTAGAGGATATATTTAAAAAGTATAATTTAAGCTTTATTCGCTTCATTGCTCCGACAAGCGGCAGCGAGAGAATAGCAAGTATTTGCCAAAAAGCCGATAGTGGTTTTATTTATTGTTTAGCAAGAACAGGTGTTACAGGTACTGGTGGCGGTCTAGATTATGGTACGAGCAATCTTTTGCAAACAGCTAGAGAACATGCTAAGCTGCCACTGGCAATAGGTTTTGGAATATCAAACAGCAAAGACGCTAAGGATGCAGCGACATTGGCTGATGCAGTCATTATTGGCAGTGCGATAGTGCAAAAACTTGGTGAGGGTGGAGCCGAAGCTGTTGGTAGTTTTGTCAAAGAAATTAGAGTTTCTTTAGATAGCTAAGGGGAAAAATTATGAATATACAAACTACTTTAGAAGATATACAAAAAATGAGCAAAACATATAACTTTTTACCAGTGTATGCCAAAATTGTTGGTGATATGGAAACTCCTGTTTCGCTGTTTGAAAAATTGATAGCAGATGATATAGGTTTTCTGTTAGAGAGCGCAGAATCTAACAAAAATTTTGGTAGATATTCTTTTTTGGGATTTAATCCTTTATTTGAGCTTACAGCATATAAAGACAAAACCGTAGTAGATTACAATACAGGTGAGCAAAAAATAGTAATAAAAGCTCCTATTGAGGCGATGAAAGAAGTATTTTCCCAATACAAAGCGCCTGACATTCCATCAATGCCGCCATTTTTTGGTGGGATGATTGGTTATTTGACTTATGATACTGTAGCAACATTTGAAAAAGTACGTGGTATGGATATTAGTTCTGATGACAAGCTTGTGCAAATGCTACTTTGCCAAGATATTGTTGTTATGGATCATTTAACACATAGCTTATATCTTGTTACGTGGAAAGAAGCTATAGATAATGAAGAAATTTTATATAGTACAGCTTGCCAAAGGTTAAAAAAAATATTTGACAAAATAAAAAGTACTTTATCTGATAAACCAAAAAGCATAGAAAAATGTGCCAAAACCTATCTTTATAAACCTAAAAAACAAGATTATTGCCAAAATGTTTTAAAAATAAAAGACTACATAGCAAGTGGAGACACTTATCAGACTGTTATCTCCGAACCTTTTGAAAGCCCTTTGTTATCCTCGCCATTTACTTTATATAGAAAATTAAGACGAGTAAACCCCTCTCCTTATATGTTTTATTTGAATTTTGGCAATAAAAAAATTGTTGGTGCTTCACCAGAGATGCTTGTCAAAGTGCTAAACAAAACTGTTACAACATTTCCGATAGCAGGTACAAGAAGGCGTGGGAAAGATTCGCAAGAAGATGCTTTTTTAGCTAAAGACTTATTGGAAGATAAAAAGGAACTTGCTGAACATAGTATGCTTGTAGATCTTGGTAGAAATGATTTAGGTAGAGTTTGTACTCCCGGAAGTGTTAAGGTTACAAGGCTTAAAGAGATAGAATATTTTTCGCACGTTATGCACATAGTATCACAAGTTACAGGCAGTTTAGCTGACGATAAAGATGTTTTTGATGTATTAAAGGCATGTTTTCCTGCGGGAACTGTAAGTGGTGCGCCGAAAATTCGTGCTATGGAAATAATTGCTCAATTAGAAAAGATAAAACGTGGTGTATATGCTGGTGCAGTTGGTTATTTCGATTTTAACGGCAATTTGGACACTTGTATTGCCATAAGAACAATGTCTATTGACGAAGGGGTTGTTACTGTCAGGGCAGGAGCTGGTATTGTAGCAGACTCTATTGCTGAAAATGAGTGGCAAGAAGTATTGCAAAAAACAATGGTGCTGCGTAACCTTTTGGAGGAAGAAGAAAATGCAACTGACAATTATTGACAATTATGATTCTTTTACTTATAACTTATATCAAATACTCTCAATGCTTGGCGCAAAAGTAAATGTTTTTAGAAATGATGAAATAAGTATTCAAAAAGCTGGCGAAAACGCAAATGGCATTGTCATATCTCCAGGACCAGGAACGCCTGATGACGCTGGAATAAGTATGGGTGTTATAAATCACTATGCAGGGAAGATACCGATTTTAGGTGTATGTTTAGGACACCAAGCTATAGGGCAGGTTTTTGGCTCAAAAGTTGTAAGAGCGCCAAAGCCCATTCATGGTATGTCTGATTTTGTAAGACATAATGGGAAAAATCTATTTTTAAATATAGAAGAAAATTTTCAAATTGGTAGGTATCATTCTTTGGTTGTAGATAAACAAACTTTAGGTAAAGATTTGACAATTGCGGCAGAAAATGATGATGGCTTAATAATGGCGCTTGAACATAAAAAAGATAGAGTATATGGCGTGCAATTTCATCCAGAGTCTATTTTGACTCCTTGTGGAGATAGACTTTTGCAGAACTTTTTAGATATTTGTAAAGGGTAGTTTTGGTAAAACTTGACATATTTAAATTTTATGCTATTATGTTTATATATCAAGTCTAAGGAGATAGCTTAAAAAAATGCAAACTGAAGATGGCGAGACTGACTATCGATCGCGATTTTTGAATAATGTAAACTTTGTGAATTTTGGCATAACCGCATTTTAATTAAACTGCGGATATGCCTTTTTGTGTTTTTATGCGGCTAAAAATTAACATCTTAGCTTGATTTGAGGAGGATTTTTTTGGAAGATCAATTATTTTGGCAAATTTTATTACAATTGTTTTTAATTGCAGCAAATGCCATCTTTGCTTGTGCGGAGATTGCTGTTATTTCTATAAATGATAATAAATTAGCTCAAATGGCTGCGCAAGGTGATAAAAGAGCTTTAAAATTGCAAAAGCTCACTAGCCAACCGTCACGCTTTTTAGCTACAATTCAAGTTGCGATAACTTTATCTGGCTTTATGGCAAGTGCGTTTGCAGCAGAGAACTTTTCTGAGCATTTAGTTGAAGTTTTACTTTATTTAGGAATTCCGTTATCTTATTCAGCATTAAATGTAATTTCTGTTGTGATAATTACATTGCTTTTATCTTATTTTACCCTTGTATTTGGCGAGCTTGTGCCTAAGCGTTTAGCGATGAAAAAGGCTCAAGAACTTGCTTTATCTATGGCATCGATGGTGCTAGTTATTTCAAAAGTAGCAGCGCCAATAGTATATATTTTAACTGCTTCAACAAATGTAGTTTTGAAAGCGTTGGGTGTTGATCCTAATGTGGAAGACGAAAACGTCAGCGAAGAAGAAATTCGTATGATGGTTGATATAGGTAATGAAAAAGGTGTTATTGATAGTGAAGAAAAAAGAATTATCCATAATGTATTTGAGTTTGATGATTTACCAGTGGCGGAGTTTGCTACCCGTAGAAAAGATATTGCTTTTATTTGGGCAGAAGAAACGCCAGAAGAATGGGAAAAAACCATTCGCGGTAGCAGGCATTCATTGTATCCTGTTTGTGGTGATACTTCAGATAATATAATTGGTGTATTAAATGCTAAAGATTATTTTCGCCTTGAAGATAAATCTAAAGATAATATTTTAAAAATGGCGGTTAAACCAGCATTTTTTGTACTTGATACTACTTGTGCAGATATCTTATTTAAAAAAATGAAACAATCAAGAAACCGTTTTGCTGTAGTGCTTGATGAGTATGGTGGATTGTTTGGCATAGTTACTATGAGTGATATTTTAGAGCAACTTGTTGGTGAATTTGATGATTTTGAACCGGAAGATAGCCAAATAGAACAAATAAAGGAAAATGTTTGGCGTTTGTCTGGTGGCGTATCTTTGGAAGAATTGTCTGGAATACTTAATATAGCACTGCCAATAGAAGAATATGATACTTTCAGTGGTTATATATTTGGAAATTATGGCTCTATACCACTAGATGGAGCACAATTTGAAGTTGATACAGAACTTTTTAATGTAAAAGTATTGGAAATAAAAGACCATCGTATTGAAAAGGCAATTTTAACACTTCTTGTCAAACAAGAATAATAATCATCAAAATCAAAGATGAATTAAGTCATAAAGATTGTTTTGGAGGTAGCGAGACTCTTATGGAGAAAATTTTATTAGCAATAGATTTTTCCCTACAAGATGATGTTTTATTGGCTTGTATGGAGAATTTAGGCAAAGATGGTATAAAACAAATAGTACTTTTGACTGTTTTAGCTGAAGCAGAGCAAGACAAAAAGCAAAGCGATGAGGCAATACAGCATCTTGAATATTTTCGTCAGCAGCTGGAAGCTAAAGGCTTTATTGTATCTGCAACTCTACATTGGGGTAATCCTGCCATTGAAATACAAAAAGTGGCAGCTGAAGAACAGGTTGATTTTATTGTCACTTTTTCCGTTGGCAAACAGTACTTAAGAAGGGCACTTTTAGGCAGTACTAGTATGGAGCTTGCGGGCATAACAACAGTACCTTTGTTAATTGAAAAAGACCCAGAGAGCTTTTTGTTTGCACATAATGATAATCATTTTGCTAGAGTTATGATTCCAACAGATTTTTTTGATGATTTGTCAATCGTTATTGATTTTATAAAAAAAATGCGTGATAAAATTGGTGAAGTGATATTTGTAAAAATTTTACAATCTAAAGAAATAAATCCAGATGAATTTTCCAGTATAAGATTGAATTTTGATGAACTTGTAGAAGAGATTGGTTTGTTTGGCATTAAATCATCTTATTATATTGATAAAGGTGCGCAAGCAAAAAAAATAATTAAGCTTGTAAAAAAACTTGGCTCTAGTATGATTGTTTTACCCCCTATAGAAGGTGGTATAGTAAAGAATATGCTATTTGGTAGCACTGTACAAACCATTGCTATGGACATAAATGTGCCTGTTATGATGATGCCGATGCAAATAGAAAAAGAAGTTTAATTGTTGACAAAAACACATTTTTTCGTGTATACTATGCAATACAGCCATTAACATATTAATAAACCTTGGAGAGATGTCCGAGTGGTTGAAGGAGCACGCCTGGAAAGCGTGTGTAGTTGAAAGGCTACCGAGGGTTCGAATCCCTCTCTCTCCGCCAATAAGTCATTACAGTACAGGCTGTTATTTTTTCTGTCGGACTGCGATGAGTTGGGTCTTGTGCAATGTAAAGCTATGAACCCCGTCAGGTTCGGAAGAAAGCAGCGGTAAGTAGTTATTTATATGTGCCGCAAGGGTGCCTGATATTATCGCAGCCCGACAGAGAAAATAACGGGCTTGTGATTTTATAATATAAATATCATGCGTAGCCTGCGAGGCTGCGTTTTTTATTTTAAAAGGTAAAGGTGTATTTATGGAATATGTAGCTTTGTATAGAAAATATAGACCTCAAGACTTTAATTCTTTGGTAGGACAAGAACATGTGCGAACAGCACTTAGTAATGCTCTTTTAAATAATCGTATTGCTCATGCCTATCTTTTTGCTGGACCTCGTGGAACAGGTAAGACGAGTGTTGCCAAAATAATGGCAAAAGCAGTAAATTGCCAAAATTCTCCGACACCGATGCCTTGTAATGTTTGTCCTAATTGTTTGAAAATAAATTCTGGTACCTCAATGGACGTTTTTGAAATTGATGCGGCGTCTAATCGTGGTATAGATAGCATAAAAGCACTAAGAGACAATATAACTTTTTTGCCTGTAGAAGGTAATAAAAGAGTATACATAATAGATGAAGCACATATGCTGACAACAGAGGCTTTTAATGCGCTTTTAAAAACACTGGAAGAACCGCCAGAGCATGTATTATTTATTTTGGCTACGACCGAAACACATAAAATTCCAGCGACCATCTTGTCGCGTTGCCAAAGATATGATTTTAAACGTCTGACTGTACAAGATATTGTAAATAGGTTGCAAGAAGTAGTTGATCAAAGTAATTTTTCGGCAACAGAAGAAGCACTTAACCTGATTGCCTCATATTGTGATGGTGGTATGCGGGATGCTCTGAGTTTGCTAGATCAATGTATGGTTATGAGTGAAGGCGAGATTGACGAGCAGTTGTTGCGCTCTTTGCTAGGGATTGCTAATAGAGAAAGTATAAGGCAGCTGATTAGGGCTATTGCTGATAAAAATGTTAAAAATGCTTTAGACAGTCTGCAAAAAATAATTGCTGATGGTAAAGATATAAAGCAGCTTATTGCCGATTTGACAGAATATTTTAGAGGTATAATGCTCTTTAAAGCAGGCGCTGATTTTGACAATATTTGTATTGTTGATGATAGAGAAAACCTGCAAAAGATGGCTAATTTATTTTCTCAAGATAAAATTATAGCGGCAGGAAAATGTTTGCATGAGACGACAATGCAGCTAAAATCAAGCTTGCAGCCACGCATAACTGTAGAATTTTGCCTTTTAGAACTTTGCCAAATTGATGAAATTTTGCAAAAACAAGACTTGGTATTAAGAATAGAACGCTTAGAACAAGCTATAAAAAATGGGAAAGTTGAACTTTCAGTCAACAAAGTTGTTTCAAATAGTAGAAAAGATGAAATAGTTGAACAGGAAGAAAAACCAAAGCAAGTTTTTTCGGCTATTGTTCAAAAAACAGAAGACGAAGTTGAGCCACCAAAAGAGAAAAGTATACAAGCAATTGACAATGATATAATAAAAACAGATCTTAGCGAACTAGATAAAATCTGGCAAGATGTATTAAAGAAAATACAAGAGCAAAAAAAAGGCTCAGTGCACGCTTGTGCAATGCAGGCAAAGCTTGTTGATTTACAAGCAGAAAACGCTACAATAGGCTGCGAAAATCCTTTTTTGTGTGAACGCTTGCAAACAAAAGATTTTAACGATACAATCAAGCAGGCTTTTCTGGATATTTATCAAAAACAGCTTGATATAACTATAGTTTGTAGCACTAAAGATGCAGCAGAAAAAAAACAGACAAATGATAAAAAAACTGCAAGTAAGCCTTCAGAACAAATACCAAAGCAAGAAGAATTGCCTGATATAGTGCAAAGTGCATTAAATGTTTTCGGCGGGCAAGTATATAAATTAAAATAAAAGGAGATAGTTTTATGTTTGGAAATATGGGAAATATGCAAGGTATGGTCAAGAAAATGCAAAAAATGCAAACAGACATGCAAAAAATGCAAGAAGAAGTCAAAAAAAGAGAATTTGATGCTACTGTAGGTGGTGGCGTTGTGAAAGTTTTATCTAATGGTGATAAGGAAATTTTGTCAATAACAATAGACCCTAGCGCTTTAGAAGATAAAGAAATGTTAGAAGATATGCTTATTGCTGCTATAAATGAAACACGTCGTAAAATTGACGAAACTTTTGAAGCAGAAATGGGTAAAATAACCGGTGGAATGAAGCTACCGGGATTATTTTAATGTATGTATTTAATTAAACCACTTGATAAACTTTATGAACAATTGAGAAAACTGCCCGGAATAGGTTCTAAAACAGCGCTGAGGCTTTCTTATCATATTCTTGATATGCCACAAGAACAGGTAGAAAATCTGTCAAATGCACTGCTTGAAGCTAAAAGGCAAGTTAGGATATGTCAAAAATGTTTTAATTTATCGGATGCAGAGCTTTGTCCAGTTTGTTCTTTAGAGCGTGATGAGAAAATAATTTGTATTGTCGAACAACCACAAGATGTTGTAGCACTAGAAAGAACCAAAAATTTTAAAGGTTTGTATCATGTTTTGCATGGTGTATTATCACCTCTAGATGGTATTGGACCAGATAAATTAAGACTCCGTGAATTGGTTCAACGAGTTGGTAGAAATGATGTTGTGGAGGTTATTGTAGCTACAAACTCTACTGTTGAAGGTGAGGCGACGGCTGTTTATATTGCCAAACTTCTAAAACCATTAGGGGTTAAGGTATCGAGAATAGCTCATGGTATTCCTATTGGTGGCGATTTAGAATATGCTGATGAACTTACATTGAGTAGGGCACTGGAAAACAGAAGATTGCTTTAATTATAGAGAGGCTTTGAAGTGTTTGAATTAAGTTATATTATTTTAGCGATAATTTTGCTTTTACTTGTAACAAAATTTTTTTCGTTTTCATTTAAACTTGTTTATAACGGACTTATAGGTGTTGTTGCTTTGTGGGTTATAAATTTATTTGGTAGTTTTTTTGGTATAACGCTGGCAATAAACGTCGTAAATTCATTGATTGCAGGTTTTTTTGGTTTGCCTGGAGTAATTTTTTTAATAGGATATAAATATTTGTTTTAACTATTGGCACAGATTAAAAGATGTTTTATAATTAATGTTAGCAAACAATATGCTTAGGTCTGTGGTTGAAAGTCGATGCCAGTCGCAGGCAAAACGACCCACGTAAGCAGTTAAAATAACTGTGAGCATGGTGCGGCTTAGGAGTAAGACCTGCCGGGGCAAACCGAGAGATTTAGTAGTGAGAGGATAATTCCAAGTAGCGAACCATCCAGCAGGCGAGTGTGGGGTCAAAGATCAGGTCAGCTAAGCATTTGTTATTTTTAAAAAGAGGTGATGAGATGTTAAAACGTTTTTTTTGTCTTTTAATTATGATTTCTATCTTCTCTTTGCTTACTGCTTGTGGCAATGTACCTGCAAAAGAACCTGAAAAGATATTGAAAGTAGGCATTGAACCGACTTTTGCACCGTTTGAATTTTATGATGAGAAAACTAAAGATTATGCTGGCTTTGATATAGATATTATAAGAGCCATAGCTAAAGAGATTGGCTATCAAGTAAAATTTGAAAAAATGCATTTTGATGAGTTATTACATGCTCTGGATGTAGGCAAAATAGATGTAGCTGCTTCTGCTATAACAATAACAGAAGAAAGACGTCAAAAAGCATTATTTTCTCAGCCTTATTATGCAGCAGGCCTAACAATAGTAGTTTTATCTAATAATAATGATATAAATGGAATTGAGGATTTAATTAATAAGAAAATAGCTGTACAAGAGGGAACAACTTCTGCTTTGCAAGCGAAAACCATTAAAAATGCTAGGGTAAAAGAACTAAAAACTTTTAATGAGATTTATAGTGTTTTAAAAGATGGTACAGTTGATGCTGTACTAAACGACAAACCTGTCAATTCCTACTTTTTGAGAAGTGGCGGAAGGCAATACGCTAAAACGGTTGGTAAAACTTTTGATATAGAAGTCTATGGATTTGCGTTAAATAAAGATAATAAGCAACTGACTGATATTATAAATATTGCTTTAGATAAATTAAAGAAAAATGGCGTATATGATAAAATATATGATAAATGGTTTTCTGAATAAAATAACAATTAATTTTCATTGACATAAAGAGTAAGCTATTATATACTTATATCGTTGATTTTACTTAGATACAAATTGACATATTATATTCTAGGAGGCTTATTTTTATGCAAGGAAAGGTAAAATGGTTTAGTCCAGAAAAAGGATATGGTTTTATTCAACGAGATAATGGAACAGATGTATTTGTGCATTTTTCTGCAATTCAAAGTGAAGGCTTTAAAACTTTAAACGAAGGTCAAGATGTTGAATTTGAAGTTGTTGAAGGAAATCGCGGACCACAAGCGGCAAATGTGCAACTTTGTTAATAAAATATATTGACAAGTGTTGGAATAATATTTATCAGAACTTATAAAAACCCTTTTATTATCAAAAGGGTTTTTTGTTTTTTTGTCGAATTAAATAATAGACAAAAGTTTGCTAGCTTTTGACTAGAATAGGAGTTGATTTTATGAGTATTACAGTACGTGGTAAAAATATTGATGTTACTCCAGCATTGCGTGATTATGTGGAAAAAAGAATAAGCAAAATCACAAAGTATTTTTCTGAAGTTGGCAATATCACGGCAGTATTATCAGTAGAAAAACAAAAACAAGGAGTGGAGGTTACAGTGCCTGTAAATGGCATTATTTTAAGAGCGCAAGAGTTTAATGCAGATATGTATTCAGCAATTGATTTAGTTGTTGATAAAATAGAGCGTCAAGTTACTAAACATAAAGATAAACTGATAAAAAGATTTAGAAATCATAGTGATGCTCTACCAAGTAAATTTTTAAGTGACTTAGTGCCAGAAGTAGCTCAAGAAGAGCTAAATGTTATAAAAACAAAGCGCTTTACAATAAAACCGATGACTGCAGAAGAGGCTGTAATGCAGATGGAACTTTTAAATCACGACTTTTTTGTCTATTTTGATGCAGACGAAGAGATGACAAGCGTTGTTTATAAACGGAAAGACTCAAACTATGGTTTGATTTTGCCAGAACTAAAATAATGATAAAAAGGCACTTTAAGTGCCTTTTTTGTTTTTCAATATACAAGTATAAAGTATATAATCGTTTGCCTTAAATTATTATTTGAAAAATGCATCATTCTATTATAAAATATATTCTATAATAGAATAATAAACGGGGAGGAAACAGAAATGGTAAAAAGATTTTTAAGCTTAGTTGCTATTTTAGTAGCTTTGACAATGGTGCTTACAGGGTGTGGTTCTAGCGAGCAAAAATTGAAACTTGCTACTGGTGGAACTAGTGGAACATATTATCCTTATGGAGGGGTATTATCTCAAACTATCGGTTCTAAACTCAAAGATGTGAAAATTGATGTTCAAGCAACAGGTGCTTCAGCAGCCAATATACGCCTTGTATCATCAGGAGATGTTGACCTTGCTATAGTGCAAAATGACGTCATGAGTTATGCACACTCTGGTACGGAAACATTTGCAGGCAAAAAGACAGATAAATTCTCTACCATAGCTACTTTATATGCAGAAGTTTGCCAAATTGTTGTGGACCAAGATTCAGGTATTAATTCTATAGCTGATCTTAAAGGTAAACGTGTATCTGTTGGCGATGCTGGTTCTGGCGTTGAGGCCAATGCAAAACAAATCTTAGAAGCTTATGGGATTACATTTGGCGATATAACAAAACAAAACCTAAGCTTTGGTGATTCAGCAACTGCTTTAAAAGACAAAAAAATAGACGCATTTTTTGTTACAGCAGGACCACCTACAACAGCGGTTATGGAACTTGCTAGTACAAATAAAATAAAATTACTCCCAATAGATAAAGACAAGGCTCAAGTACTAAAAGACAAATATAAATTTTATACAGATTATAAAATTCCTAAAGGCACATACAATGGTGTAAACACTGATACTGATACTTTAGCTGTTAAAGCAACTTTGATTAGCAGACAAAACCTAAGTCCTGAAGTAGTATTTAATATTACTAAAACTATATTTGAAAATAAATCAAGTATAGCAGCAGCTAATGCTAAAGGTGCAGAATTAGATGCTAAAAAAGCTACAGAAGGTGTGTCTGTACCACTACATCCTGGTGCTGAAAAATATTTTAAACAAATTGGTGTACTTAAATAATACATGAAGCAAGTTTACAAACAATTATCAAGGTGGCTGATAGCGGTATTCTGCACAGCTGCCTTGCTTTATCTAATCTTATCGCCAGAGCCTAAATTACGACTTATTGATGATAATGCTAGAGAAATAGCTGTTTTTGATTTAGGGGAGAAAAAACAGTTTTTTATAAAGTTTATTCATTCGGTCAACCAGACGCCAGTAATTGAAGGATATGAGATAAAAAACAATCAAATATTTTTGATTTCTTGCCAATACTATGGATTTGGTGCAGGTGTCGCAACAACTGTGGAGAAAGGTTGGCAAATGAAATATTTAGATGACGGTAGTATGCTTATAACTGATATAAATAGAGCTATTCCTAATCTTTCGTATATTGTAGGTACCGTTTCAGATCACATTTTAATTATTGATGATACTAAAATAAGTCTTACAAAGCTTTGTGGTCAAAATCGCACAGTGCGATTTGTTTTTCGGTAACTTAAATAAAGGAGAATAAATGTGGTTAATAGTAATGATGATAAAGACAAAATTGAAGATAAAAAACCAATAAATCCAGAAGAAAAAAGTGTCAATGCAGACGCTATTTTAAAAGAGTTTGATAAAGAATCTAATACACGTATCTTTACTGGCTTTGCCAATACTTTTATTAAAGTTTTATTAATTGGTTTTTCTTTATTTGCTTTGTGGATGAATATATTTAGTCTTTTACCTGAACAAATTCGCCGTACAGTTTTTATTGGTATTGTAATGATGTTAGCTTTTATAATGTATCCAATAAAACCAAAACTAACTAAAAAAGCAAATTACATTCCGTGGTATGATCTTTTATTATCTCTTGCTAGTGGTTTTTGCTATTTTTATTTTGCTTTTAATTTTGAAGAAATAGTCAACCGTGCAGGCGATAATACACCGCTTGATATTATCGTTGGCGGTGTTGGCATATTACTTTTATTAGAAGTTTGCAGACGTGTTGTAGGGATACCAATAATTGTAGTTGTTAGTTGTTTTATTGCTTATGCTTTTTTTAGTGGTTTTTCTTATACTAGAATAATTGCTCATTTATTCTATACTACCGAAGGGGTTATTGGTACACCACTTGGAGTTTGTTCTACTTTTATAGTATTGTTTATTTTGTTTGGTGCTTTTTTAGAAAAGACAGGTGTAGGGAAATTTTTCATAGATATATCCAATTCAATCATTGGTTTTGCCGCAGGTGGTCCTGCTAAAGTTGCCGTTATCTCTAGTGCTTTGCAGGGGATGATTTCTGGTAGCTCTGTTGCAAATACAGTGGGTTCTGGTAGCTTTACCATTCCTATGATGAAAAAAACTGGCTACAAACCCGAATTTGCTGCGGCAGTAGAAGCTGCAGCTTCTACTGGTGGTCAAATAATGCCACCAATAATGGGAGCGGCAGCCTTTTTAATGGCAGAGATTACAGGTATACCTTATAAAAATATTGTTATAGCGGCAATTTTGCCAGCATTGTTATATTTTTTAGGTGTATTTTTAATGGTTCATTTTGAAGCTAAAAAATTAGGTTTAAAAGGGATGAATAAAGAAGATATACCAAAATTTGTTCCATTATTTTTACAAAGAGGATATTTATTGTTACCTCTTTTTATCTTGGTTTACACAATGATGGAAGGCTTTACACCATCTCGCGCTGCGACTTTAGCAATACTTGTTGCTATAATTGTAAGTTTACCTAGAGCTGATACTCGCATTACACCAACAAGCTTTTGTGCAGCACTAGAAAATGGTGCTAGATCTACTTTAGGAGTTGCTGTAGCGTGTGCTGTAGCTGGTATGATTGTTGGCGTTGTTACACTAACAGGTATAGGTCTTAAACTAGCGTCAGGTTTATTAACATTGTCTGGAGGTGTCCCTCTTATAGCGTTATTTTTTACAATGATTGCTTGTATAGTACTTGGGATGGGTGTTCCTACAACTGCTAACTATGTAATTATGGCTACAATTTGTGCCCCTATTGTAGTGAAATTAGGTATTCCGCTACTCGCGGCACACTTTTTTGTTTTTTATTTTGGTATTGTAGCAGACATTACACCCCCTGTTGCTTTGGCAGCATATGCAGGTTCGGCAATAGCAGGTTCTGACCCGATGAAAACGGGAATAACGGCAACAAGACTTGCTATAACAGCATTTATAATTCCTTATATTATGGCACTTAGCCCAGCAATGCTTTTAATCAATACAAATCCTTTTGAGGTTACAGTTATCATATTAACATCCATTACAGGCATGATAGGAGTTTCGACTGCTATGGAAGGGTATATGATAAGTAAATTGCAAAGGTGGCAACGTGCTTTGTGCTTAATTGGTGGTCTAACTCTTATTATACCAGGCTTGATAACAGATATGATTGGAATATCTTGTATTGGGCTTGTAGCCTTTTTACAGTATAAAGAAAATAAATAAATAAATAAACAATAACTAGCCAATCATATTTAGATTTTGTATGTAACAAATCTTTAAATGATTGGCTAGTTGCTTTTGAAAATAGAATCTTAAAAATAAGAATATATTTTATTTAATTTAAAAATTAAGAATGCTGCTACAAATAGCGATAAAACTTCTGCAAGTGGTACAGCAAGCCATACACCTTTTAAACCAATAAAAGTTGGTAAGGTAAGAAGTATTGTCGAAACAAATAAGAATGTTCGCAAAAATGACAAAAGAGCTGACGCTTTGCCATTAGATAAAGCAGTAAATAGTGCACAGGTAAAAATATTTATACCTTGCAATAAAAATGCCCACGAGAAAAGTTTAAATCCAGTTAAAGCAATTTTGTAAACCTCATGGTCGTTTTTAACGAAAATATTTATAATATTATAAGAGAAAGTATTAGCTACAAAAAAAGATATTACACTGAAAAAAAGTATAAGAGAAATACTCAGTTTAAACAATAGTTTTAATGAAACAGTGTTTTTGGCACCATAACAAAAACTATAAATTGGCGATACACCAGAAGAAAATCCGATAAAAACAGCACACAAAAGAAATTCTGCATATAAGATTATTGTAATGGCAGCAACACCTAACTCACCTAAATGTCTCATCATAGTAATATTAAATAAAATTGTAGTAATCGCCATAGATAGATTTGTGACCATCTCAGATGAGCCGTTAAAGCAAGCTTCCCAAAGAATTTTTTTATCAAAATGTGCTTTAACGAGGTACAAAGTTTTATTTTTCTTTGAACAAAAATAGCCAATACCTAAAAATGCCGGCACACAAAAACCTAGACCAGTAGCTATTCCTGCGCCTAAAGTGCCAAGACCTAAAACTGCAATAAAAATATAATCAAGAATGATATTTAAACAACCGCCTAAAATAACCACAAAAAGTCCAAGTCTAGGTTTGCTTGCAGCAACAAAGAAAAATTGAAATAACATTTGTAAAATACACATCGGCAAAAATGGTAGAAGACCTGTAGCATAATCATAGCAATAATTATAGATAGCATCATTAGCACCTAGCAAGTGTATTAATGGATCTATAAACAAGAAGATACCCGTACTGATAATAATTCCTATGGCAATGCCAAAATAAATAATCAGAGAAAACGTCTCTCTTGCTTTGTCTTCAAGTCCTTCACCTAAATTTTTTGCAACAATTGCACTGCCACCTGAAGCAAACATAATTCCTGTAGCCATAGTAACATTTAATATAGGATAAACAATGTTTACTGCAGAGAGTGCACTTGTGTTGACAAATCTTGCAACAAATACCGCATCTACCATGTTATAAAATGCCATAAATAACATCATAATAATAGTGGGCGCAGTAAATTTGATTAGTTTATACAAACTGATTTTTGAAACTAAACTAT
>CAZKFG010000030.1:0-26809 GCA_964551985.1 uncultured Acidaminococcales bacterium
ACAATTTTCTCTGTTGTTAGTAAGTATTTAGGTTGTAAGTAAACTTCAAATTCTCTTTTTTCAAGTGCTTCTTCCATATGATTTTCGAGTTTTTTGTTTTGCAGGATCTGCTCAGCAATACCTTCATTATATTCATAACAATCAAGTTTGTTTAATTTTGCCATGCTATGAGCAAAATTCACTTTTTCAAGCGCATCATCAATGTCACAGCCGTATTTTGCTATATCAAGAACATAAATTCCAATTGGCATAAATAGTTTGTAATGGAAATCTTCGCCCATTAATTTATACATTGCTTTTTCAATTTTGTTTTTGTTATCTGTTATCTGTTCAACATTACTTCGTTCATACATCAAAATATATTCATCAACATTAACTTTAGCAAAAATACCCATATTAACTTTTTGCAGGACTTGTTTAATTGAGGTAACCATAGCAAGTAGCAGTTCATCGCCCTTTTCAAAGCCGTACATTTTATTAATCAGTTTAAAGTTATCAATATCGATTTTAATAAAAACAAAGCTGCCTTCTGTTTTGCTTTTAAGCAAAACTTGGGCATCAATTTTAAATTTTGCCATTGTCGGAGCGCCTGTTAAATCGTCATAAAAAGCTATTTGTTCAATTTTTTTCAAGTTGGTTTTTTGTATATTAAAAATCCAACCCATAAGTATTGCAAAAACAGCTAAAAAGCACAATGATAAGATTGTTGTGGCTGTAGTAATATCTGTAGCTTCTTTAGAAACTACCTCAATAGGAACAATAGAGAAAATGTACCAGCCATTAATGTCAATAAGACCATAGCTCATAATCCTTTTTTGACCATTGTGGATATAGCTTGAACTACCATACTGGCGCGAAAGCATTTTCTCTTTTATCTTATCTAAATTATCACCTTCGTAAAACTCGGATTTTTCAAATGAATCCAAGATAGTACCAACATTTTCAACAGAATATTCGTTTGAAGTATCTGCAACAATTTTACCTGTATTTGTAACAATATAAGAATAGCCTTTGCCGTCAAACGAAGGCAGTACAAGTTTATTTAGTTCACTTGTTGCATACGAGCCCGCTAAAAAGCCTATTATCTGTCCGTTATGAATGAGTGGCGTTGTAATAAAAATGTCAAGCCTATCAACACCTTTCATTGATACAGGTTCAGAAACATAAGTTTTACCAGATAACGCCTTGTGAAAAAAAGACTTTTCACTTACATCAAAAATAGCGCCATTACTATTGCGAGCTTCGCCGTTTTTGTTGATAATCATCAATGAATCAAAGCCTGATTTGTCTCTTAGTTCATGAATTTTTTCTGTAGTAATGTCATTAACATTAGAAAAACCAGACAAAGACGTAGATATAATTTCTAAAGAAATTATATCGTGCTCTATTTTAGAGGTAAAATTAAAAACCTGTTGGTCCAAAATCTCTTTTAGCGTTAGCTTTGTCGATTCTTCAACTTTCGCGCCAATATAAACATTATATAAAAAAATACCGCTTATAATAACACCAAGCATTGTAAGTCCAACAACACCAGACATTAATAAGCTAATCTTTTTGAACATACCATACTCCTTAAAAAAGTATTTACTGCAGAACAAATTAAATTATATTATAGTCATTATACATTATTTTCCGGAAAAAATAAACCAAAAATATGAGCATTTTTTATTTATAAAATTTAAAAGAAGACGACTTTAATCGTCTTCTTTTGTCCAATCATCATTATAAACCACAAAGCAATTCCTACCCGCACTTTTTGCTTTATACAAAGCTTTATCGGCCTTTTGCACAACTTGTTTTACAATCTTCTCATCCAATGTATCAATCCTACATGAGTAAATTCCTTGCGATACTGTAACAAACTCATTGATACTGCTTTTTTCATGTGGTATTCGCAGTTGATTAATTTTATCTTTTATCTTTTGTGCAACCATTATCGCTATATTACGGCTGGCATTAGGTAGAATAACTAAAAATTCTTCCCCACCATATCTACAGATAACATCTTGATTGTGCCTAACTACAGAAGACACTTCTTTAGCAATTTGGGTAAGTGCAGTATCGCCCATTTGGTGACCATAATAATCGTTATAATTTTTAAAAAAATCAATGTCAAGCATTATAATGCTTATATTTTCATTATTTTTGTAAGCGTGTTGCAAAATGAGCGGTAACGCCTCTGCTAAATACCTTCGATTAAAGACACCAGTCAAGGGGTCTGTATTTGCAATTAAATTACTAATTTTATTTTTTTCCAGATAAATTAACAAATAGATAATAGTAAGAAAAATCGTTGGCAAAACAAAGATTAATATCTGTCCTATCTGAACCTTTTTTTCTTGGCTAGCAAAGCTTTCAAAATATAAATCCACACCTAACATTCCTACAAAATTACCTTCTAAAGTGTAAAGTGGCGCAAGTCCTGTAAAAGCTTTACCATATTCATCATCTACTATAATTGCCGTGTTTTTCCTTTTTTGGTATGCATTAATTTCATTGTCTCGCATTACCGAATAGCGATTTATATCATCATAATATTCAGGTTTTTTAAGCGCTGTATCGCGTTCTTCTTTATTTACGACTACATCTACAAGCCAAAGTAAATCCATCAGTCTTCCTTCATTTACTTTGAGTTCTTCTGCTTTTTCTTTAGTTACAACATACTTTATATCGTCAGGCAAAAGATAGGTAAAAACGTAAGCATACTTTATATCGCCATCATTTTCACTAGTATTATCACTGTTTTTAAAAAGTTCTTCTAATCTTTTATTTGCCGGATGCTTAATTGCATCTTTAAAATCAAGTTTTTTAAGTTCTTCTACTTCTTTATCAGAAACCTTATAAGCACTAGCTGTAATAACAGCTAGGTCTTGAGCTCTTGATTCTAAAGCGCCATAATAGTTTTTAACCATGTTTTCAGTTGTTGTACTAACAATAAAAAATCCAGCTGTACTATAGACTATTACAAAAACAATAAAAATAATTGTTCTGTATTTAGTAAAAAACACTTTCATCCCCACCTTGCAATAAAAACTAGTATATATTAGAGACTAGCGTATATTAATTAGTTAAATTATCTCGTAAAACAAAAATAATGTCAAACACAAATAATGAATACAACGTTTTAATATCAAACTATAAACTATACTTTTTTGTAAACTTTTATGAAAGTTTAATTTCACATTGTATAGTAATTATTGTTTATCAATTTGCAGGGCTATTTTGGAGAAAAATTCATAATTATAATTTTAAAATTAATTTTTATAAAAATTCCAAACAAAACAGAAAGTATGTTATACTATTAAACAAGTTGTTTTTTAGGAGATTTTTTTGGCACAGTATTTGCTTGTATATTATTAGGATAATTTGCAAATTCTAAAAAATAAGGATAAAGGGGAGATGCAGCATGCCACTGAGTTCCAGTCAAAAACCTACTATGGCAATATTTGGACGTTCTGCCCAAACTGCAAAATTTATGGCGGAAATGTTAAGTGACATATTTGAAGATGCAGTAAATATATTTATATATACTTATGAAGACAATATAAACACAAACATTCCCATAGTTATGACAACACATAAAAGCCATCACGAAATTGCACAAAAAACCTTCCCTAACAGTACGATTATTTCGCCCAAAAAAGTCTTAACAGGATATAATTTAGAAAAAGTAATGTTACTTCCGCCTAAAACTAAAGTTTTAGTATTTACTCAGCCTAAAGAGGCTATCTTAGAGACGATAAACAATTTTATTGAAGTTGGCATCAAACACTTGGATTTTATTCCTTTTGATTCTAACAATCCTATCTTGCCACAAGGGTGCGACACTGCCGTATCGCCAGGTCTGATGTACTTGTGTCCGTCAGAGATAAAAAACAAAATTGATATTGGTTTTCGTACTATTGCCGCAGATGATTTTAACACCTTGCTACTCGCTTTAGGACTTGGCGCTCACTATCTTGACAAATTTAACAATCAATACACCTTGCCTTTAGTACAAGGTAGCAACAAACTGGCAAATAACATTGAAAGAATAGAACTATTAAGTAAAGAACGTGATTTGATTATCAATAAGATTGTTGATGGAATTCTCACTATAAGCGACGATAAGACTATAATTTCTTTGAATAACGTTATGGAAACTATTTTTGGTCAGCCTAAATCCAATCTAATTGGTAAATTTATCAAAGATATCATCAGCAAAGTAAGCGATACTGATGATTTGATCTATGATATTGATGAATATCTAAATGCTAAAATAACTATAAACGGTACAGAGTTTTTGTATAGTTGTCTCGTAATGACGCACGGCAAACAGAAATCTTTTATCTTCACTTTTAAAAAAGCTTCTGATGTCTCTATGATAGAGATAAAATCTCAGCAAGAGATGATCAAACGCGGTTATGTCGCTAAATATGATTTTAAAGATATTTGGGGTACAGTGCCTGCTATATTGCAAATGAAAGAAAAAGCTCGTACGTTTGCTAAAAACAATGTAACTATTTTAATTTCCGGCGAGAGCGGAACAGGTAAAGAAATACTAGCCCAAGCGATACACAACAACTCACTGCGCGCTAAAGGTCCGTTTTTACCAGTCAATTTTGCCGCACTACCTGAATCACTCTTAGAATCCGAGCTGTTTGGCTATGAAGACGGCGCTTTTACTGGTGCAAAAAAAGGCGGAAAACCAGGTTTTTTTGAAATGGCAAACAGTGGCACATTATTTATTGACGAAATCGGTGATATGCCCTTGTCACTACAACCGCGCTTACTTAGAATTTTGCAAGAGCGTGAACTTATACGCATTGGTGGCAATAAAATCATCCCCATAGATGTCCGTGTAATTGCCGCAACAAATAAAGACCTAAAAAAAGAAGTGGCAAACAACAGATTTCGCTCCGATTTGTACTACAGGTTGAATATTTTATCTATAAATACTGTACCTTTAAACCAGTTTAAGGAAAATATCGAGCTGATTATCCATACATATCTATCAACAAAGTATAATTTTAAAATCCAACGTATCGAAAACGATGCTAAAGCAATTTTGCTCAGCTATGATTGGCCTGGCAATGTACGTGAACTTATCAACGTTTCAGATTATATTTTTTATTCATCAGGCGGCGAGAATGTTGTTACTATAAAAACAATTCCTAGCTATATCATAAACGAGAGTTTTAATGGCAAAATTAACTTAGATTTTGTCCCAAAATTTTTATCTTCTTCTGTCTTAGTGCAAAACAAAGCTGACAATGTAGAAAAGCATTCCTCTATATCAGACGATTTTGTGCTAGAGATTTTACGAATTTTAAACTCTAACCGTGATAAAGCTATCGGTCGCCAGTTTTTAATGCAAGAACTTGAAACCATCGGCAAAAACATCTCTGAGCATTATTTAAAACTACATCTAGCCTACATGCGAGACAAAGGATTTGTACAAGTCGGCTCAACAAAACAAGGCACAAGAATTTCAGAACTTGGCTTTAATTTTCTACTTGAAGCTGAAGAAAATAATTAGTTAAAAACTTGTCTTTTGTCTTTGTAATAACTTTTTTCAATCTCTTGCTTAGCTTAAACCACTGCCAGTAAAGAAAAAGCAAATATTGTGTACATTGGCGAATGAAGATAAGTATTTTTACTTTTATAACTAAATCAGTCTGTAAAAATAAACTGTAATTGAATTATGAAAAACAAATATATGAAATACCGTCATATTGCAGAAGATAAATTTATATTAAGCAGTTTTAAATAACTTCTATTGCTCTAGTATGGATACGTACAAATTTTATAACTCAATAGCAAAACCCTATCAAATCAATATATATTGGCTTGATAGGGTTAAAAATATTTTTAAAAGCTTAGTTTTTATTATACTATAACTTTATTTGGCGCTGCTTTTAAAACTTCGTTTGCTTGCAGGATAATTCTCTCGATTACTTCTTTGCATGTTGGTATGTCAGTTAGAAGATTTAAGCTTTGTCCAACTTGTACATAACCGTTGACAATATCTCCATCTTTTGCCGCAAGTCTATTTGTGCCTGTAGCAAGTTGTTTAAGCTGCTCATAATCAGCGCCATTTTTTACCAGTGCAAAAAATTTGTCTGTAAATTGGTTTTTTATACCTCTTGTGGCGTCAGGCGTACCGTAAGCTGTAACAACAGAGTCTGTGTCCGTAGCATTTAAAATAGCCTGTTTGACATTTATGTGGGCGGGACCTTCTTTAGTTACAATAAACCTAGAACCCATCTGCACGCCGGACGCGCCCATAATGAGCGCTGCGGCAAGTCCACGTCCGTCGGCAATGCCGCCAGCGACAATTACTGGTAAATCTATAACAGGTAAAACATTGCTCATAAGTGCCATTGTCGTAAGTTGACCTATGTGTCCGCCGCCTTCCATTCCTTCGATAATTATTGCGTCAACACCGGCGTCTTGTACTCTTTTAGCAAGTTTCACACTAGGTATAACAGGGATTACTTTAATATTGTTTTTGTGTAGATCTTCAATAAATGGTACAGGGTTACCAGCACCGATGGTGACAAAAGCAGGTTTCTCTTGGCAAACAACCGCCATAAGTTCTTTATGGTTTGGTACTAAAAGGGCAATATTGACACCAAACGGTTTGTCTGTCAGGCTTTTGGCTTTTGTTATTTCGCTTTTTAACCAATCCGCGCTTTGACCACTAGCGCCGATAATTCCGGCACCGCCAGCATTTGATACTGCTGCGGCAAGATTGGCATCAGAACCCCATGCCATACCGCCTTGCAATATTGGATATTTAATACCAAGCAAAGTTAAAATGCTTTTTTGCATAATATACCTCCGAGATTTTTAATGCACCCAGCCAATTTGCCGGGTGCATTAGTTATCAATTTTTATAGTCCGTATACTAATGGTAGACCTATAACAGTCAAAATTGCAATTAAAATGTTTATTGGTGCGCCTATTTTTACAAAGTCGTTATACCTGTAACCACATACAAGAGTTTGAGTAACCGCAGGTGTTGCGATAGGGGTTGAAATAGCTGTATTTGAAGCTATGATAACACCGATACAAAATGTTTCTGCAGATACGCCAAGTTGTCTTGCCATTGGGATAACTATTGGAAGTAGCATAGCAACTAATGCTGTGTTGGACATAAAGTTAGTAAGTACATTAGCCGTCAAAACAACAACTGCAAGTAGTACCATTGCCGAAGCTTCAGGGCCACCACACCAATTAATTAGAGTTGTTGCAATTATTTTACCAGCGCCTGATTTATCTAGTCCTAGCGCAAATCCTTGTGATGCACCGATGATTATAAGTGTATTCCAATCAAGGTTACGCATAGCTTTTTTATAGCCGATACAGTTTGTTGCGATTAACACTGTTGCCGCAGTCAAAGCAACTATCGCCACATTCCATATTTCAAATATAAAACCTGTGATACATAAAACGATTGTAACGCCTGCTAGATATGCTTTCCACTCTGGCACATCTTTAACCTCTTCTTGTTGGGAGGCTGGAATGGTTTCTTCCATATCGCCAAGGACTTTTTTAATCCAAGGATAAGCTACCCATACATAAACCATAAATACAGCGCAAAGTGGGAGCATTAGTTTAGATAGTGTGAATATTTCCATCGCCTTAACACCGCTTTTAGTCATAATTCCTTGACCTACAAGTTGTGCAGTTGAGCCAACGAGTGTAGCACCACCACCAAAAGCTGCTGCCATACCGGCGATGATAACAATGTTTTTACCTTGAATTTTATCATGTGATGCTGCTGCAATAACAGCAACTATAGGAATAAACGTTGCGATTGTTGCTGAGTTACTCAAAAACGCTGACATTAATAAGCAAATAAATGCTACAACAATAAGTAGTGCTTTTTCGTTTTTAGCAAACATTGAATTTTGTAGCCAGTTGCCAATCTTTTTGGCAAGCCCCGTCTCAAAGACTGCGTCACCGACAACAAGCATACCTGCAATCATGTGAGTAACAGGGGCGGAAAAACCAGAAACTGCATCGCCATATCTAATACAGCCAGTAATTGCCATAGCAAGTGATGCTGCCATAGCAGTAACTGCTAGTGGGAGAAATTCTGTGACAAATAAAATGATTGTTATTGCCATTATAATTAAAGCAATAGTACTTTTCTCCATAATATACCCTCCTCTTTTTTTACAACAAATTACAAGGTTTCTACAAAGCTTTGAATTTTTGTTCTGTATTGACCAGCGCCTTCGCTACTTTGGTCTATATTGATGCAAAGGTTTCTAACTTTTGCCTTATCAAAAGCATTAGCTAGCATTGGGTATTCATATTCTTCAACATCGCAAAAACTCATAAGGCAAATTACAACACCGTCAGCGTTAGTATTTTTGACCATATCAATTATTTGCTCTGCTCTTGTGTTATTAACTTCATAAACAGTAGCGCAACCTGTCCTGTTTTGCCATTGGTCTGCAAGCGATTGTAGTGCAAGTCCAGAATTTGGAATAGGTGTTCTATATTGGCGGGATTCTTGAGCAAGGTCATCACCGACTACTGCAATACCATTTTCAGCTAGAATGTCGAGCATTTCGTTTGGTTCTGCGGTTATGCCTGTTAGAATTACTTTTTTACCAGTCCAATTGTGTTTAGGTAGTGCGTTTAAGCCTTCTAATACTTCTTTTAAAAGTGCCAAATGTTCTGATTTTTCCATAAATAAAGCACTTTTAATAACGGCATGACGCACTTTTGGTGTGATAACGTCTAGGTGGTCGTTTGCTATTTGTGCAAATTTCATCATTAAATCATTGTGTTCGTTATAAAGCTTAATACTTTGTTGCAAAGCTTCTTCGGTAATTTTTGTGCCAGCGATTTTCTCTAGCTTTTCTTTAACAACTTCATATTCAGCAGCCATATAATCACGTGCGCCTTTATCCGTTCTGTTTTGCGGTTGAATAAAGCCAATTAAAGGAATATCTTTTACGCCAACTCGCCAAGCACCGCTCATACCTCTGAAAGTATCACATAAAATAGGCATGATAACGGCTGACATACCTTTAAAGTAACCTAGCATTCCATATTCTAAACAAGAGCGCATAATCGAGCAGATAAATACTGGTGCGTATTGACCTGCTAGAGCTGGATTTACCTGTCCGCCCCACAATCCAAAAGGAATCATACCTGCGGCATGAACTACTTCGCCAGGTGTATAGATTGGGAAACAGCCAATAACTTTTTTGCCTTCGCCTAGATATTTTTTGAACATTGTATTAGGGTTATCAGCAATATCTTGAAGTTTTTTTAATGTCAAATCTAAATTAGCCATTTTTTGCCTCCTTGTTTTGCTGCATAATTTCTACCAAACCTTGAACCCTTGTTTCAAATTGCGCTTCGCTATATACTCTGTTGTCAGATTGGTCGCCGTCAAAATTAGCAATCGGCACACCAGTTCTATCTTCTACAATTCCTTTACCAACGTATATATGGAAGGTCATCATTTTACAGCTTCTATTGACATGGCAGAGCATTCCATCGCACTTGTAATCTTCAATAGTATCTGAGCGTCTGTTCATAATATTTTCAGTAGAAAAACTATTTGTCGAAGACCAAGCATAAGCTCTTGCCATATCATAAAGGTCGCCTGGTTTGTAAGCTACATTCCAAGCTGTTACATAACCGTTGATAACAGCGTTGACGTTGTAGTTTCTCAAGGTTTTTAAATTATGCCCCAAGTTTGGCCAGCAGGCAATTCCTTCCCAGTGTACACGGTATTTTTCTTCACTCGGGAAGGTTGTTGTACCGTTTGCGATATGTTCTTCAATTTCTTTTTTGAGTTCCAAAAAGATTTCTGTTGTGCTTTCGTTGCCGCGTGCCAACACCATGCAAGACATGTAATTGAAAAAATCAAAGCCATTAACAGGTGCAGGTTTGCGCATATTTAGTTTAACAATATCATCAAATAATTTGCAATTAATTTGTGACCGTTCTTGCACTTTTAAGAATTTTTCTTGGTCAAACTTTTTGCCTGTAAAATCAGAAATCTTGACAATCAAATCTTCAATTTGACTTTGGATATATTTTATTTTATGCGGTGCAACAGGTTCGTTATCATAGTTATACAGACAATCGACAAAAAATATAGGAATATTTAAATCACGTGCCAAGCACTCATACCATTTCATCAATTGAGTACAACTATTATTTGCCAAAAGTAAAAAGTCTGGCACAGGCATTAGTGGATCTGCTTTGTCATAACCTGGTTCTTGGATTTTATGAGCTAAACCGATATTAAGACGTGCATAAGAACAAATATTCATTGGATAGCGCAGTGGTCCTTCGGAATAACCGATAAGTTCTTCTTCTAAATGTTTTGCCGAAATAGCTGCTGCGTTATTTTCAGGATAAAGTACTGGAACACCTAGTGTTTCACAAATTTCTTGTGGGAAAATAGCTGTCGACCAGCCAATTTTCTCGCCTCTTTTTTTTGCTTCAAATGCCGCTTTATATATACCTGCAGTTTGTGCATTAACCAAAACGCGTGATTTTGGTAATGGTTTTTTAGGTTTTTTTACCTCTGTAGTTTCCGACATTTTTCTACCTCCCAAAATTTATTGTTTAGCTTTTACAAGCTCACCATACGCTAGTACTGCCGCACCTATAGCACCGGCTAATTGACAGTCTTCATGTACTAAAATATCCGTCTTTAGCTCTTGTTCCATAAGTTCGACAACACCCATGTTTAAAGCCACCCCACCACTCATAGCAACATCAGGAATAATCCCATTTCTAAACGCTAGCGCTGACACTCTTTTGGCTACAGACCTGTGTATTCCATTAACTAAATCTTCGATTTTCACACCAGATGATAATTTTGATATAACCTCAGATTCAGCAAAAACCGTGCAAACATTGCTAATACTCACTTCTTCGGTCGCCTTAAGGCCTATCTTTCCGAGTTCGCTTACCTGTACATTAACAATTCTTGCCATTACATCTAAAAATTTTCCCGTACCCGCCGCACACTTCTCATTCATTACAAAATTCTCTAGCATACCCTCTGGGCTGACTTTCAATATCTTTACGTCTTGCCCACCGATGTCTATAATTGTCCTTACTGTCGGGAACAAAAAATTTACACCTTTAGCGTGACAACTAAGCTCGCTTTTTTGACTGTCGGCATGTGAGAAAGTAAACCGTCCATAGCCTGTGACCATAATCCTGTCAATTTGTTCTTTTTTGGCGCCTGCATTTTCAAGTACTTTATCAAATACATCACTAGGTCCTGTCGTTCCGGTACCTAGCTGCACCAAAGCACGTGCGATAATTTCTTTTCCATCTTTTAGTACAACCGCTTTGCAAGCTGTAGAACCAATATCTATTCCTAATGTCAACATAAAAAGTCTCCTAGCAAACGGCTTTATGCCGTTTTATTTTTTATAGTGCCTTATCTTTTTATATAGCACCTTGTTTTTTAAGCTCATCTAGCTCTTCTTTAGTAAGTCCTAACCTACCGCAAAATATCTCTTCATTATATTCGCCAATTTCAGGACCTGCCCACTTCACTTCACCTGGAACGCCTGATATTACAGGAGTTACGTTTTGCATAGCAATTTCGCCAAATTTTTTCGTTGGGACTTTAATGATTGCATTTCTTTCTTTAAAATGTGGGTCGTTCATTATATCCACAACCGTATAAATCTTACAGTTTGGCACTTCATCACCAAGTGCATCTAGGCACTCTTGGATTGTGTGGTTTTTAATCCACTCTTCGGCAATGCAGTTAATTTCATCACGATTTCTATTTCTACCTACAGCAGTCGCATATTCCGGGCTTTCAAGAAGATCAGCTCTGCCTATACCTTTAGCAAATGCTGCAAAAATAGCATCGCCTGCAACAGATAGCGCCAAATATTCGCCGTCTTTAGTCAAAAAATGTCCTGATGGAATTGTTACAAAAGTACCATTACCAATACGACGCCTTACAGTACCATCATAAGAATACTCAGCTAAAATAGACTCTTGCATACGCAATGTGGTTTCGGTTAAGCTACAATCTATTCTGCGACCTATGCCACTTCCAACAACATCACGATTGTAAATAGCGAACATAATCCCAATAGCGGCAAACTGTGCTGTCATAAAATCAGCAACCGAAACACCAGGTTTTATTGGCGGACCATCAGCTTCGCCTGTTACATGTAAAAATCCACCTTGTGCCAAACCCATGCGATCAAAACCAGGTTTATGGCTATATGGACCTGTAAGTCCATAACCAGAAGAACTGCAATAAATAAGTCTTGGATTATGAGCATGAAGTTTTTCCCAAGTAAAGCCTAGTTTTTCAAAGACACCTGGACGAAAATTTTCAATCAAAACATCAGCGTCTTTTAAAAGTTCCCAAACAAGCTCTTTACCTTTAGGATTTTTCAAATCAATACTAACAGTCTTTTTATTACGACCTTCAACTTGAAACCACATATCTTTTATGCGCCCCATACCACGCATCAAGTCGCCACCTTTTGGTGGTTCTATCTTGATTATTTCCGCGCCAAAGTCTCCCATTAAAGTTCCTGCCCACGGACCTGCCAAGATATTGCCAATTTCAACAACTTTTAAGCCCTCTAAACAACTTGCCATACATTCATCTCCCTTTTTCAAAAAATTTTGCTGATTTAGTTCTTCTTAACACTGTAAAGCAATTTGTATGCCAAAAACTCAAAAGCCTGTCTAACGCTCAATAAAGCTTTTTAGGTTTTCATATCACACATGTTTTTCCTCTTTAAAACTATCCTAATTGAACAAAAAAATTCTCCTATTTATCTCCAAATTATTTTTAGGATAACCTAATTCTCATTACGCCTTTTTGTTACGCAAAAGCAGTGTGCAAACGCTTGCAATCAATGCCCCGACTAAAAAAATATAATATGAACCGACATACATTCCGTAATTAGTCTTATAAATCGCCATAATAAGTGGTCCTATAAAACCTGAAATGATTGTGGCAGTAGTTGTCCAACCATAATTTTGCTGAAAATATCTAACTCCGTAATAACACTTACTAAAGCTCACACCAATTACTGCAATCGCGCCATAAGATAAACCACACAAAATAAAGGCGAAAATCAGCATAAACACAGATTTTTGACCAAACAATAAAAGCAAAAAGCTCAAAGTAAATACAAAGCAGTTGAGCAGCATTGTTTTTTTACTACCAAATTTATCCCATACAATTCCAAACAGAAGTCTACCCATAGCATTTGTAACAGACATAAGACCAAGCGCAAACACCGCGTTTGATATTGTACCGCCGCCTTCCATCACAATCGGCACAGCATTACCAAAAATCCCAACCCCGCCAGCAACGATAATTAAGCGCATCAGCCAAAACAGCCAAAAATCTCTGTCTTTTATCATATTTTTCCAATGTACGTCTTTTTCGCTTTGCTCTGATGCTGAATTATTATTCACACTTACATTTTTACTCTCAGGTATTTTTATCTGCCAATAAGTTAAAAAAAGCACCAAAAAAATCAAGCCACAAATGTACATTAAGCCCAATCGCCAACTAAATAAAAAAAGTGTGTATTCGCAAAATTTTGCCCAAAACAAAGAGCTTATACCCAACCCAGACTGCATAAGTCCAGAGATGACGCCTGTATTATGCGGAAAATGCAAATTAGAAACGTACAAAACAATATTGTAAATAACACCAAAAAAAATACCGCTTAAAACACCACCAAACAAATACATAACAAACAAATTACTACTAAAAGACAAAACCAAAAAACCAAGTGAAAAGCAAAAACTAGCCAGCAAGTAAGTTGTTTTTATAGGTAAAAACTTGTTTAACATACCAGCTAGAATTATCCCAATCGGGAAACACATCATTATCAAATTAAAAATAAAAACAACATCACTTCTCGTCCAGCCCATCTCCAACTCAATAGGTTGCAAAAACATCGACCAAGTGTACACAAAGCCGAGCATACCCATAGCCAAAAGTCCTGCAATAACGGTTTTTAGTTGTTGCCTGTTTTCTATATTCAAAAAACTAGTCATACCAAACCTCGCTTTTAAAGCTGCTAAATACTGCTTGCCAATTGCACCGCCATAGTTATGCAATCAAAAATCTTACCAGGCTTTAGTGCATCACCAATAATATGCAGTTTTGGCAACTCTCCTTGCAGCTGATTATACAAAGCATTCTCGCACCTAGAACCAATCGCTAAAACAACCGTATCTGCGTAAATGGAACTTGTTTTCCCGTCAGCATCTTGCAAAGTTACCTCATTTTCATTTATCTTTATAACCTTGTGACTAACAAGACACTTTATACCAAGCTGACTTATATGTTTTTTAGCAACCCAGCGAGTGCTTATGCCAATATCTTTGCCGACATCATCAAAAAGCTCTACTATTGTCACATCTCTATTACTCATCTTTAGCATCGCTTTAATATTCTGTTCGGTATCCGCCTGATGCAAAGCCAAAAACTTCACTTGTTCGCCACTTAGCGTTCCTTCATCAGCAAGTAAAATTGCCGTCTCACAACCGACCGCACCGCCGCCCACAACAACGACTTTTTTACCTGCAATTTTTCTGCCAAGCAAAATATCTTGAGCAAGCACAATATTTTTTGCATCAGCAGCTACAAAATCAGGCATTATCGGCGTACTTCCTGTCGCTATAACAACCTCATCTGCCGCAAAATCTTTTATATTTTCTGCTGTAGCTATCTTGTTTAAACAAACATCTATGCCGAGTTTTTTTAGCATTGCCTCTTGATATGTTATAAGATGCCTAAATTCATGCTTGCCAAGAGGCACTTTTGCACAATGCAGTTGACCACCAAGTTTATCTTCTTTTTCCCATAATGTGATATTATGCCCGCGCATAGCGGCTGTGATGGCAAACTCCATTGCCGCCGTGCCACCACCTACAACCAGTATCCGTTTGCGATCTTGCGCTTTTTCAAGCACAAATTCATACTCTCGTCCGGCGTGGTAGTTTATCATACACCTAACGTCGCGACCGGAAAAACGTCTGTCAAAACACCCTTGACCACAAGCAATGCAGCGCCTTATCTCTTGCAGTCTTCCTTCTTGCGCTTTGTTTGGCAAATATGGGTCGCAAAGCAGCGGTCTACCCATATTAACCATATCTGCCATGCCCATAGCAAGCAGCTTTTCCGCCGCCACAGGGTCATTAATCCTATTACTTGCTATAACAGGGATATTTACAGCATTTTTAATATTTGCTGCCAAATAGCCAAATCCGGCAGTAGGAAGCTCTCCTGTTGTCTGTGGTATTTTAGATTCATGCCAACCACCTGTGACGTTAATTGCATCAATGCCCGCTTTTTCAAGCAAAATAGCTACCTGCACTGCCTGCTCATTAGTATTGCCACCACTTACAAAGTCATGTCCGCTCAATCTTATAAATAAAGGATAATCTGCTCCTACTGCTGCTTTTACCTTGCGAATTAGTTCAATTGCAAACAAACAACGATTTTCAAGCTCACCACCATATTCATCTTCACGTAAATTGGTATAAGGCGAGAGAAATTCGGCAATTAAATAGCCCGCACTGCCAATTAATTCTATCCCATCAAACCCTACTTTTTTGGCCCTCTGTGCCGCTTTGACAAAACTATTTTGTATAGATTCTATATCATCTTTTGTCATCTGGCGCGGCATCTCACGAGTGTATTTGCTTTGCACCGCCGACGGCGCCAGAGGCTGACCACCAATTTCTTTGGCTTTGGCATAACCACCGGCGTGGTACAGTTGTGCAACTATTTTACAATCATGCTGATGTACCGCGTCTGTTAGCATTTTAAAACCATCGTTAAACTTATCATCATATATGCACATTACCTGAAAAGAGCGCCCAAGCTCGTGCACTGCACAACCACCGACAGTAATCATACCAACCCCGCCCTTTGCTCGTTCTTTGTAATAGGCAACAAGGCGCGCATTGACAAAACCATCGGGTGAATAGCTATGGTTGATGCAAGGCATTACAATGCGATTTTTTAGTTTCATACTGGCAATATCAATCGGTTTGAATAAGTAGTTAAACTCCATTAAAATAACCTCCTAATCATTGTTTAATAATATAAAGCAATAAGCGTGCCATATAGCAAACTAACCATATACAGCTTATTTTTCAAATCCCAAAATCCTAATTAACAAATAAACAGCATTTTTTTATCCTAATTTTTGAAAACTTATTGCGAAAATTAATAAAACACTGCTTTGTGAGCAGCCCACACCTTTTGGCATAAAAATTGCTTTAAATTAATAAATGTTTTTAAAAATCAAAAGGAGGTACTATGGAAAATTCACAAAACAGTGTTTTAATCGAACAAAAAGGTAAAGTTGGCATAATAACAATCAACCGACCAGAAGTTAGAAATGCGCTCAATTACCAAACTTGGAAGCATCTTGTTAGCGCTTTTGAAAAGCTAGAAGCAGATCCAAACATAAGAGTAATTGTCGTAACAGGCGCTGGCGACAAAGCTTTTGTTGCCGGAGCAGATTTAAATGCACTAAAAGAGCGCAGTGCTGTCCAAACCTTTTATGGCGAACTACCTGCGGCTTTAGCTAAGGTGGAAAAATGCAAAAAACCAATGATCGCCGCAATTAATGGCTTTGCTTTAGGCGGAGGGCTAGAACTCGCCCTAGCTTGCGATATTAGAATAGCAAGCACAAACGCCAAATTTGGTCAGACGGAAATTAATGTCGGTATAATACCAGGCTATGGCGGAACCCAGCGTCTACCAAGATTGGTTGGTGTATCACTAGCTAAAGAGATGATATTCACAGGTAAAGTAATCTCCAGCGCTGAAGCTGAAAAAATAGGTCTTGTAAACAAAGTTGTAGAGCAAAGCGAACTTATGAATGAAGTAATGACTCTTGCAAACGACATAGCAGAAAAAAGTCCGCTGATTATTCAAATAGCTAAACAAGCGATAAATTACGGACTAGATTGCAATATGCAAACAGCGTTGCAACTAGAGCTATTATCACAAAGCCTTGTATTTGCAACTTTAGATCACACTGAGGGCATTATGTCCTTTTTAGAAAAACGCAAACCTGAATTTACAGGTGAATAAAATATTAGGAGGAATAATTACTATGCAAATTAATCTTTTTGGAGTTATCGGGTCAGGAATAATGGGTAGAGGTATCGCACACGTTGCCGCACAAAACGGTTACAACGTAATCATGCAAGACATCAGTGAAGATGCTTTAGCTAAAGCTGTAAAAATCATTGAAAAAGAACTAGATAAAGGTATCGAACGCGGTAAAGCTACTGTAGAAGAAAAACAAACCACTTTGAAAAACATCAAAACAACAACCAAACTAGAAGACCTAGCAAATTGCGATTATATAATTGAATCAGCTCCGGAAGACCTTAAAATTAAAATGCCAATATTTGAAAAACTAGACCAAATCTGCCCACCACATACAATTTTGGCAACAAATACCACATCTCAAAGCATCACTAAAATTGCCTCTGTTACCAAGCGTCCTGACAAGGTAATCGGCGCTCACTTTTTCAATCCTGTACACAAAATGAAACTGCTAGAGATGATTTGCGGTCTAGAAACATCTGAAGAAACTGCCGAAATAACCAAACAAGTTGCATTGAAAATGAAAAAAGAACTTGTACAAATAAAAGAATTTCCAGGTTTTGTTACAAGCCGTATGAACGCTGTTATAGGAAACGAAGCCTTTAATATGTTAATGGAAGGACTTGGAACCCCTGAAGATATAGACAAAGCTTGCAAACTAGGCTTAAATCACCCCATGGGACCATTTGAAATGATAGACCTAGTAGGACTGGACACTCGCCTTAAAAGTTTAGAATACCTATACGAAACACTAGGCGAAAAATATCGCCCTTGCCCACTACACGTACAATATGTAATGGCAGGACGATTAGGCAGAAAAGTCGGTAAAGGCGTATACGATTACGACAAAGAATAATAAAAAAAGCTCCGTGCTTAGCACGGAGCTTTTTTATTTGAAAGTAGCTTTCAAAGCTGCTCTTGGTACAGTACGCAAATATTTATTATTCGTGTAGCCTATAACCATACAATAGACCACTTCATTTTTCACTTCCAGCATATCACGCAGCTCTTGACTGTTTTCCAAAGCTCTTACAAAAAAATTCACAAAACATATTCCAAGACCAAGCGAATTTGCCATAAGCTCCATATAACCTGCCGCAGGTCCTGCATTAGAAGGCATATTTGATGATATTAATATGACAACAGGCGCTCCAAAAAACAGTTTATCAGGAGTATTTTTATCCTTTTGATAATTTTCATACATCTTGACCCAGTTGCGCCCAAAGCGTTGGCGTATCCATTCTTCACTATTAATGTAAGTATCGCTTATGTCATAAAGAACTTTTAATGCTTTAGAGCGAACCTCGTCTTTTAAATCTTTTATCACAGTGTATGAAACGTTTTGTCTATTGCCACCGGTAGGTGCAAAACGACCAGCTTGAAGAATTTGTCTTATCTTTTCATCTTCCACATCACGCGGCAAAAAACTACGAATTGAGCGTCTAAACTGCATGAAGCTCAAAAAATCATCGCTATTTACAGCAAATTTGTCTTGAGAAAAATTATGCACATCAGACATGTCATATTCGTCAGTAAAAACAGCATCTTTAGGACACACAGCAACGCAATGACCACACTTTATGCAATTGGCATTTTTAACTTCGGCTTTTTTATTTTCTTTAATAACAATATCAAGAGCCGGACAATCACGCACGCACAAACCGCAACCTATACACTTATCTTTATCTACTATAAACATCATCTCACCCCTTTACTTATTTTTATACTAAGCGGACAAGTAAGTGCTGTCAAGCGATTTAATTAGGTTTTTCAGGAGTTTTAGGATTTACATTTTCTTTGACAGTACATTTTTCTCTATGCTAAAATAAATTAAAATAAAATTTTAAGAGGTGCAAAAATGCCATACGTAAACATCAAAATAACCAAAGGCGCAACACAAGAGCAAAAAGAACAACTTATTAAAGGTACAACACAATTACTTGTCGACGTGCTAAATAAAAACCCCAAAGCAACTTTTGTCGTAATCGACGAAATAGACACAGACAATTGGGGAATAGGCGGCGAGAGCATTACAGTAAGACGTAAACAAGGCAAATAAACAAAGCAGACTTTAGTCTGCTTTGTTTATTTATGGGTCACTAATATAATCATATTCTATCGGAAGAACAATTTTACCTTCTACATCAACTAAGCCATATTTTTTATCTAAATTAACTATAAATATTCCTTTTTTAGAAACCCTTATAATATCATATGCAGGCTTTACAACAATTTTACCGGTTTTGTCAATAATACCCCATTTACCGTTTAATTTAATGCAAGCAAAATCACCTTCAAAAGGATAAAATCCTTCAAACTTACTTGGCATTAATAATCCATTATTATCAGTAAACATATATTTATCATTGACTTTAACTGGCATTATCCCCTGTCCTGATACAACAATAAAATCCACCTCAACCGGAACTAAAATTTTTCCTGTTTTGTCATAAAGACCCCATCGGTTTTCCACCGTTACTCGTATAGCTTCTTGGTCTATGAATATATTATCATATTTTGGTTCTATAATTAAAACTCCTGTTTTATCATAAACTCCCCATTTACCTTCTCGTTTGGCTTGAATAAAATCTTTATCCATTATTATTACATCATAAATAGGTTCTATAATAAATGTACCTGTTTTATTAATAACACCCCATTTTTTATCAACAATTACAATAGCTAGACCATTTTTAAAACGAATTCCCACATTAAAATTAGGTGGAATAACTATATGACCTGTTCTGTCAACATAACCATATTTTCTCCCTATTTCAACCTGCGCTAACCCCTCTGAAAAAGCTGCTACTCCTTCAAACTGTGGTGCTATTACAAGTTGTCCCGTTACATCAATATATCCCCATTTTCCGTTTATTTTAACGTTTGCTAATCCTTCCGAGAAAATATAAGCATCTTCAAACTGTGGACTAATTACAGACTTCCCTTTTGTATCAATAAACCCCCATTTGTCATAAACTTTTACTGCAGCCATTTTCTCTCTAAAAGTACGTGCGTGCAAATATTGTAATGGTATAATTATTTTTCCTTTGTCATTTACATAACCCCACTTACCGTCTTTTTTTACAGCAAATAAAATGCTATCTTCTTTTGAAAAGCTTACCCCTTGCGGCAAAACGATTAACAGCATGAACAATAACAAAATAATCTTTTTCACATAATCACCTCTTTTTAGTGTATTAATGGTTTTTATTTTTTACTTTCATACTAAGTGTTGTTTTCATATCTGTCAAGCTTAAGGAAATACTACGCCGTTCTAGTCAACAAAAAAGTCAGCATAAATGCTGACTTTTATTTTTAGCTAATTTACCTCTCTTGAAAAGGCAATTCCCCTGCCGCCCTTTTTTTTGATATGATACATTGCTTTATCAGCATTTTGCAATAGTTTTTCCGCTGTTTGTCCATCTTCAGGATAACAAGCGACACCAACGCTTATGCCACAATATACAGAGGCTTTTTTTAATTTCCAAGGCCGTTTGAATCTGTGATTTATAAAAAAATATAAGTTACGTATGCTACTTTCACTGATGTTATTACCATCCATCAAAGCAACAAATTCATCGCCACCATTTCGATAGATATTATCTTTTAAAAGAGGTATATCAGAGAAAAATTTGCCCAATTGTATTAAAAATTCGTCTCCTTCATCGTGCCCATAGTTGTCATTTATCGCTTTAAAACCATCAATGTCAAAAAACAGTACAAAGCCACTATCACCTTTTTGGGCTTTATCAATACGTTCTTTGCAATCGTTTATAAGTTTTCTTCTATTTGGCAAATTTGTCAAAGTGTCATAGTTTGCCATGTACTCTACAAGTTCTTGATTACGTTTGTTTTCCGTAATATCTGCACTACTTATAACATGGGCAAGTCTGCCATCCATCCAATAAAATGCTGCACTAAATACCCGAAACCATTTACCATCAAATGGTCTTTGATAGTTCCACGAGTAAACTAGTGTCGGTTTACCATTTTCATCAATAAGTTTATCTTTAGGACAAAAATGACAAGGACCACTCTGTCCAGGGAACAATACTTGCCAGCATTTATGACCGATAAATTGTTCTTGTCCACCGTATGGTTCTGCCATTGACTTGTTTACATACAGTATATCGTGATTGTTAAAGTCATTTACATAAATATCAATACCTGTGTTATCTAAAATATCTTCTAAAGATGCTTTGGTTAAAATTATTTTTTTATAATACACCCCAACTTGGGCATATTTGTTTAACATACTAAGTAATGTGAACAGCAAAGATTTTTCATCATCACAAAAAGATTTTTCAGATTCTTTATTTGTAAACACAATAAGCTGGCATATTCTCAGTTTGTCATCAGTAACAGCAATTGCAAATAAACTATTCGCTTTAAAAAGTTCGAGAATATTTTTTTCGTCATCTATATTTATTTCGGTTTTTTCTATATAAACAATTGGTTGATTGGACAAAAAAGCACGATAGTTTGAATTTATTTTGCCGATATCAAAGTTTTTACAAGGGGCGTCGCCAAAACTTTCTTTTAATTTAAAACTTGTAGCATAGTCTGTTTCATATAATGCACCACAATCAAAATCAAAGTCTGCGCAGATAAGCTCTAGTGCTTTGCAAATGACACTATTGTCTACATCTTTTTCTTGCAAAACACGTGCTAAACTCAATACAATATTGTTTTTTATTTGATTTTTCATGTATAAATTCACCACCTATCATGAAGGGGTTTTGTAAAATGTTTCATTTTTATGTTATATATTAATTGTAGAATCTAAGTGCTTTTTTGTCAACTAAAACAAAAAAATTAGTATAAATATACTAGCTAAAGTTTAAAATATTAATTTATAATTATTTATAATTATTTATAATTATTTATAAATGTTTTCAGTTACTATTACTGAACACTTTATAGCTATGAATAGCAAAAAAGTCAGCATACATGCTGACTTTTACTTTTGTTAATTGACCTCTCTTGAAAAAGCAATCCCCCTGCCACCTATTTTTTTGACATGATACATCGCTTTATCAGCATTTTGCAAGAGTTGTTCTGCTGTAGAGCCATCTTTAGGATAACAGGAAACACCAACGCTTATGCCACAATATACAGAGGCTTTTTTTAATTTCCACGGTTGTGTAAATCTACGACTTATAAAAGAATATAAATTGCGTACATCATTTTCAGTGATATGCATCTCAAGCAAAGCAACAAATTCGTCCCCACCGTTTCTATAAACATGGTCTTTTAGCATTGGTATATCAGAGAAAAATTTGCCAAGTTGTATTAAAAATTCATCGCCTTCATCGTGTCCATAGTTGTCATTTATGGCTTTAAAACCATCTATATCAAAAAATAAAATAAATCTATTATTATCCTTTGCTTTGCCAATAAGCTCTTTGCAATCATTAACCAGTTTTCTTCTGTTGGGTAAATTTGTCAAGGTGTCATAGTTTGCCATATATTCGACAAGTTCTTGGTTACGCTTGTTGTCTGTGATATTAGCACTGCTTACAACATGCGCTAATCTGCCATCAATCCAATTAAAAGCAGTACTAAACACTCTAAACCACTCGCCATCAAATGCTCTTTGATAGTCCCAAGAATAAATTTTAGTTGGGTTACCATCGTCATCAATGAGTTTTTTCTCAGGACAAAATTCGCACGGTCCATCTTGTCCAGGGAACAATACTTGCCAGCATTTATGACCGATAAATTGTTCTTGTCCGCCGTATGGTTCTGCCATTGACTTGTTTACATAAAGTATATCGTGGTTGTTAAAGTCATTTACATAAATATCAATACCTGTGTTATCTAAAATATCTTCTAAAGATGCTCTAGCAAAAGCAAGTTTTTTGTTATAGACACGCACTTGAGCGTATTTATCTAACATATCAAGTAAAACAAACAGTAAAGATTGTTCTTGTACACCAAATGCCCTTTTGGGTGTATTGTTTACAAAAACAATAAAACCGCATATTCTAAACTTTTCGTCTGTAATCGCTGTTACAAATAAACTATTTGCTGTAAAAAGACTTAAAAAATCCCTTTCATCATCTGTATTTTTTCTGCCTTTTTTCAAATAAACAGTCATTTGTTTAGACAAAAAATCACGATACTTGGCTTTAATTTTGCCAACATCAAAGCTTTTGCAACGCACTTCGCCAAAGCTTTCTTTTAAATTAAAACCAGTATCATAATCTGTCTCATATAATAGCCCACAATCAAAATCAAACGATTTACAAATAAATTCCAATGATTTGCAAATCGTGTCAGTATTGACATTTTTACCTTGTAGCATTTGTGCAAAGCTAAACACAATATTGTTTTTCGTTTGATTTTTCATATGCGACTTCTCCTAATGAAATTAAACTACATTTTAAAATTTTTAAACCGTATACACTAATTGTAAAATTCATACGTTTTTTTGTCAACCAAAATAAACCTAGTATTCAAACAATTCATTCAGATATTTCCAATGCTTATTTTAATTATAATAAAACAAAAATACACACTACATTTTTGCTATTTTGCATTTTTAAACATTTCTTTTAAAGGGTTAAAATCAGTATTACAATGAGCTTTACCAATATCTAAATTTTTCACTACCGGCATTGCAAAGGTAAGCGCTAGGCTGTCTGCACCGTCAGGGCTAAAGCTGCACCGCTCTTTCATTTTTTGCTTACTCTCTAGCAACAGGCGATTTGCCGCATCAAAACTGTACGTCGGAAGTGTCAGTTCTTGTGCTAGTTTTTGGTCTTGCATAATTTGACCGCTTTTTAGCCACTGTGCCATAAGCGCCCACATCTCGGCTCTTTTGTTGGCATAGCGAGTATTAATCGGCTTTGCGCCAAAATTAACTTCCATTACAATAAAACCAAGTTGTCTTAGTCTATCTATCACTCCTTCGCCACGTCCCGCATCTATAAACACTGCATCCGGTTTGTACTTTTCAATCTCACTTGCCACAAGTGAAGCAAGGGTCATGTTGTCTTTGTCCTTATAACGAGATTGTTTTAAGCAGACAAGACCTTGTCTGACAGTCAAAACACTGTCATCTCCGCCAAAACGAGCCACATCCAAACCAAATATTATTGGAGCATGCCTAATATCATCTTGCTTATAATTGCGGCTTTGCGCCTCAATGACAATATCCAGACCAATTAAACTATCATCAGTTGCGGCAGTAAAATCGCACAACATCTCTTGGCGGTATTGATTTTCTGTAAGCTGCTCTTTAAGGCTTTCTAGTTCTTTTTTATCTAAAATACCGCTTTTATCCGCTCTAAAAGTTGCTGCAAACCAATCGTCTGTACTGAGTGCTTTTTGATAAAGCTCAAAAAAGATATTTTGACCACGTGGCGTGCCGATAAATACGCACCAACCCTTGCGATCTGATAGTGTGGGGCGCAAAATTTCTCCCCACACCTCAGGCTTAATATCGGCAATCTCATCAATAACAAGTCCATCAAAATAAAGACCACGAAGCGACTCGGCATTGTCTGCGCCAAATAGACGAATACGACTGCCGTTAGGCAAATTTGCCATAAGCTCACTCTCGCTATATACAATGTTTGGAATGACACCGGTAAATTTTTTCAGATAATCCCATGCGATATTTTTGGCTTGATTTTTAAACGGTGCTATGTAAGCAAAGCGCCCGTCATTTCCTTCAAAAAGCACTGCTTGTTTTATCAAATGATTGATTACGCCAATAGTTTTGCCAAATCGTCTATGCGCAACGATTACGCTAAAACGATGATTATTAAGCCTATTGTGCAGACCTGTACTCCCTTGCCAATGTTTGCGCGGCTTGTATGGAATTAATATCTTATTGCTCATCATTTTCCCACCCCAGTAATATCACAGTATTTTTGTTTTTCTCTTCAGTTTTATCTTTAAAAATGCCCAGATACTTACCCAAAAGCTCCAATGCCCGCTGTTTATCAGCAAATTTCACCGCACCTGTAGAGCCTGTAAGCTCTATCGGATAAAGTGCTATTTTACTCAATTCTCTTAAAACATCACTAGGCGTTATAATTCCCTCTTGAACCGCAGGACAAGCGGCATTTTTGATACTTTCCAAATAATCTTGCACCTCTTGTTGTCCAAATAGATCTTGTGCCTTTTTTTCCAGCTGTAGTCGAGAGATTTTGCCTATTTTATACACCTTTTCATACGCCAAGCTAAGAGTCTCACCAGCAGCCACACTATCAACAAATGCTCGTTTTTTTTTGTTTAACATAATATTATTCCTCCTTAAATTAATTTATATAAATAAAAGCCATAATGCACAAACACGAGCAAGCTCTCATGCTAATCTGAAAGCTTGTTCACATTTATGTTATGACTTAACTATAACACTATATACTAAATATTTAACAATAACAAAACCTGCTATCAGCAATACTGAAAGCAGGAATATAAAATTTTTATGTTGATTTTAATTTCTAGCTATATCAAATATATAGCTAGAAAAGTTTGCTCCATCATTCCTAGCATTGAATAGTTGTTGCAATTGATAGGCTTTTGTAGTCTTCTTTGTTTATGTCTTCTTCACCACACATTTTATCATACTTGTCGCTAAAACCTATCGTGTGTAAGCAAAGGCGCTAATATGTAAAAAGCAAAAAGACGCAGTGCGTCTTTAAAATTTAACCTTGCCGTTCTGGTAAGGTTTTGCTATTTTGTTTTTGTTGTTGGTTTTAAGCTTGTCGCTCTTTTTCCTCTTGTTCAAATTTTAGTCTTTTAGCGGATGCCAGTTTTTCTTTGCTTCTGCTTCGGCTTGTCGCTTAAGGTTCGTATTTGCTAGACATAGTACACAAGCCAGCCTAAAGCTGGCTTGTGTTTTTTCTTTATCTACTGTTTATTTTCTCTTTTGTCTAAAAATTTTATAAACTTGAGTATTCCTTGAAAGAAGAAATATAGCAGAAAGTTGAATATTATTGGGACTGTAATCCAAGCAACAAAGTTTTTTATAAAAGCTCCTATTTCATACACAACTACCTGTACATAGCTGTATATACTTGTCATATGTACAATTACTATGCTCAAGATAAGCAGTATTATAATTGGTAGATTGTTAATTGGCTGTGGGTAGTTTGCTTCTTTGGGCTTGTATAGTATTAGTTTTTTAAACCAGTAGTTCATTCTTTGCAAAAATTCTCTGCGGAAAATTATTAGGCTTAAAATTGTATATACTATTAATACTGCTATTAGATAGACCATTTCTGGTTGATTTAAAAAATCAACCAGAAATTTGCTTATTTTACGATAATAAATATCTGATAAAGCAATCCAAAGAGTCAACACACTCAAAAGTATCCCCAAATAAAACAAGCGTTTTTTACTTCTTTTAGTTTTATCTTGTTTGTAGTAATACCATGCTAGGAAAATGCTTACTGGCAAAATCAAAAATAATTCTATTAGTATCATCATATACCTCCTATGCGGGAAAATTATGGTTAATTTCGGGTGTGTATTGGTATTTATATACTCTACCACTCCAATTATTTGGATCTTCATTAAGCCCGTCTCTTGTAGAACTTGGTCTTCCTTTGAAAAACCAATCATACTTAAAGCCCATACTTACAAGCCCATCGTAGACAAATGTTGCACAGTTTGTTTCCCATAGTTTATAGTTTTTGCTTGCTTCTAAGGCTTGAGTACTTGTTTGGTTGTCAGCATTGTGTA
>CAZKFG010000031.1:0-26796 GCA_964551985.1 uncultured Acidaminococcales bacterium
GCATCAACATTTTCAACATCCATAATTTCCGTTACTATTTTAAGCCCTGTTTCTCGTGCTGCCTCACTTAACATCTCTAGTCCTTTTTCTTCTAATCCTTGGAAAGAATATGGTGAAGTACGCGGTTTAAATGCACCGCCACGTAAAAATTGTGCCCCGTTATTTTTAACTGCATGAGCCGATTCTAAAAGTTGTTGCATACTCTCTACCGCGCAAGGACCCGCCATCACAACAACAGAGCCATCGCCAATTGAAATGTTGCCAACTTTAACAATGTGCGTTCCACCAGTAAATTCACGACTTACACGTTTATAACTTACAGTAATCGGAACAACCTTCTCTACTCCTTCAAAACCAGCCAATGGAACACTTTGTATACGAGTTTTGTCGCCGACAATACCGATTATCGTTTTTTCTTCGCCACAAGATATATGCGTTTGCAATCCGGCATCTTCAATAGTTTTAATAACTTTATCAATAGCGTCTTTGCTCGCCCTAAATTTCATAACAACAACCATAAATAAACCTTCTTTCTAAAAATTTTTTATAAAATAAAAAAAGCCCTGTAACAAGGGACGGGAACAACCCGCGGTACCACCCTTTTTGCAGAAGCCAACTCTTTTCAGGTACAGAAACTCAATCGATACCCTAGTCTAATAACGAAGACACCCGGTTTAACCTAAAGCAATGCTCTCAGTAAACAACTCTTTTAGTGTATTGGGACCAACCATTCGACTACTTTTCACCAGCCAGTAGCTCTCTAAACTCCTCAATTAGTCTTACTTATCTAAAGTCATAGTTTTTAAATATTTAATTGCGTATAGTTTACCAATAAAGTTTACACTTGTCAATAAATTTTAGCAGTTTTTATTTTTATTTGTGTAAATTAAAACAAGCTACCAAAAGATAGCTTGTTTTACAGTTTTATTTTTTTAGATTGTAAAATACACCAATACCTTTATATTTGCCACTTTGAGCAAGTTGCTCTTCTATGCGAAGTAGTTGGTTGTATTTAGCAACTCTATCGCTTCTTGCTGGTGCACCCGTCTTTATTTGTCCGGCATTTACTGCAACTGCAATGTCTGCAATAGTGCTATCTTCAGTTTCACCTGAACGGTGAGAAATAACGCAAGTATAACCTGCCCTTTTCGCCATCTCAATTGTATCGAAGGTTTCTGTAAGTGTGCCTATTTGATTAACTTTTATCAAAATTGAATTTGCAATACCTTTATCTATACCTTGACTTAATCTATCAACATTAGTTACAAACAAATCATCACCAACAAGTTGCACTTTATCACCTAGTTTTTTGGTCAAAGTTGCCCAACCCGCCCAGTCATCTTCAGCTAAACCATCTTCTATGGATACTATAGGGTATTTACTTACAAGATGTGCATAGTAATTGACAAGTTCTGCACTAGTCATTGTTTTGTCTTCACCAGCAAAATAGTATTTTTTAGTTTTTGCTTGATAAATTTCACTTGCAGCAACATCAAGTGCTAGGACAACTTGTGTTCCTGGTTTGTATCCTGCTTTTTTTATCGCTTGCACAATTACTTCTAATGCTTCTTCATTAGATTTTAAATTAGGTGCAAATCCGCCTTCGTCGCCAATAGCAGTGCTTAGATTTTTATCATGCAATACAGCTTTTAAAGAATGGTATATCTCTACATTCATTCTCAAACATTCTGAAAATGTTTTTGCGCCTACAGGCATTATCATAAATTCTTGTATATCAACATTATTGTCAGCATGTGCTCCACCGTTTAAAATGTTCATCATAGGAACTGGTAGCTCTTTAGCATTGATGCCACCAAGATAGGCATAAAGTGGCATATCAAGCGATGATGCTGCTGCTTTAGCAACTGCCATTGATACCCCTAAAATAGCGTTTGCACCAAGTTTTTTCTTGTTTGGGGTACCATCCAAAGCTAACATTAAATTGTCTATATCTACTTGATAAGTAGCATCCATACCGACAACTTCAGGTGCAATAACATCATTAACATTATTAACCGCTTTTATTACACCTTTACCAAGATAACGCTTTTTATCACCATCACGAAGTTCTACCGCTTCATGCGCTCCAGTAGACGCTCCTGACGGCACAGCTGCCCTACCAATACTGCCATCTTCTAGCTCTACTTCTACCTCTAAAGTCGGATTGCCCCTAGAATCTAAAATCTCTCTTGCATAAACGTCAATTATTGTTGTAAGCACAAAAACGCCCCCTGTTATTTTAAAATAAGGCTCTTGCCTGTCATTTCTTTTGGTTTTTGAATTTTCAATATATCTAGCATTGTCGGTGCCACATCTGCCAAAATCCCATCATCACGCAATAAACTTTTTTCATAGTCTTTACCGATTAATATAAATGGAACTTTATTGTTAGTATGTGCAGTATGTGGTGTTTTACCGTCTTTTTCAACCATACGTTCAGCATTACCATGATCGGCTAAAATACACACCGTTCCCTGTTTTTCCAGAACCTTATCAACAATTTTACCCAAACATTCATCAACAGCCTCTACTGCTTTTATCGCAGCCGCTAAAATGCCGGTATGACCGACCATATCGGCATTTGCATAATTCATAATAACGACGTCATAAACTTCTTTATCAAGCTCTGTAAGCAATTTTGTCGTTACATCATATGCACTCATATGCGGCTGTAAATCATAAGTTGCTACTTTAGGTGACGGAATTAAAATCCTATCTTCATTAGGATTAGGAACTTCTACGCCGCCATTGAAAAAAAATGTTACATGAGCATATTTTTCCGTTTCGGCAATCCTAAGTTGTTTTAGACCTTGTCTAGATAGCACCTCGCCTAAAGTATTGTCTAAGTTCTCTGTAGAAAAAGCTATTGGCAATGTAAACGTCGCATCATATTCAGTAAGGCAAACAAAATTTTTTATTGGTTTATAACTGCCTCTGTCAAAACTGCTAAAATCTTTTAATGTTAAAGCTCTTGTGATTTCTCTTGCTCTATCCGAGCGAAAATTAAAGAAAATTACTCCGTCTTCATCTTTTAAACCAATATTATAAAAATCCCCTACACAAAAAGGTTGGACAAACTCGTCAGTAGTGCCAGCATCATAAGACTCTTTTATACCTTGCACAGCACTTTTTTTGCATGGTGCTTCACCCAAAGCAATCATTTGATAGGCTTTTTGCACCCTCTCCCAGCGATTGTCCCTATCCATAGCATAATAACGGCCGCATAGAGTAGCTATCTGACCAATACCTACTCTATAGAGTTCTTTTTCCAGTTGTTGTATAAAATCTAATCCACTTTGTGGTGGAGTATCACGACCATCTAAAAAAGCATGAATGTAAACTTTATCCAAACCCTGTTCTTTTGCCATTTTCACAAGTGCAAATAAATGTTCTATATGGCTGTGTACTCCGCCATCAGAAACAAGACCCATTAAATGCAAGCTTGCATTTTTTTCTTTTACTTTTTGCATAGCTTGTACAAGTACTGGATTTTGAAAAAAAGATTTATCTTCAATCGCCTTAAAAATTCGTGTTAAGTCCTGATAGACTATTCTGCCTGCACCAATATTTAAATGTCCAACTTCAGAGTTGCCCATCTGCCCGTCAGGCAAACCGACATCATAGCCGCTTGCTTGTAATTTGCAGTGAGGAAATTTTTCTGTAAATCTTTTAATATTCGGCGTTAGAGCTAGATTGACAGCATTATATTCATTATCATCGCGCAAACCAAAACCATCTAAAATCATCAGCAGTGTAGGTTTTTCAGCCATTTAATTCTCCTTTAATAGCGAACTATTTTAGCAAAATGCTCCGCGTCAAGGCTCGCTCCACCGACTAAAGCTCCGTCAATATCATCTTGAGACATAAGTTCTTTTATATTATTACTGTTTACACTGCCGCCATAAAGCACTCTTATAAGTTTTGCTGCTTTTTGACCAATATTTCGTTCAAGCCACAAACGAATATCTGAGCAAACTTCTTGTGCATCATCAGCACTCGCAGTATTACCTGTTCCTATTGCCCATACAGGCTCATAAGCAATAAGCATATCTAAAACATCTGCTTCTTTCAAATCGAAAAAAGCCGTTTTCAATTGACGTTCAATAACAACTTTTGTTTGACCAGCGTCACGCTCAGTTTGAGTTTCGCCGACACACAAAATAGGTTTTAATCCATTTTTAAACGCCGCTTTAACTTTTTTAGCAATAACTTCATCAGTCTCACCAAAAACGTGTCTGCGTTCAGAGTGTCCAACCAAAGAGTATTCACAACCAATATCAGCTATCATCTTTCCAGATATAGCCCCGGTAAAAGCTCCTTGGTCTTCATAGTGCAAGTCTTGCGAACCATAGCCAACATGTTTACCATCTATCGCTTGAGCAACGCTCTCTAGTGCTGTATATGGCGGAAAAATGGCGACTTCAGCTGTAGTACCAAAAGTTAATTGTACTATTTCATTTGCAAGTTCTATAGACTCAGGTACAGTCTTGTGCATTTTCCAATTCCCTGCAATCATCACTTGCCGTAAATCGTCTAGCGAACTTATGCCGGGTAAAACTTGACCTTCCATATATTCAAGTGATGCCCCACCACCTGTAGATATATGTGTGATTTCATCAACAAGTCCAAGTTTTTCAATTGCTGCAACAGAATCACCACCACCAACAACACTAATTGCGTCAGTAGCCGCAATTGCTTTAGCAATTTTTTCCGTACCTATACAAAAAGCGTCCATCTCAAAAACGCCCATTGGACCATTCCAAATGACAGTTTTAGCATCTTTTAGAGCATCAGAAAATAATTTACAAGTCTTCTCACCAATATCAAGTGCCGTCCAACCTTGTTTAATCTTATCTACAGAACAATTTTCATGTTGGGCATCTTGAGCAAATTTTTCAGCCGCCACAACATCAATAGGAAGCAAAAATTCTACACCACTTTGTTTAGCTTGTTCTAATAGTTTTTTGGCGTATTCAACCTTATCTTGTTCGATAAGTGATGCTTGCATATTATAGCCTTGCGCCGCCAAAAAAGTGTTTGCCATACCACCGCCGACTAAAATTTTATCAACTTTAGTCAAAAAACTAGCTATAACATTTATTTTATCTGAAACCTTCGCACCACCTAAAATCGCAACCAATGGGCGTACCGGTTTTTCTAAGGTTTTTCCTAAAAAGGTAATTTCTTTTTCTAACAAAAAGCCTGCCACGCTTGGTAAATAATGTGTTATAGCCTCGACAGAAGCATGTGCTCTGTGCGATACACCAAAACCATCGTTGACATAAACATCTGCAAGTGATGCCAATTTTTGTGCAAATTCATGGTCGTTCGCTTCTTCTTCTTTATAAAATCGCAAGTTTTCAAGCAGCATTACTTGACATTTTTTTAAATCTTTGGCTTGCCTTTGAGCTTCTTGTCCGATGCAATCATCAACAAAAATAACATCTTTATCCAAAAGTGTTTTTAAATGCTCTGACACAAGGCGCAGGGAATATTTTTCCTCTTTGCCTTTAGGGCGACCAAAGTGCGCCATTAAAATAACAGCCGCACCATTGTCAAGGAGATACTGCAGTGTTGGTAAAGATTTTGTCATTCTCGTGTCATCAGTAATTACGCCATTTTCTACAGGCACATTATAGTCAACACGGACAATGACTTTTTTATCTTTAACATCTATGTCTAAAATACTTTTTTTATCCATAACTTACACACTATATTCCTTTTTTGCCCATATAAACAGCTAAATCAACCGTTCTGTTTGAATAACCCCATTCATTATCATACCAAGAAACAACTTTTGCCATGTTACCGTTTACAACCATAGTTGATAATCCATCAACTATAGAGCTGCGTGGATCATGGTTATAATCGCGCGAAACTAAAGGTTCATCACTATATCCTAAAATACCTTTCATAGAGCCTTCCGCCGCCTTTTTAAGGGCAGCGTTAATTTCCTCTGCTGTGGCTTCTTTTGCTAATACAACACTCAAATCTGTTATAGAAACATTAGGAGTAGGAACACGCATTGCAAAACCATTTAATTTACCTTTAAGCTCAGGCATAACAAGCGCAACAGCTTTTGCCGCACCTGTTGTTGTTGGGATTATTGACATTGCTGCAGCTCTGGCACGACGCAAATCATCATGAGGTAAATCAAGAATTTTTTGGTCATTTGTATAAGAGTGAACCGTTGTCATAAGACCGGACACTATACCAAAATTATCATGCAAAACTTTTGTAAATGGAGCAAGGCAGTTTGTTGTGCAAGAAGCATTAGAAACAATATGATGTTTTTGTGCATCATATTTATCTTCGTTAACGCCCAAAACAATTGTTATGTCTTCATTTTTAGCAGGCGCAGAAATAATAACTTTTTTAGCACCAGCTTCGATATGAGCTTTAGCTTTGTTAGCATCGGTAAATCTACCAGTAGATTCAATAATAACCTCGGCGCCAATTTCACCCCAAGGTAATTTGGCTGGATCTGTTTGGGCAAAAACTTTTATTTTTTTGCCATTTACAATAATGCAATCACCTTCGGCTTTCACCTCTGCTGCAAAAGTTCCGTGTACAGAATCGTATTTTAGCAAATGTGCCAAAGTTTTAGCATCTGTCAAATCATTAACAGCCAAAATTTCTATTTGCGGATTGTCCACCGCCGCCCTTAAAACATTTCTTCCAATACGACCAAAACCATTAATTGCTACTTTTGTTCCCATTGTCATCAACCTCCGTTTTAAAATTTATATAACTACATAGTATTAATAACCTTCTTTATAATATTATTTTACTCTTTAATAGGCGATTTGTAAAATACTTTTGGCTTCTAATGATAAACTTTAAAACTCTTTAACCGCAAGGAATTTAACACCACACAAATAGAACTAAAAGACATCGCAAGTGCTGCAAACATAGGATTTAAAAGCGGTCCACCAAAAGCGAAAAACACTCCTGCTGCGAGCGGAATGCCCAAAACATTATAAAAAAACGCCCAAAAAAGATTTTGCTTTATGTTTTTTATTGTGCTTTGGCTAAGTTTTATTGCCGTTACAACATCAAGCAAATCATCTTTTATAAGTACAATGTCAGCCGACTCTACTGCTATATCAGTTCCTGAACCAATAGCTATCCCAACATCTGCCATAGCAAGTGCAGGTGCATCGTTTATACCGTCACCAACCATAGCAACAACCTCTCCTTGTGCTTGCAAGCTACTTACTTTTTCAGCTTTATCTTGTGGTAACACCTCAGCTAAAACAGAATCTATACCTACAGTTTTCGCTATAGCTAACGCTGTTTTTTGGTTATCACCTGTTAACATAACCACTTTAATTCCAGCTTTTTGTAACAATCCAACAGCTTTTTTACTATTTTCTTTTAGTACATCAGCTATCGCCACAATCCCTTGAAAAACGCCATCTATAGCTACAAATACCACTGTTTTCCCTTGCTCGGATAGCTCATCTATTATTTCAAAGTCTTGTATTGCAATATTATTTGCTTGCATAAGCTGATAATTTCCAACAATCACTCTAAAATTATCCACCTGTGCAACTAAACCAAAACCTGAAATTGCTTGAAAATTGCTTGCTGGTAAAATTTTTATTTTTTCTTTTTCTGCTGCCTGCACAAAAGCTCTAGCCAAGGGGTGTTCAGATAAGCTCTCTGCGGAGGCAACAATTTGCAAAAATAGCTCTTTATTCATATCAAAAGTAACAACATCTGTGACCTGTGGCTGCCCTTTGGTAATGGTTCCAGTTTTATCCAAAACAATTGTTGTAATCTTATGTGCTAACTCTAATGCCTGACCACTTTTGATTAAAATAGAGTTTTGCGCCGCTTTCCCTGTTGCCACAATAAGTGCAGTTGGAGTTGCAAGACCTAAAGCGCAAGGACAAGATACAACAAGCACACTCACAAAAATGGTCAAAGAAAACTCCGTGTCCGCTGTTTTAAAATACCAAAAAATTCCTGAAATCAAAGCAATAAAACAAACTATCGGCACAAAATAACCTGAAACAATATCCGCCAGTTTTGCTATAGGTGCTTTTGACGACTGTGCTTGTTGGACAATTTTAATAATCTGCGCTAATAAAGTATTTTCACCAACCTTTGTTGCTGTAAACTGTATATAGCCACTTTGATTAATCGTTGCTGCAAAAATATTATCTCCTGGATTTTTTTCCGCCGGCATACTCTCACCTGTTAGCATTGCCTCGTCAACGAAAGTGCTTCCATTTAAGACAATGCCATCGACAGGGATTTTCTCACCTGGCTTTACTATTACAACATCACCAGAGCGAACCTCATCTATTAATACTTCTATCTGCTCAGTGCCTTCAATAATTGTTGCAGATTCAGGTGCAAGTTCTATAAGCTTTTTAACTAGCTGTGAAGTTCTGGCAACAGATGCTGCCTCTAGAGTTTTACCTAGTAAAATAAGAGCGATAATTACTGCCGCCGTTTCAAAATAAAGTCCATGCAATGCCATAACATTGCCTTTTACAATTTCAAGTACCGAATAAATGCTATAACAAAAAGCAGACATCGTACCTATAGCAACAAGAGTATCCATATTAGGTGTTAATCTAAATAATGATTTAAATCCAACAACATAAAATTTATAGCCCACTGCCATTACAGGAATTGTCAAACCAAGTTGTACAATAGAATATAATGCCGCATCATTTCTCGGACTAATAATCCAAGGAACATACAAATTAAACATCGGAGCCATTGCTATATATAAAAGAGGCATAGAAAAAAATGCTGCGATAAAAAACTTATACCACAAAGTATTTACTTCTTTTTTTCTGTCCAAGACATCTGCAAAAACATCCAATTTCTCCACTTGATCAATACTAAAGCCTGCATTTTTCATTACATTTTGCATATTGTGAAATCTTGTTCTTTGTGGTAAATAGGCAATAACTAAAGTTTTTGGATCTAACCACTCAACTTTGCTTATACCATCGAGTTTTAAAAGCAAATCTTTAAGCTTGTTAATATTGCCTGTATCTGCAAAATATACTTTTATAGTACTGTCAGTGTTATCTTGCATTACACCATATCCAAGATTAGTAATAATATTTTTTATAGTTGAAAGCTCAACTAAATTTTCATCATATTCTAATAATAGTTGCTGAGAAGACAAATTGACACTTGCTTTTTCAACTCCTTTTGTTTTAGAAAGTTCCTTTTCAATAGCAGCCGAGCACATTGCGCAGCTCATACCTGTAATAAATAAAATTTGTTTTTTCATAATAAACACCTTTAATAGTAAATATATTTAATCAATTGTATTATACCATATTAAAAATTGATAAATTATCTTCGTACAAAATATACATTAAAAAATTTATTAAAGTAGGTTTTTATATTTTACAAATTATGATAAAATATTCCCTGCAGGAGGAATTCACATGAAAAAAACATTTGTTACAAAAGAAAAATTAGAAGAAATAATCAGTAAATATCCTACACCTTTTCACTTATATGACGAAAAAGGCATCCGCGAAAATGCTAAAAAACTACTTCAAGCATTTTCTTGGAACAAAGGTTTTCGAGAATATTTTGCCGTTAAAGCAACACCAAACCCTACTATTTTAAAAATACTCAAAGAAGAAGGTTGCGGCGTAGACTGTGCCAGTATGACAGAATTAATGATGGCGCAAGCTGTTGGATTTACTGGTAAAGATATTATGTTCTCTTCAAATGCCACACCTAAAGAAGAGTTTATTTATGCCAAAAAGCTTGGCGCGATAATTAATCTTGATGATTTTACCCATATTGATTTTCTAGAAAAAGTAGCAGGAATACCAGAGACAATTTGTTGTAGATTTAATCCAGGCGGAAACTTTAAAATTCACAATCAAATAATGGATAGCCCTCAAGATGCCAAATACGGTTTCACCAAACAACAATTGCAAGAAGGCTTTTTACTACTCAAACAAAAAGGTGCTAAAAATTTTGGCTTACATGCTTTTTTAGCAAGTAATACACTGACAAATGATTATTATCCAACACTTGCTAAAGAATTGTTTGAAACTGCTGTATGGTTGAAAGAAACCACAGGCGTATCAGTAAACTTTATCAACTTGAGCGGTGGAGTTGGCATTCCTTACAAACCAGAGGATAAAGAAAATGACATTATAGCAATAGGCGAAGGTGTAAAACAAGCATTTGCGGAAATCTTAGTGCCAGCAGGATTAGCAGATGTAGCAATTTTTACAGAGCTTGGACGTTTTATGCTAGGACCTTATGGTTGTCTTGTTGCCACTGCAGTGCACGAAAAAAATATCTACAAAAACTATATTGGTTTAGATGCTTGTGCAGCAAATCTCATGCGACCAGCTATTTATGGGGCGTATCACCACATAACCGTTGCAGGTAAAGAAAAATCTCCTCTTACCAATACCTATGATATAACGGGCTCACTTTGTGAGAACAACGACAAATTTGCTGTTGACAGAAAGTTCCCCAAAATTGATATTGGTGATCGCATAATAATCCACGATACTGGCGCACATGGATTTGCAATGGGATACAATTATAATGGCAAATTGCGCTCTAGCGAACTACTGCTTAAAACAGATGGATCAGTAGAGCTTATACGGCGTGCAGAAGAACCGCGTGATTATTTTGCTACAATAAATTTTAATGGTTTATTTGATAAAATTGATCTTACATAGCTAAAAACCATCCAAGATATGGATGGTTTTTCTTTTACTATAAATCAATAAAGCACTTCGCACGATAGGCTATTTAAAATATCGTTTGTTTGCATAACAGAATAACAACTATTTATGCAATAAATAATAACTAAATCTTTACTATCGCGAACATATAACTCCCTAAAACCAGCAAAACGCAAAATGTCTTGCATGAGATTTAAATCTAAACGTAATGCTATTCCTAAAATAATTAGTCTATCACGTGATGGATTTTTCTTGCCAGACAAAATATGATAAACATAATGCCTATCCAATCCGCTATTTTTTATCAATGCAGTTTTACTCATATTCTTTCGTATGAGTAAACTATTTAAATATTCGTGCAAAACAGGAATGGTAAGCTCGTCTTTATTATTTTGCATAAATGAGCTTGTAAGTTTATCATTTTTCAATTCTTCAATAAGATCTTGTGTATTTTTCTTATAGTGCATAAATGTGCCTCAAAAATTTAAAATAGGATATTATTTTTATGAACGAAATGGCCAAAAACTACATTTTAAATAATTATGTCAAAATTGCCGATTTAAAATTAACAAATAAAGCTACTATTGAACTTGTTGTTGAAAATTATAGTAAAAATATTTTTGTTAGAAAAATTCTATATAGAAAACTGCCGTTTTACAAAACATTGGTTTCGCTAGAACATAAAAATCTAGCCAAAGTTTATATGGTGTTTTTAGATGACAATACTACTTATGTGATTGAAGAATATGTTAAGGGTGAAAGTTTAGACATTATTTTATCACAAAAAGACCATCTATCAGAAAAGCAAGTTATCAACATTGCCTTACAACTATGTTCTTGCCTTGCGTACCTCCACAAAAACAAAATAGCTCACCTTGACATAAAACCTGCAAACATAATTATTTGTGAAAACGATCTTATAAAGATTATTGATTTTGATGCAGCAAAAATAATTGGTCAACCCGAAAATTTCGATTCACAAAAATTAGGAACAAAAGGATATGCACCACCTGAGCAATATAGCTCAGCACACATAAGCGAAAAAGCCGATATATTTAGTCTCGGAGTAACACTCAAAGAACTTTTAGGTAATAATTATAACGGATATCTATTAAACATCTGCAACCAATGCACCATTTTAGAACCAGCGCAAAGAATTGCTACTATCGAAAAACTTGAGCTACTAATAAAACAGCCAAATAAATTAAAACTCAAAATGTTGTTTTTATTCTTTTTACTAATAATAACATATTCTTCTTTTATTGTATCAAAAAGTTATAACTTTTTTGCATATTCCTATAACAATGATAATAAAAATTTTTTAACTCTAAAAAATTCACCCTTGACAATACCTTTGGATAATTACAACAAAAATGTTTATTATCTAGATAATCTGCAAATAACCAGCCAAAAAATACCTTTAGAAAATAATCTTAATGGCTTTACTATCAATCTTCAAATCACTGCAAATATGAAAAATAACCAAAACACAAAAATAAAAATTATTGCCAAAGATACCAATTTTATAAGAGCAAATAGCCCTGAAAATCTAAAATTTACCAATATTAAACAAAATAATTTTCAAACCATTTTACAACACAATTTTAGCCAGCAGCATAAAATGCAACTATCTTTTACATACTTAAGCTCTCTATCAACACCACAATTAGAAATTTTTATAGATAAATAAAAAATACAATAAAAAAATTTTAAAAAAGCTTTTTGTGTCCTAAAAGTACACCAAAAGTTTTTTTCTATTTATTATAATAAGTATATGGTTTTTTTGAATAAACTCGTACTAACAAGGAAAGTTTCTTTTCAATAAAAATATTATAATATACTTACTAATATTCAACTCAGAAATGAGGATATATCATGAATCAAAATAGAGAAATTGGTCTTAAAATCGCTTATTTTAGAAAACGTAAACGAATGACACAAGTAGAACTAGCACAAAAAATAAATATTAGTTCTAGTTACATGGGTAAAATAGAATGCGGTGCATTAAAAAAGGGGGTAACATTGCCAATTTTATTTTTAATTTGTAAAGAGCTTAATATTGAACCTGGTCAACTTCTTTCCACAAGCAGTTAATTGTTTTAAGCTAGATTAAGTATATTTTTACCATCATCAACATAATTTCATATAGCTTAAAATGCCATCAGTAAAAATAAAAAATACTAACGAAAAGGATTTTATGACTATGAAAAAACACGAATTAACTCAAACTCAATGGAACAAAATCAAAAGTGCACTCCCTGCCGAAAAAAAGCCTCATGCAGGTAGACCTGCCAAAGACAACAAGTTAATGTTGCACGCAATGCTCTACTGGCTCAATACTGGAATTGCTTTGCGCGATTTACCAGAGAGATTTGGTCCTTGGCAAAGCGTTTATACTCGCTTTCGCAGATGGACTGACAAAGGAATATGGGATAAAGTTTTAGCTGAAATGGTCAAACATAATATAATTGATCAAGAATCATTTGTATTTTATACAACAAATTCAAAAACTCAACAACAAGATCATCATCAATAGTAAAAAATACCCAGCTTTTTAAAGTTGGGTATTTTTAATGATTGCTTTTTTTATACATTAAGTATAAAATAAAAATGGAGTTGATGAAAATGAAATTTGGAGACAGACTAAAATTACAAAGAGAAAAGCAAAACCTAACAAGAGAAGAACTAGCAGCTAGTTTAAAGATTAAATATTCTACTTTAGCAAATTATGAAAACAATGTGCGCCAACCTGACTTTACTACACTAAAGAGAATAGCTAGTATTTTGATGGTTTCTACAGACTATCTTTTAGGCACACAAGAAGTTACAGAAAATCATTATGTAGACCCACAAGTAGCTTTGTATGCTCAAGAAATCTTGCAAAATCCAGAGCTTAAAATTTTATTTGATGCTAGTAAAAAAATATCTAAAAAAGATATGGATTTTGTAGTAGATTTAGTACAAAGAATGAAAAATATGGAAAAATAACTGTTTAATAAAGCTGTTCTTTGCATAAAACAGCTTGAGATTTTGTTTTGTATTTTTATTTATAACAAGTATTTTTGAAATCCAGCTAAAGAAAAAAATCTTTAGCTGGATTTTTGTACAAATAAATGCTTTTAACAAATTCATACTAAACTGTATTTTTAAAAGTATTTGGTAATTTTATTGCAAAACATATTTACTAATATACATTTTTTAAGTTAAAATATTATTAAGTAAGATGGACTAATTGTTAAGGAGCTAAAAGTCGCATCAAAAAAATTAAGGGGGTAGAAAAATGAGTTTAGAACAAGTAATGAATTCACCAATGCTATGGGTAATGTCTAGTTTTATGGTTATTGTCATTTTGGTTCAATCCATTGTCTTTATAAGGCAAGCCTTCAAATCTGCTGAAAAAATGGGCATACCACGTTCTGAATGCATTGCCGGCATGCGTTCAGCTATGATTACAGCTATAGGTCCTGCCTTTAGTCCTGTTATTGTTTTACTTGCGCTTATGGCAGTCCTAGGTGGACCAACAGCTTGGATGAGAATGAACGACATTGGTGCAGCAAGAACAGAGCTTGCAATGAGTGCCATTGCAACAGGTATGGTCGGAGAAAAACTTGTAGCTGGACAAATGACAATTTTAGGCTTTGTATTTGCTCTTTGGGGTATGGCTTTAAATAACTCTGGTTGGATTGTAATAGGTGGCTACTCAGCGCCATATCTAAAAACTGGTGTGGATACAATGAAAAGAAAATTTAATGAACACTGGGTAAAATTAGTTATGGCAGCTGCTGCACTTGGACTATTTAGTAGTCTTTTAGGCGCATCAGTTATTGCAAGAGGTGCTATTGTCGACAGAAATCTTTGTGCCGGTATTGTTGCGTTTGTTTCTATGACAGTAATCTCTCAAGTTTTTAAAAACTATCCACGTGTACAAGAATTTAGCTTAGGACTTGCAATGCTAATTGGTATGTATGTTACAGCCGCAATATATTAATAAAGGAGAGTGATTATAATGGATGATAAAAAAATGCAAGAAGGTATTGCTGATTTTAATAAACAAATAAATAAAACCGGTTATATTTTTGTAACTCTAGCATTAATTGCCAATTTTATTCCAGCAATTTATGTATCAACTGCTACAGGTGTTTTCCCAAGCGCTGGCGAGCTGTTCACTCTTTGGCTAGCGGCTGCCGCAGCTTTTGGTGTAGGCTATATTGTGCAACCACTGTCTTTTTTCCCTATAATAAATGCTGTAGGTACTTATATATGCTGGCTTGCAGGTAATGTTGGCGAATTGCGTGTTCCTGCTGCTGCCATGGCGCAAAAAGTCACCAATTGTGAACAAGGGTCTCCAAAAGCGGAAATTATGTCAGCAATAGGTATTACTTCTTCTATTTTTGTCTCTATTAGTATGATTACATTTTTTACAGTAGTAGGCTCACAAGTAATGCCACTGATGCCTAAAGCAATTTTAAAAGGTTTTAGCTTTATATTGCCAGCAATTTTAGGTGCTGTATATGCTGATCTTGCTATGAAAAATAAATTGCTCGGACTTATTGTTTTAATTGCCTCTATTATTGGCACAATAATATATCCAAAATTTGGCATTCCAGGCGGCATGAATATGCTTTTAAATATTGCTTTAGCTATTATAATAGCAAGGATTTATTTTATAGTAGTAATTAAACCTAAATCTTGATATGATTAATATATATTATGTTATTGAGGGGTGATTAAGTTGCAAGATAATAAAAAGATGTTAACCGATTTAATTGTTGATTTTATCGACAAAGATCCTGTAAATCGTATGGGTGAAAATTTCGGCGATGAAAAAATGTGGGCTACTCCACGAGTTGGATTTGCTTATGGTGCAGATGAGCTATTTAAAAAATACAAAACACCAGAAATTTGTGGTTTGGGTCATTGGCTACCTGAAGAAATTTTTGCTAAAGTATATCCTGATAGCCAATTTTCCCCAGAAGATCTTACTGTTGTCAGTTGGGTACTACCACAAACAGAAAAAACTAAAGCTTCTTTACGGGTAGAAAAAGAAAATCCATCAGAACGTTGGAGTCGAGCAAGAGTACTTGGTGAACCAATAAACGATAAACTAAGAGAATACTTGCAATCACATTTACGTTCTTTAGGATATGAAGTAGTCGCTCCAGTTTTGCACCCAGAGTGGGAACGGCTAGATTCTGTGGCTAGAGTTTATACATCAAAATGGTCAGAAAGACACATCGCCCATACTGCTGGACACGGAACTTTTGGTTTGTGTGATGCACTTATTACACCATTGGGCAAAGCTGTCCGTTTAGGTTCGATAGTTATAAAAGCAAAAATTGAGCCTGATAAACGAGAGTACAGCGGTCCTTATGACTATTGCTTGCACTATACTAAAGGAACTTGCGGTGTTTGTATTAAAAGATGTCCTATAGATGCTATAACAAAAGAAACTGGTCATGATAAAAAAAGTTGCAGAGTATTTTTACGTGGCAAAATGACAGAGTATGTAAAAGAGCATTATGACCTTGATGGATATAGCTGCGGTTTTTGCCAAACAGCAGTTCCTTGTGAAAACGGCATCCCTAGATAAAAACTAAACCCCCCTTGCCTCGAGCAAAGGGGGTTTTTTCATGTTAGTTTATAATACATATCATACAAGATAAGTGCTATTGCAAACAACATAAAAAGAGCAAAATATTTTCTAATACCCAATCCCGACAAACTATTTGCTATCTTTACACCAATATTTACACCAGCTAATGAGCCAATAAGCAAAATGAAAACAAGAATAAACTCTATATTCCCTTGCATATAATGCCTCATTGCTCCATAAGCACTTGTAAAAAGTATTTGAAAAGCGCTTGTGCCAACTGCAACAATTGTCGGTATACCAATAACATATATCATAAGAGGCATAGCAATAAAGCCGCCACCAATACCCAAAAGTCCCGTTAAAGTCCCTACAAAGTAGCTTATTATTATAGGTATCCAAATGCTAAAACTTGAGATTTTAGAAACTGGAAAATCAACCATTGGCGGTATTTTTAACTTTTGTAAATACATTGATAATTTAGTCTTTGGTTCTAGTTGTTTATCTTTCTTACTCGTCTCATAAATAGTCATAATAGCAACAAAGCTAAGCATTATCAAAAAACAAGTGTTCACAACAGCATCAACCATTAATATGTTTTTACCATTAATTTGTATTGTTTGATTGTTGCTTATTAGTTTCATTATTCTAACGCCAGTCTCAGCACCTAAAAGGCTACCGCCTAGCATAAATGCAGCTAATTTTAAATCAAGATTTTTATTCTTCCAATATTTCCAAGCAGACAAACATGAGGTTAAAAATATTTGCAGAAGTCCACTTCCAATAGCTATTGGATAGGGAATATCAAAAAATATTCTAAGTATTGGTGTTAGCAAAAATCCACCACCTACACCAAACAAACCACTTACTGTACCAATGCCAAAACCTATCAATATTAAAAATAGCCAGTTAACACTTGTATCTGCCAACGGTAAATATATTTCCATTATACATGCCCCCAAAAACCGATTTGTTCTTATTATGATTATTTACGCTATTTAAGTCAAGTTTTTTTAATTTTATTTTAAAAAACATTGTACTTTGACAAAATTTTATTTAGAATATATTTTATGAGTTTGTAAATAAATTTATTTGGAGGGGTTAAATTTGTTAGAAGAATTAAAAAAATTTATTTTAAGAGGTAATGTGTTAGATTTAGCTGTTGGGGTCATTATTGGTGCCGCTTTTGGAGGTATTGTAAAATCTTTAGTTGACGATATATTAATGCCACCATTAGGACTTATACTTGGTAAAGTAGACTTTTCTAATCTTTTTATCAACCTATCTAGTAACGATAAAATAACAAGTGTTGCTATGGCTAAAGCACAAGGAATCCCTACATTAAACTATGGCATTTTTTTAAATCATATAATTAATTTTCTCATTATTGCTACAGCTGTATTTTTGATTGTCAAACAAGTAAATAAATTATTCCCCGCACAAGAAGCTCCTGCTACAACAAAAGAATGCATTTATTGTCTTAATAAAGTTCCTCTTGAAGCTACTAAATGTGGATTTTGTACATCTGATTTGCCTAAATAATAATAAAATCAACTTGTTTTATTTAAAACAAATTGATTTTCATCTGGAGTAAGGTATGGAGATAAAAAAACTAAATTATAATTTTTCAATATGTAAAGTAGAAAACTTCTCATCAGTTGATTTGCAAAGTAAATATTGCTTTATAGGTGTAACAGATGAGGAAAAATCATTAGTTTGTCTTACAGAAAATGTTCCGTATAATGTCATTGCACAAGATAATGGTTGGATGGCATTTCGTATACAGGGAGTACTGGATTTTTCAATGGTTGGAATTCTTGCCCAAATATCAACTTTATTAGCAGAAAATAAAATAGGCATATTCGCTATTTCAACATACAACACAGATTATATTCTAACAAAAAAAATTAACTACTCTAAAGCACTAGAATTACTTTCTAATGCAGGGCATAACATTGTTTGATTATTAATAATCAAAAGAGCAAAAGCATTTTATGCTTTTGCTCTTTTTCATTTCAAACGGCTTTTGAAAAATACTGCTGATTATTTGTTCTCATTTGCTTTATTTAAGCAGTATTTTTATTCTTGTTTTTTTGTTTATAATCTTCTAACAATAAATAACCTACTGGTACTACAATTAAAGTTAGTATTGTAGATGTCGTTATACCACCAACCATTGCTACACCCATCGATTGGCGAAGTTCTGCTCCTGCACCTATACCAAGAGCTATCGGTAACATTGCCAAAACAGTAGATAATGTTGTCATAAAAATTGGTCGCAGACGCAAAGAACCAGCTTGAATGATAGCTTCTTTCAGTGCTGTTCCCTCTTCTCTACTTTGATTTGCATAGTCGACAAGCAAAATAGCATTTTTAGTAACAATACCCATAAGCATTATTATACCTATTAAAGACATCATATTTATTGTTTGTCCTGCTACCATAAGACCAAGTATTGCTCCAATTACAGAAAAAGGTAAAGAAAGCATTATAATTATAGGTTGCAAAAAACTCTCGAATTGAGCTGCAAGCACCATGTATATCATAATGATAGCAATTATAAGTGCTTTACTTATTTCAGAGAAGGCATCTTTCATCATCGTTCCTTGCCCAATAAACTCGTGTCTATAACCTATAGGCAAATTTGTCTCTGGTATAATTTGTTTATTTATCGTATCAATAAGTTCACCTGGTGAAACCCCAATAGCATTTGCGTAAACAATAACTTGTCTTTGCCTTGCTTCTCTATCTATTTGCGTTGGACCTGATGTTTGCTGAACATCTGCAATATCACTTAAACGAACAAAAGTATTTTTATTTGTTTCTACTTTTATATTTGCTACATCGTTTATATTATTACGGTATTTTTCATCTAGCCTTACTCTTATTTCATAATCTTGATCGCCGATTGTAAAGCGGTTTTTAGTTGTGTTACCAGAAAAAGCTGTTTCTATTACATCACCTAAAGCTTTAGTGTCAACTCCTGCTGCTGCTGCTTTATCTGGATTAGGTCTGATGGTTATCTCCGGTTCATACTCTGAGCTTGATATATCAACATCTGTTGCTCCGGAAACATTTCTGAGCGACTCGGCTACTTGGTTTGCATATTTATTTAGTTCCTCAAGCTCTGAGCCACGTAGTGCCAATTGTATCGGTCTTTGATCGCCACGTCCTCCGCCTTGGTTACTTAAAACTGCAATTTTCAAACCACCTACACGTCTTACTTTGGCTCTAAGTTCGTCCATTATCTGCATCATTGTGTGCTCTCGCTCACCAGCCGGAAGCAATTTTACATTTATTGTTCCTTCATAAACAGGTCTTCTGCTACCACCTATTGTAAAGTTTACCGTCTTAACACCAGGTGTCTTTAAAATCATATCTTCAATTGGCGCGGCTAAATCCTGCATTTTTTCGATAGAAGTGCCAGCCGGAGCTTTAAGACTCAAACTAAATTCTCCAGAATCGTATGTCGGTTGGTACTCTTTGCCGATAAATGGTGTCAAAAATAAGTTGAATGCCAGTGATACAATCGAAATAACAAGTATCTTTTTCGGTCTTTTTAATGACCAAACCAAAAGTTGTACATAAGCATCTTTGGTTTTTTGGAACCCATCTTCAAACTTATCCAAACATCTTGTCAGCCATTTTGGTCTATGATTATTTTTCTCGTCTTCCTCTGGATCTCTTAGCCAATGAGCAGATAGCATTGGAGTTAGTGAAAATGCTGTAATCAGAGAAAAAGCTATAGCAAAAGCGACAGTTAAGCCAAATTGTTTGAAAAATTGACCTACTATTTCACCCATACTACCAATAGGCACAAAAACTGCAATTAAAGAAAATGTTGTAGCAAGTATTGCCAAAGATATTTCTGTTGTAGCTTGATATGCCGCTTGAAAAATATTTTTGCCCATTTGCATATGCCTATAAATATTTTCTATTATAACAATCGCGTCATCAATCAATATACCTACAGCTAAACTAAGACCCATCAAAGACATATTGTTTAAAGTAAAACCTTGCCATTTCATTAGTGCAAAAGTAGCAATAATAGATGTTGGTATTGCAATACCGCCAACAACTGTTGCACGCCAATCGCGTAAAAACATATAAGTAATAAACAGTGCTAAAAAACCGCCAAAAATAATTGCATTCCAAACGTCATCTACATTTTCTTTAATATATTCCGATTGGTCACGCACTATCTCAATTTTCAAATCTGGTGGCAAATCATTTTTTTCAATATCTTTCATTGCCAGCAAAACTCTGTCGGCGACAGCTACCGTATTAGTTCCTGATTGTTTTCGCACAAGTATACCAACGCTTGGAGTTCCGTTTGTCCTAGAATATGCGCGCTCTTCGCCCCAACTATCCACTACTTGCGCTACATCACCAAGATGTATGAGCCTGCCATCTTGATTTGCTATGACAAGTTGTTTCAAATCATCTATATTTTGGTATTTACCGACTGTCCGAACTGTAAGTTCAATCCCTTTTTCTTTTACTTTACCACCAGGATTATTAATATTTGCAGAATCAACTTTATTTAAAATATCTTGAATTTTTATGCCATAAGATTCAACTTTTCTAGGGTCAACAAGCACTTGAAGTTCACGTTCACTAGCACCTACAACAGTTACTTCGGCAACACCATCGAGCATTTGTAAGTCAGTTTTTACAATATCTTCAACAATTTTTCTTATCTCGCCACGACCACGGACCTCTGACGAGAAGGAAAAAATGAGTATTGCCTGAGAGCTTGTATCGTAACGTTGAACTACTGGTTCATCAATGTTATCAGGTAATCTTCTTCTAACCCCAGCTACTTTTTCTCTAACTTCACTTGCCGCTTGTCTCGGGTCAATACCCAAAACAAACTCTATTGTAGTTTGTGAATAGCCTTCTCTTGCCATAGAAGATATTGTTTTTATCCCAGACACCGAACTTACAGCATCTTCAATAGGTTGAGTAACAAGCGTTTCCATTTCCTCTGGCGACGCTCCTGTGTACGTTACCGTAACGTTTACATAAGGATATTCTATCTCAGGATATAAATCCATACCAAGACTAGGGTAAGCGATAAAACCAAACACTACTAGTACAAGCACAAACATTGTTGTGAAAACAGGTCGTTGAATAAATGTCCTAATCATTTTTTTGTACCTGTTTGTTCAGCATTGCTAATTTTTGCACCCTGTCTTAATTTATTTTGTCCACCAATTACTATGATGTCGCCTTCTGAAACCCCATCTAATACTTCTATAAGTCCATCAGAAACTGCACCTGTTTGCAATAGTTTTTGTTGCACGACATTGTCTTTATTTACAATATAAACAGTCTTTTGATCTTCTCGCATAACAATCGCTGCTTGTGGCACAACAACAACATTTTTACGAATATTGCCGTTTATAAAAACAGTTGCAAACATACCTGCTTTTAATACTTCCTCTTTGTTTGGCACAGTAATTTCCGTTTTAAAAGTTCTAGCTGGCAACTCTGCCATTGGCGAAATACGGCTAACAGTTCCTTCAAACTCTCTATCTTTATACGCTTCAACCTTTATATGCACTTTAGCGCCAATATAAACATCTGCAATTTTCCCTTCACTAACATCCGCCTTGCCCAATAAAGTCGTAACGTCGGCAATGCTAACAATCGGACTACCGCTTTTTATAAAATTACCTGCATAAACAAATCTACGAGTAACAACACCACTTTGTGGTGCGGTTATTGTAGACTGATTCAATCTATCTTGTAGCACTTTTAAAGCGCCATATGCCGAGTTGTACCTACCTTGAGTCATATTACGTCTAGCTTTTGATACATCTAATTCTTTTAAAGATATTGCATCTTGACTGTAGAGTTTTGCATTACGTTCATAAGATATTTGTGCATCTTGGCTGTCTGCCAACGCCTCATATAACGTACCTTCTAGTTGAAAAATTTGTGCAGATAGCTCACTTATATCCATTTGGGCAATTACCTGACCTTGTTTTACATAATCACCCTCATTGACAAAAAGCTTTTCTAGTCTAGCGTCAAACTTAGGTGAAACATCTGCCGACCAAATTGGTTCTAAATTAGCCGAAAAAACCAAAGTCGGGACAATGTCTTGTCTTTTAACTACAACTGTCTCTACAGATACAGTACTACCCTGAAACACCCTTTGAGCTCTTTGTTGATTAGCCACCATATTATTGTAAATACGAAAAGCTATTACAGCTAAAATAATAATGCAAATACCAACAAAAATATTGATTTTTCTGTTTTTGCTAAACAACCTCATTATATCCCCTCAAATACTAAAAATTTAGTTTATATTTTATTATAACAAGTTTTGTACTTTTATCGTTATATTTTTTTGTGAATTATTTGTAACATTTGTTTTGCTTTTTTGCTGTATATGTGAAGATTAGAATAATCAGTATAGCTGGTTTTTTGCATTAGTAATCCATCGCAACCAAACCAAAAAGGCATTATACCACCTAAAAAAAATCCTCTATCGCTCAAAACATCTACTGCAAAACTGATATATTCTGATGACAAAGGTAAATAAACAAGTGTAGTTATAACTTGATTTTGCTCAATATAACTTTCTAATTGCAAAATATTTGCTAAAAAATCTTCTCCTATATTACTAACACTTGCTTTTAGTAAATTTAAAGTAGGAAAATGAGTATGTGTTATCAAAGATTTTTTATTATAAGGTTTTTTATTACAAAAAGGTAGTATAGTGCGCGGCTTTAAACCAAAATAAAAAAGTAGCAAATCATCAACATAAAATTCTGGTATATATATTGGTTGCGGGAATGCCTTGTCATGCTCAAAAAAATTAAAGATAAAGCTCATTCTACCTTTTGTATCAAGTTCTGGCATAGCCCCCAAAGCAATTGCACAATCTATGCCATAATTTTGGTTTGCTTTTCGCTGGGTATAATAATGGCTAGATACATTTTCTAAATATGCTGCATCATATTCAACAAAATCTGCAAAGTTATATTTGGCGTAATCTGTAAGTGCTTTAGCAACCTGACCATTTCTATGCTCTTGTACTACTGACAACATGCCAAGTTCATAAACTTTTGGGCTATCTGATGAACGTTTTAGACTTATCATTCCTACAACTTCTTCATTACAAAAAGCTAAAGCAACTAAGTTGTCTTTAGCTTGATGTTCTTGCAGTGCTTCTTTTGCTGTTGGTAAATGTAATTTCGAATAACTTTTTTGGTATATTTTTTTAATAATTTCAGCTACAAAAGGCGCTGTATCTTCTGTTAAAACCTGTACTCTTAACATAATGTTCTTTCTACAGATACTCTACAATAAAATCTGTAACTTGTATTTGGTCATAATCATATAAAATTTTTTTAACTTTTATTAGCTCTTTTTCCGCAAAAGTTTTATCATTAGCAGCAATAGCAAGTCCTAGTTGGCTTTTTTGCCAAAGATCATGATACTTTGCTTGACATACTGAACTAACTGTTTTTGTACGTAATCTATCTACAATGCTGTTTACGACCTGCCGTTTAGCTTTTAAATTACTGGCACATGGGATAAAAATGTCAATTGTAACGCAAACAAAAACAGCTGTCATATAAATTCTCTCTTAATTTAAATTTTAAATTTACGAGTTAATTGACCCATTTTTTCAGCAAGTTCCGCTAAAACATGGCTTGATGAAGCAATCTCTTGAACTGTCGCGGTTTGTTCTTGGCTAGAAGCTGCTGTTGATTGTACTTCTGTACTTATTATATTACTAGAATTTTGTATTTGTTCAGCGTGTTTAATTATCTCATTGATGCTTGTCAGTACTATGTTCATTCTTTCAGATATTTGTTCAATATATTCACCATTATCTTCTGACATTTTTGCTATCTGTTCAAAAGCAACTCCACTTTTTCCTACAGCCTCAATACCTTTTTGTACTTCTGTTTTTCCTATAGCCATTACGTTTATAGCATCATTAGTTTCTTTTTGTATCATTTTTATAAGATTAGCAATTTTTTCACTAGCTTTTTGTGATTGTTCAGCTAGTTTTCTAACTTCTTCTGCCACCACACTAAATCCTCTGCCATGTTCACCAGCACGTGCTGCTTCAATTGCTGCATTTAATGCTAAAAGATTTGTTTGTGATGATATTTCAGAGATGGTTTGTGTTATCGTTCCAATTTCGTTTGATCTATTGCCTAAATTATTTATCGCATCCGCTGTTCCACCTGCTGCCATAGCTATTTGATTCATCTGGAATGATAGCTGTTTTATTAGCTCTACACCTTCGTGAGTTTTGTCTAGTGCATCTCGAGCTACCTTTGCTGAGCCTGTTGTAAGCTCTGTAGATACTTGTATATCTTGTGCAACTTTATCTATCATAATAGTTGTTTGTGTTATAGCTGTTGCCTGTTCATCTATTTGATTGGATATAATACTTGTATTGCTTGCAACAGACTGTGTTGCTTCTGCAGTTTGTTCTATGCTCTGCTTAACAAATTCTGCCGATTTATTTAAATCACTAGATGTGTTTTGTAGTTGAACAACTAAATTTTTAATTTGTGCTATTGTTAAATTATACTGTTGCGCAAGTACTCCGATCTCATCATTTGCAAATATATTCGCTTGCACTGACAAATCGCCAGAACCAACTTTTTTGGATACTTCTATTAAATCTTCTATAGGTTTTTCAATGCTTTGATATAGTGCATAAAATAATAATAATGTTAACAAAAAGCACAATGCTTGTAATGTTATAAAAATCATTTTGCTTTTCGCATAAATATCCAAAGTAATCTTTGTTGCTAAATCTGCCGATTCTTTATTATAACTCGATATTGCATCAACTGCCTCTAACAATTTTGCCATCTCTTTTTCCGAGGCATTATAAAATAATAGCTTTGCTTGTGCATTTTTACCTTGTTTTTGCAATTCTATTACTTGACTACTTGCATTTTCATAATTTTGCCACTTTGCTTTTACATCTGTTATTAATTTTATATCTTGTTCTTTTTCTGCTGGTGTTTCATAATAAGCATTATTTATTGTGCCAATATAAGTTTGAATCTCATCTGTTATTTTTTTGCTTATATCTAGACGTGCTTTTTCTCCTTGAGCAATAACATTACTATCTGTGCTAACAATTATTTCCAATTCATACATATGCATATCTGTTGCCAAATCACGCATATTTTTTGCTGATAAAATGCCATCCATACAATCTATTGCAATGTTTTTTACATTTACTACAGTCTGGGACATAGCATACAAACCATAAAATCCCAAAATATTAATAAAACCTAAACATGCTATAAATACTACTATGAGCTTAGCTTTTACTGATAAATTTTTCACAATATCACTGCTCCTTTTAAAGTTCTTTACTTGATCTGGTTAAAAATTTTAACTAATTCATTAGCATCAACATCTGCTATGTTTGGAGTAATGATAGTTCGTCCAGCTACCTTTACAACTCCATTTTCTATATAAGCATCGCTTACATTTATGTTTTCATTATACATTATTGAAAGATTCCCTGCAACTAAATAACTTCTTTCCAATGCGCTCAAACTTCCTTGTACTGTTGGTATAACAAAGGTCTTACCGTTTATTTTTACTTCACCTGTTTTAGCATCTACTAAAACTTTTTTATTGCTATATTCATACATTTTATTAGCATAATTATCTCTTCTTGCCTCATTACCAGGATGAGTGGACGGACTTAAAAAATTAGTAAAAAAATTAGAAGACTGTTTACCACCTTTATCTATGACCTTTTGCCATACTGCCGCAGTTGCTCCAATGTTATAACCCGCCTTTGCCATATAATCAAAAGAAACATTGTCGGCATCCCACTCATTAGGTTTTGTTATACCAGTATTTTTAGTGTGTGCAGCAACAAGACCAACTGCTAATATTTCCACACCATTTGCCTGCGATCCGAGTATATTTGCAATAAAATCTACTGTAATTTTCTTTTTAGCACCATTTATAACATGTTTTCTTTGTCCGTGTGCCAATTCATGTGCTACAACAGCAGCTACTTGATCTTGATTATTGTCAAAAAAAGTAAATACTCCTGTATTGACGGTTATATTATTGCCAAGTGTACAATAAGCATTAAAATCTTTATTATTGTTCACAAAATAATTATATGGTTTTTCTTTTATCTGTGGATCTGTTTGAGAAATAACATCAGAGAGTCTAGTCATTATCTGAGCTAAAATTCTATTTAGTTCAGGGTCTGCATTAACTCCTTCTTGTTTTTTTATCTCTTCAAACATTTCCTGTCTACCTTTGTCATCATAATAGCTAAGGCTTTGACGTGCCCTTGATTGTGCTGCTGTCGCACCAATAATGTCGCCAATAAGTGATGCTTGTACCCTCATTGTTGTATTAGACAAGATTGCCAGTGTTAATACTAAAATTAATATTCTTGGTTTAAACATGCTATCCTCCAGCTTTATTTATTTTTTAATGTAAAAATAGCTACTTCTGGTAAACAGTTGAACCGAAACGGCATCC
>CAZKFG010000032.1:0-26680 GCA_964551985.1 uncultured Acidaminococcales bacterium
AGGGGTTCGACTCCCCTCGCCTCCACCAAAAAACTATTATACACGAATTATTATATCAAGCATGACTTTAGCGTTAAGATATTTATGTCTTAACGCATTTTCGTTTATAAAGTCAAATAATTTTAACAAACATTATATTTGTACAACTTGTAGTTGAGTTTTTCAATATATATCAACTATTGCTCGTTAGACTTTAATATTTATCTAAGATAGAATAATGTTATAAATGTTAATAGTTTTAAAAAGGAGAAAAAATGCTTAATTATAATGAAATAGGAAAACGTATCGCCTTATTAAGAAAAGGAAAAAAATATACACAAGAACAATTTAGTTCTTTTTTAAATGTGACTGCTCAAGCTGTTTCGAAATGGGAAAAAGGTAACGCTTTGCCTGACACATCTTTATTGCCAATATTAGCAGCCACGCTAGAAGTATCAATTGATTATTTACTGACAGGGAAAAATATACAAGAAAAAACTAGCCCTTATGATAGAGAGTATGAAAAAGAAGATTTTTATTGGGGGCTGAATCATTCAATACTTGCAGAACAAATTGTAAAAATTAAAGAAAATGAAAAAAAGGACGATTATTAGATATTGGCAGCGGCGAAGGACGAGATGCTATATATTTCGCTAAATGTGGTTTTCAAGTTGATGCTCTTGAAATATCATTTCCTGGAGTAGAAAAAATCAAACAATATAGCCAATTAATGAATTACAATATAAAGATTGTTCATGAAGATATGGTTGGATATGAATTGAAAAATTATTATGATGTTATCTATTCAAGCGGCTCACTACAGTTTTTACCTATAAATCAAAGAGAAAATCATTTTGAACAATATAAAAAACATACACGTGCTGGTGGTTTAAATGCACATTTAATTTTTGTCGAAAAGCCATTTATTGACACTGCACCTGATTGGCAAAAAAATGAGTATTTTTATTTTTCCGGTGACTTAGCTAGCTACTACCACGACTGGGAGATAATTAAGTGTGAGGAATCGATTGTAAATTGTAATTCATCAGGAATACTCCATAAACATGCAGTTAATATGATTATTGCCAGAAAGCAAATAAAATAATACCTTACTTTATCTAAAAATAACTTTAAAAATTTTTCCCAAAAAGCAGTTTAACAACTGCTTCTTTGTTTTTCAAACAATTTTGTAATTGTGTTTTGTATACATCGCTTTAAATACTTAATTTTATTATTTATTTATGTTAAGATAAAACGGAAAAATTTTCTAGGAGGAAAAATATGCAACAGGGAAAAAAGAAATCATCATTGGCCTTTAAAATTTTTATGGGCTTGGTTTTAGGCATAGCAGTTGGACTTTCTTTAATGAATACACCCAATATTGCTAATGATTATATAAAACCATTTGGTACAATTTTTTTAAATTTATTAAAGTTTGTTGTTGTACCTATCGTTTTGTTCTCTATTTTAAATGGTATCATTTCTATGAAAGATATCAAAAAAGTTGGTTCTATTGGCTGGAAGACTTTGGTTTACTATATGTGTACAACCGCGCTCGCTGTGACTATAGGCCTTATTTTAGCAAATCTTTTGAGTGGTATGTTTACAAAGCTCTCTACAACCGGTCTATCATACAAAGCTTCTAAAGCACCTAGCTTTATGGCTACAATTGTAAACATATTCCCTGACAATATGTTTAAATCTATGGTTGAAGCTAATATGCTCCAAGTCATAGTTGTTGCCGTACTGTTTGGATTTGCAACAATTTTAACAAGTGAGAAAAAATCTAAAGTTTTTGCTGATTTTGTTGAAAGTACTAATGAAGTTTGTATGAAGCTTATGCATATGGTTATACAGCTTTCACCTATTGGTGTTTTTTGCTTGATTGTACCTGTTGTTGCTGTAAATGGTCCTCAAGTTCTCGGTTCTTTAACTGCAGCTCTTGCAATTGCTTATCTTGCATACATCGTTCATGCGACTCTTGTTTATTCTTTTACAGTGAGTTTTTTTGCCGGAATCTCGCCGCTTACTTTCTTTAAAGGCATTGCCTGCAATGATAATGGCGTTTTCTAGTGCTTCATCTGTTGGTACTTTGCCTATAAATATGGAGTGTGCAGAAGAATTAGGTGCTAAAAAAGATGTTGTTAGTTTTATACTTCCTTTAGGGGCTACTATCAACATGGATGGCACAGCAATTTATCAAGGCGTTTGCGCGGTGTTTATCGCAACGTGTTTTGGCGTCGATTTAACTTTAGGTCAGATGCTTACAATAGTTTTGTCAGCAACATTAGCTTCAATTGGTACCGCTGGAGTTCCTGGTGCTGGTATGATAATGCTTGCAATGGTTTTGCAAAGTGTTGGCTTGCCACTAGAAGGTATTGCCCTAGTTGCCGGCGTTGATAGGATTTTTGACATGGGTCGTACAACAGTTAATATTACAGGCGATTCTGCTTGTGCTTTAGTTGTATCGGCATTAGAAAGTAAAAAAGCATAGTTTTAAAATAAAAAAAGCAGGTTTCTAGAAACCTGCTTTTTTTATTTTCATAAACTTGAAGTGTCTAAAAATGGTCTATAATGTAATTGTCAAACAGACACTGTAAAGTAATCATGAAAGAATAATAAATAAGAAGAAAAACTCATCTCTTTAGGTAATAGTATTGGTTTGTGCTAAAACCATCTTAATGCCTAAAGTTTTGATTTTTTAACTTTCATTTGAGTTTACAGTATAAAAAATTTTCTAGGAGGGGAAATATGCAACAGAAAAAAAAGAAAACTTCTTTGGCTTTTAAAATTTTTATTGGTTTAATTTTAGGTATAGGCGTAGGTCTTGCGCTTATGGGAAATCCAAATATTGCTAATGATTTTATAAAACCAATAGGCACAATATTTTTAAATTTATTGAAATTTATTGTTGTACCTATCGTTTTGTTTTCCATTTTAAATGGTATCATTTCTATGAAGGACATTAAAAAAGTAGGTGCAATCGGCTGGAAGACTATGGTCTACTACATAAGTACAACTGCTATCGCTGTAACTATAGGTCTTATTTTGGCAAATCTTTTGAGCGGTATGTTTACCAAACTTTCAACAAGTGGTCTTTCTTATAAAGCCTCTCAAGCGCCTAGCTTTATGTCAACAATTGTAAACATATTCCCTGATAATATGTTTAAATCTATGGTTGAGGCTAATATGCTCCAAGTCATAGTTATCGCTGTGTTATTTGGTTTTGCTACAATTTTAACAGGTGAGGAAAAATCTAAAGTTTTTGCTAATTTCGTTGAAAGTGCTAATGAAGTCTGTATGAAACTTATGCATATAGTTATACAACTTTCACCTATAGGTGTTTTTTGCTTGATTGTGCCTGTTGTTGCGGTAAATGGTCCTCAAGTTCTCGGTTCTTTAACTGCAGCTCTTGCGATCGCTTATTTGGCGTATATTATTCACGCTACTGTGGTTTATTCATTGTCTGTTAGTTTTTTTGCCGGAATATCGCCGCTTACTTTCTTTAAGGGCATGATGCCTGCGATGATGATGGCGTTTTCTAGTGCTTCATCTGTTGGTACTTTACCTATAAATATGGAGTGTGCAGAAAACCTCGGTGCTAAAAAAGATATTGTTAGTTTTGTATTGCCTTTAGGCGCTACTGTCAACATGGATGGTACAGCAATTTATCAAGGCGTTTGCGCAGTTTTTATTGCAACGTGCTTTGGCGTGGATTTAACTTTAGGTCAGATGGTTACAATAGTTTTGTCGGCAACCCTTGCTTCAATCGGTACTGCCGGTGTTCCAGGCTCTGGCATGATAATGCTTGCAATGGTTTTGCAAAGCGTTGGCTTGCCACTAGAAGGTATTGCCCTAGTTGCCGGTGTTGATAGAATTTTTGATATGGGTCGTACAACAGTTAATATTACAGGCGATTCTGCTTGTGCTTTAGTTGTATCGGCACTGGAAAGCAAAAAAGCATAATGTAAAAGTGTGATTTTTCAAAAGCAGGTTTTGAGCCTGCTTTTTTCTTTTGCTTGAAGTATTTTTAAAATAGTTTATAATGTAATTATCAAACATCAAAGGAGAGATGCAAAATGAAAAAAAATTTATTAACTGTTCTTGCTTTATTTGTTGCACTTACTTTTTCACTAACTGCTCAAGCGAGCGAAAAATCTTCAGCATTTAAAAACAAGGATTATCAAATTACTTTTAATTGTCCAAAAGATTTTAAATTGCTCACACAAAGCGAAGATAAAGGTGTACCAAACACTCTACTTGCCTTGTTTATGCAAGCAGATAAATCTTTACGTAAATACAACTATATTGGCGTAGTAGTAGAAAAATTGGATAAAAATTTTGACAGCACAAAAATAGACGGAGAAAAAGTTAAAGCCAAACTGGAACAAGATGCTAAAGCACTACATCCTGAAATGTCAGGCTATGCTTTTACCGAAACAAAAATCAGTGACAAAACGTTTTATTATGGATTATATTATGATTCAGCAAGAAAAGAAGACATTGTTCAAGCTATCACTTATTCTGGACAATACTCTTACACCTTCTCTATGGTAGCAACCTTCAACGCTAAAGAAACTTTGGATACTTTTGGCAAGGTTCTTGAATCCTTTAAAGCCAAAGCTTAATTTGTCTTTAAAAAGCCTTGAGAAATTCTCAGGGCTTTTTTAGTTTGCAATATTGTAGTTTTTATACTAAACAATTATAATAAAAACAAACTTATAGAGAAATGAAGTGATAACATTGGTACAAATACAAAAAGTATATGCTGTTTTTTTTAGCCCTACAGGCACAACAAAGAAAATAGCTACAACCATTGCCCGTACAATCGCGGACAAACTTCAAACAGAATATTTAGAGCGAGATTTTACTTTGCCACAAGCTAGAGAAAATCCCATTGTTTTTGAGCAATCAGATTTAATAATATTTGGCACTCCAGTGTATGCAGGAAGAATACCAAATCTTTTACTCAAATATCTATCAACAATTAAAGCAAACGGCGCTAACGCTGCCCCTATAGTCTTGTATGGCAATAGAAATTATGATGACGCACTAATAGAGCTAAAAGATATATTAATAGATAATGGTTGCAAACCGATAGCTGCCGGAGCTTTTATTGGCGAACACTCTTTTTCTGATACTTTAGCTAAAAATCGTCCTGATAAAGAAGATTTGACCTTTGCCCAAACTTTTGCTGACAAGATAATAGCTAGTATTGCAAATCCGCCTCAGAATCTATCTATAGAAGGAATACCTAGTCCCTATCGTGGCTATTATCAACCGAAAGATGAAAAAGGTAATGCCATTGATATAAGAAAAGTAAAGCCTTTAACAAATGAAACATGTATAAACTGCAAGCTATGCGCTAAACAATGCCCTATGGGTTCGATAAACTTCCAAAATGTACATGAAATAACAGGTATTTGTATAAAATGTTGTGCCTGTGTAAAAAAATGCCCTGTACAAGCAAAATACTTTGATGACAAAGGGTACCTATACCACAAGCGAGATTTAGAAGCAAAATATCAAAGACGCGCTCAACCTGAGATGTTTTTGGAATAAAATAACTACAGCCTACTGCAAGTACAGTAGGCTGTAGTTATTTTATATTAGCCTATTTTTCTAATAGTATAGCAATAGTAAAATCATTTTCACTATAAACTTTACCTGTAACATCAGCAAAAACTTGACACACTTTAAAACCCTCATTTAAAGCTTCTTTAATTAAACTATCTTTAGTAAAATATGTTGTCCAAAGATAATAAACAGTAGTTTTTTCACAACAAACGACGGTTATTTGTTCTAATGTTACATGGTCTAAATATTTATAATAACCATTAAAGGCTATATATTCTTTTTCATGCCAAAAACCACCACCGCCACAAATTTCCCATGTTTGTTTTTCTTGAAAACTATCATATTTAGCCATAGAAAATACATCAAACAAAAATTTGCCACCAGGTTTTAGGTGCTTATATATTTTTTGCATAATAGTTTTTCTATCTGCTACCGATAGCGCTCCATAATCACAGTATATCATTGTTGCAAAATCAAAATTTTTTTGAAGATCAAGTAATAAATAGTTTTGAAAAACATAGTTAATATCTAAATCTTGTTTTAGTGCTGAACGCTTAGCATAGTCTATAGAGCGATTAGAAAAATCAACCCCCGTTACTTTATAACCTATATTGGTAAATTTTTCAGCATATATTCCAGGACCACAACCAATATCCAGTAATAGTGGATATTCTTTTGCTGGCACAATTTCATTTATCCAGTTGACTGATTTTTCTATAAAATCAATTTTTCTGCTTGCACCGTCAAAGTTAGGAGCAAGATGTGCTTTGAGCATTTGCTTTGATATGTGTTTATCACTCCAAAACTCAGCTTTGGATTTAGCATAAAGTGTTGGTTGTTCTAGTGTTGTTTTAATATTTTTGAACACAACGTTTTACTCCTTTCAAAATAATAAAAAAGTCGTAGATTTTACTCTACGACTAATCTTTTTAAACAAAGATAGATTTAAAGTAAAATAAAATCAAACACTAGGCACAAAAACTAAACTGTAAAAACAGTCGCATTATAGCCTATTAAATTGATCTTATCTACTCATTTCCAATCATTGCCATTAAATATATTTATGCTTTTGGCATACCGGACTTTTATCATCCTTTTTATTAGATTTTATATTTTTAGCTTACAGCATTTAATATCTTATGTCAATTATCTTAGCGCTTCACTTAGCATACTGTCAAAATTATCTGCTTGAACTTTCCCGACTTTTTCTTTGATTACTTGGGCTATCTCTTGCATTTGCGCTGTATTTAAGCCATTTATCATTGTCGCTTTAATGTGACTGAGTAACTGTGGATTTGCACCCGGCATATTAGACAATGCCGAGATTGTTAAAATTTCTCTATATTGGTAACTAAGAGTATTTCTATAGAAAATATCGGCAAATAAATGCTCTTTTAAAAAATCGTCAATTACCGGTGCAAATAGTTGATAACCACTTGCCGGAGGCTCACTAGTCCTGCCAAATAAATTTTGGCGTACTTTCATACCATATTCATTTTTATTAATATTTTGTGGCATTGGCTGTGCAATCTTTCCAGTCTCATCTTTAATTCCTTTGGCTTTTCGTTCATCTAGCACCTGCATGAAAGTATTTAGAGCATTTAAACTACGCGGAAAACCACAATAGGCATATAGTTGTACAAGCATTTCTTTAATTTCTTCTATATTAAGCCCGGCGTCAAGACCATCATTTAAAGCATTTTTCAATTTGCTCAAATCACCACTTGCAGTAAATGCTCCTATAGGAACAATGGCTTTTTGCTTGGCGGTTAAGGTATCTACTTTTACTGTTTGTGCATTTACTGTTGCCATGCCGATAATAGATAAAAAAGCACCCAAAAGTAATACACTAATTTGTTTTTTCATCAACAGTCCCCCTTTGTAAATTTTTTAATTTTCGCAATTTTTTTAAAGTAAGATTGACAGCAAAAATATACATCCCCATAAGCGTGATAAGATTAAATATCACTATAAAAGCCTCTTCATTAACTCTAGCAATGCTAAACGGTGAAGGGCAAAAGATTTTTGCAGCTACTTGTAAATCAAAAGATACTTTCGTGCCGTAGAGAAAAATAAATATAGGTAACAAAGTAACCATTAAAAAATGAGCTGCACTTTGTCTATTGATTGTAACAACTTTTTTTAGTATGCCCATTAGCATCTCCCAGTGCATTCCAATATGTATGGATAAAAATATATAGCTTAAATAAGCCATTTGTATGTGTAGTTGCCTTACAAACATACTATGTTTTAGAGATATACTTTGATACATTGCCACACTACTTACAAAAAGAACTAGCATTATAAAACAAAGTGTTATATTTATCATTTTGTTGATTACTGTAGCAACATTATTATTTTTTTGAAATAACGAGCTATACCAACAACGATTTAGATAATTGTGAGCAAAAAACATAACAAAAAGCAAAGCACCAACTATTTCATGTACAAAAATACCTGTCACCTGATATGCCATTGCCAAAACCATAAAAATTGTCATAGTAATATCAAGTGATATTTTTATTTTTATAATATTTGGCAAGACAATCAATCCCCTTTGGGCATTATATATTTTATCAATTTAACCAATTTGCTATGTCGTTTTGTACGTTTGCAGAGCTACGATCACGAATAACCAATGCGTTTTTGACATTTGCATTTGCTGCAAGTTCTTTTATTGCTTTTTCGCACCCGGCAAGACCGCCGCCACCGTGCGTTATAAACGGATATATTGTTTTGCCTGACAGGTCATTTTGCGACAAAAAACTCATAACAGGCGGTGCTATAGTTGACCACCAGTTGGGTGAACCTAAATAAATAACATCATAGTCATTTAAATTTACATTTATAGGACGAATTTGCGGCTTAAATCCTTCTTGGATCTCTTTTTTTGCTTGTTGGGTAAGTTGGTTATAGTTTGATGGATATGCGCTTACCGTCTCAATTTGGACAATATCACCACCAACATTTTTTTGAATTTGATTTGCTACAGCTTGAGTATTACCACTAATAGAATAATATACTATAAGTGCTTTTTTACCAGCTGACGCGTTTGCTATATTAGTATTTATCATTTGCTTCTCCTGTTTATCATTTAATTTTGTTTGATTTTGCTTTTGACTAGAGCATCCTATTAAAAATATAGATGCCAAAATCATAAAAGTGAGTAATAAATATATTTTTTTCATATTAACTCCTTTTTTAACTATTGTATTGTTTGTCTGTCACAGGCTCTAACCAGACAGTATTTTGCCCTACTTTATCACTATGGGCTAAAGAAAGATGTGTCATTTCACTTTCTGGTGAAGCCCCATGCCAATGTTTAACATCAGCCGGACACCATATGCTATCGCCTGGGTACGCTTTAGATTTTTGACCATCCCAAGTCTGTGTCCAACACACACCTTTAATTACAACCAAATGCTGACCTACTATGTGCTTATGCCAATTAGAACGAGCGCTAGGTTGAAAAGTCACATAAGCACCAACATAAGTTGCAACATCATTATCCGGAAACAAAGGCTCAACTAAAGATTCTCCTGTAAAAAACTCGCTAGGTCCTTTATATGCTTTTTGCTCTGCTTTACGATAAATTATTTGCCCTTTTTTCTCACTTGCCATAGCTTGACCTCCTATAAACAGACTTGTAAAAATAATTAAACAAAAACTAATCACAAGCATATTAATTCTTCTCATAAACACCACTCCCTCTTTCCAAAAAACTTACAAACAAAGATTTTTGCTATTTTCACAGATAAAAAATAAGTGTTAGCAAAAACTTCTTGCCTACACTTAAATAATAATCAATATAATTTTATATGTCTAATACTTATATTTTATATAAACCTATGCTTTTATTGCATGCTTTTAAAAAATTCCAAAAATTTAGCCGCTGTTGCAAAAAGCGGTTGGGATTTCTTCCAGACAAAAACAGAGCTTAGAGAAAGTTCAGGATATAAGGGTTTAAATACAATATCATCACTTTCAAAAAAATTGGTTGCGCCTTCTATTGCCAAAGCATAAGCAGAATCTGATTTCACTAATAGCAATAAATCTGTAATAATATTGCTTGTCGCAAATATATTCAGCTTACTCAAATCATCACCAAGCCAGCTTTCAAGTTCATTTTGGACAGATAGTCTATTAGGACCAATTAGAGAAGGAAGTGATAAAAGATCTTCTTTAGTGATTTTTTCTTTACTTGCAAGCAGGCTATGCTTTGACACGAAAAGCCCTAAGCGCTCTTTTTCTTTCATTCTTATATAATCGTACTTTATAATATCAACAGGTTCTATCAGCAAGCCAAAATTAAGTAGCCCATTGTCCAATCGCTCTTTTATATGGTCACTACTATTTACATAATATTCAAAATGTACTTTTGGATGTTTTGCATGAAAATCTTGCAAAGCTTTAGCTAAAATTGCCGAAGACATTAAAACACCTGCACCAATAGAAATAATTCCACTGAGTTCGCTTTGTTCTTTTAACTCTTTTTGCATTTTTAACATCAAATCTAAAAGCTCTTGTGCTCTAAATTTAAACAAAATACCAGACTCAGTCAAAGATAAACGTTTTCCACGATGAAATAGTTTCATTCCCAGCTCATCTTCAAGTTGAGACATTTGTCTACTCAATGTTGGCTGAGTAATGTGAAGTATATTTGCCGCTTTAGAGATATTCTCTTCTCTTACAATTGTTAAAAAATATTCTAGTGTGCGAAAATTCATACGTATCTTCCTTATAAAATTAGTCTAATTTAGCTTAAAACAATTATAAGTTACTTATTTTAAAAAAGCCACTAAGCAGTATTAGTATTTTTTACAAGCTGTATAATAATAATTCAATTTATCAGTATTTTTATACTATTTGCTCGAGTTACAAAAAATTTTTTGACATATAAGCAGCTATGCAGTTATATTTGATATAGTAATTCCTATTTCTTATATATTGACTTTCCCAATTTTATTTAAATAATATATATTTAATGTGTATTTGAAATTTTCAATCTATTTTAGTTTTCATTATTCAAGTGATTATTTATTAAATTTATAAATAATCACTGCTAATTATTTTTTTGTTGAACAAACAGTTTTAAAAAAACTATAAACAAATATGTTTTGATATAAGCTATATAGCTATCATTATTTGATGAAAATGCTTTTATATTTTTAATACTTTTTTTGTGATTCGGCATGTGCAGAATTTAATTCTGCTAAAGTGCCAAAAAAAATAACATTAATTGGAATTTTGTATGCATTAGAGATTGCTTGATGCTTTATAGGATTTACCAATCCTGAATTTTTCTCCCATTTACTAAGAGTATCTTTTCCTACGCCAATTTTTTCAGCCGCTTTAAGCAAGCTCAATCCTGCATTTATTCTTGCTGCTTTCAATGTTATTTGGAACTTCATCAAAATAACACCTCATTTTTATAGCTGTTGTTTTCAATTTAATTATATTATATCAGAATTTAATTCTATGTCAAGGAATCAAGCCTACTTTTTTTGTTTTTCGTTGAAAAAAGCACTATATTATTCTATAATACATAAAGGTGATAGATATGGATGATCTAAAGAGTATTTTTAGTTTTAAACTAAAGTTATTAATGCAGGAAAAGAACATTTCGCAAGTTGATTTGGGTAAAATTTTAGATGTTGATTCAACAACCGTTGGAAAATGGCTCTTAAAAAAATCATTGCCAAGAATGGGAGTAATTCAAAAGTTATCCGACTGCTACAATATTGATAAAAGTTATTTTATAACAAGTGATGTTAATTATGATAATATTTTAAGTTACAAAGAGCAATATTTACTAACCACTTTTCGTACATTAGATAACGAAAACCAAGATTTTTTATTATCATTTGCTGAAAAATTGCAAAACATCAACTCGAAAATGTACTAAAATCACAACAGTATAAACTAAATAACCCCTAAGGCAAAAGCCTTTTAGGGGTTATTTAGTTTCAATTGAACATATTATTTATAGGATTTTTCATATATAGCAATACAATCATCATTGCTAAGTGCTATGCGATCGCAGACAAACAATCCAGCCATAGTGTCTTTAGCATTTTGAGCCAATACAGGAAAATCTTCTTTTTTAATACCATAATCTGACATTTTTAAATCGGCAACATTGCACTCTTCTTGCAATTTAACAAGTGCGGTTATAAAATCCATAGGTTCTTTAGCCTCAGTCATGCCTAGTGCCTTTGCCATACTTACAAAGCGTTCATCACATGCTTTGTTTTCTATAAGGTGTGTAAAGTAGGCTTTGCTTAGCATTATAAGCCCTGCACCATGTGGTAAATCTTGATGATAAGCAGACATTGCGTGTTCAAGTGAATGTTGACTTGTTACTCTGCCCACGCACATTACAACACCAGATAAAGTATTGCCAAACGCTACCTTTTCTCTTGCCTCAATATCATTGCCATTTTTCACCGCTCTGACAAGATTGCGTCCAACGTGTTCAATAGCGGTTATTGCATACATATCACTCATAAGATTTGCCGCATTACAAACATATCCTTCTATGCTATGAAAAAGTGCATCAAAACCTTGATATGCTGTATAAGCAGGTGGAACTGTCAGCATGAGTTCTGGGTCGACAATAGCCAAAACCGGAAACAAAGAGGGGTGAACAAGCGCCGTTTTTTCTTTTGTATAAGGATTGCTTATAACTCCGCCTGCATCAGTCTCAGAACCCGTACCCGCAGTTGTTGTTATTGCTACAATTGGTAATGGCTCTTTTGATATAGGCTGTTTTCCACCTGTTCCGCCTGCAATGTAGTCCCAAACATCACCACCATTTGTTGCAACTACTGCAATTCCTTTAGCTGCATCCATAACGCTACCACCACCAAGCGCTACTATGTAATCGCATTGGTTTTCTCTGGCAAATACTCCACCTTCATTTACTGTATCTTTTAGTGGATTTGGTTGAATCTTGTCAAATACCACATAGTCTGAACCTGCTTTTTGCAACTGTCTTTGCGTTTTCTCTAAGTATCCATTTGCTCTCGTAGATTTGCCATTTGAAATGACAATCATTGCTTTTTTACCTGGTAAGTTTTGCTTTTCCAGTTCGTTTAATTTCCCTTGTCCAAAAATTACCCTTGTGGGTACGTACATATTAAAACTCATATTATGTCTCCTTTATTTCTATTTTCTTAAGCTTATCACTTAGAGTTAGCTCAAAGTCAATAGTTATATTGTAAATAAAATATCTTGACTTAAAGTCAACTCCAAGATGTAATATTAACAAAGATAAGTTATTATATCTTTATAAGTATAATAGCATATGTTGCATAAAGGGTTTTTGTTATAATAAAGTAATGGAGGATAATTATGGAATATAAAAAATTAGGCAAAACAGGTATGAGCGCTAGCATAATAGGTCTAGGCGCCGAACACCTTGATGGTAAAGATTATAATATTGTAAAAGAAACTATTGATGCCGCTATGCAAAACGGTATAAATATTATGGACATTTTTATGCCAGGCAGCGACATTCGGCAAAAAATAGGCAAAGCCATAAACGGCAACCGTGATAAATTTATCATTCAAGGTCATATCGGCTCTACAGACATAAATGAGCAGTATGATATATCACGAGATTTGAAAATCTGTAAACAGTATTTTGAAAGTTTACTCAAAGACTTAAATACTGATTACATTGATTTTGGTATGCTATTTTTTATTGATAATGAACAAAGTTTTGATGAAGTATTTAATTCAGATATTGTCAGCTACGCACAAGATTTAAAGAAAAACGGTACAATTAGAGGCATTGGTGCAAGTTCACACAACCCTATAATCGCCAAAAAAATTGTACAAACAGGGATAGTAGATTTATTAATGTTCAGCATAAACCCTGCTTTTGATATGTTTCCCGCTGAAATAGATGTTATTGATTATCTTATGGAAAAGGTTGATAAAAACCAAATGCTGGGAATTGACAAAACAAGGCTTGATCTTTATAGAACGTGCGAGCAACTTGATGTAGCAATAACTGTAATGAAAACTTTAGGTGGTGGCAAACTTTTATCTGCCGAGCACACACCTTTTGAAAAACCGCTTACAGTAAATCAATGTATTCATTATGCCTTAACCAGACCAGCTGTTGCAAGCGTTTTAATTGGTTGTCAAAATAAAAAGCAAATACAAGAAGCTATATCTTATCTAAACGCCAGCAAAGAAGATTTAGACTATACCCAAATAATACAAAGTATGAACAAAGAATTCAAAGGCAATTGTGTTTATTGTAACCACTGCCTACCCTGCCCTGCTGGAATCGATATTGCTGCTGTAACAAAGTATCTTGATATAGCAACTATGGATAAAGAAGCTATAAATAAAGGCGTAGGTCAGCATTACAAAAATTTATCAGCACACGCCTCAGATTGCATTAGATGTGCAAGTTGCGAAAAAAAATGTCCGTTTTCTGTTTCTATAATAGAAAATATGCAAAGAGCCGAAAAAATATTTAATATATAAATTAAACAAAATTCTAAAAATTAATAATCAATACCTTGTAGCTTTACGCCACAAGGTATTGTGTTTCTCAAGACTAATTTTAATCTGCATTTAAAAATATATATCAGAAGCTTAATGACAATAAAAAGCCTATAAATATTTATTTATAACGTACTTTTTTCAAAGCTAATTTTCAATTCTTTTAAAAATAATTCTGATGCAGATGAAAAAATCTGATGCTTTTTCCAAACAATGTCAAGGCTAGATTCCACCCTTGGTGCCAATGGTAAAAAACAAAGCGGACTATCTATAGAGGTATCTGCCAATTTATCCAATGAAACAAGATAACCCAACCCTTGCTTTGCCATTACTGCTGCATTATAAAAAAGATTAAATGTTGTTACGATATTTATATTATCCCATTGTTCACCAAACCATTCAGCTATTTCGTTTGTCTCTTTGCGCTGTTGTACGACCTGTCTTGAAAAAATCAAAGGAAGTCCTATTAAATCTTGCACTTGTATTTCTTTTTTTTCAGCTAACGGACTACTTTTGAGCATAATCACACCCCAAGTATCTTTAGCGGGAATATTTAAGAAATTATATTTTGTTATATCTGTTGGTTGAATTAAAACACCAAAATCTATAAGGCCTTTGTCAAGCCGTTCAGTTACATCTTCTGCATTACCACTATAAAGATGATAATGAATACCTGGATAATTTTCCTGAATTTTACGGCATACGCAGGCAATCAAATTCATAGCATCTGTTTCACCACCACCAATATAAATATCACCACTCAAAGTATCTTTCATTGAAGAGAATTCTTCTTCTGTCTTATCAACAAGAGCAATTATCTCCTCTGCCCTTTTTTTAAAAATAATACCTTCAGCTGTTAGCCTTACCTTGTGACTTCCTCTTATAAGCAATTGTTGTCCCAATTCATTTTCTAAATCTTTTATCTGCCTTGAAAGAGTAGGTTGTGTTATATGTAAAAAATTTGCTGCTGCTGTTATGCTCTCTTCTCTAACTATAGCGAGAAAATAACGAAGAACTCGATTTTCCATAGACAGGCCTCCTTACATTATATTAATTATACCATTTGCGTAAAATGACCGTCAAATAAGCATTTTATAAAAATAATTTCTGCAGACAATTATTTTCAAAATAGCAATATATCTTTTTCGCAGTTGCTAACAATATGAAAATTAAACCTCCTTTCTACTTAATTTTATGATATTATCATTTTATTTACATATTAGTATTGATATTATAGATAAAAAAACAAACAGTGATCTATATATCTTACGAAATTATTAGCAAAGATACTAATATAACATTGATACTAGACTAAAGTATTTATAGTTTGAGCAAGCTACAGATTCTTGGACAAATTTAAACTGCTTGGGTTAATATTGGTGATTCCTAAACATTTACTGTAGTATTACCTACCCATTTTTAGACCCGTCTGAGATAGAAATAGGATAATAAAATATAAGCTTATAACAGTTAGAAGTCTTTAACTAGCTTTAACTAATTTGGTCAAGTAAATATAGTCCCCACAGACAAAAAATAAGATTTCTAGCATTTGCTAGAACTCTTATTTTTATAGTAACCATGCAGCTTGATTTCTGACAGGGGCAGAAGGACTTGAACCCTCAACCAACGGCTTTGAGAAATCATTTTGCATATTTAGCCAAACTTTAATAAAGCAAAATATTAGCTAAAAATAGCCGCTTTTACCTACTATAAAGCAAATATACTATATTGAGTATTAGGTAATTATTTAATCCATACATAATAAACTAGTTTAGTTTTTTAACTACTTTGCATGGGCTACCTATTGCTAAAGAATTTGAAGGAATGTTTTTTGTAACAACACTGCCTGCACCTATTGTTACATTATCACCAATTTCAACTCCAGGTAAAATAATTACCCCTCCCCCTATCCAACATCCATTGCCAATTTTAACTGGTGCTGTTTGAGTCAATGCCCATTTTGAATTAGGATTAAATCTTTTTGCTGCACTAGTCGGATGAAATGCGGTGTAAATTTGCACATTAGGCGCAATTAATGTATCTGAACCAATTGTAATATTGTTGCAATCTAAAAATACACAATTCATATTTATTTCTGTATTATCACCAATATGAATAAATTTCCCATAATCCACATAAAAAGGTGCTGTTATTTGGATGTTTATACCTTTTGAGCCAAGCATATCACTTAAAATTTCTTGTTGTCTTTTGTGATCTGAGTAATTTAGGCTATTATATTCTTGCGCAAGATTTTTCCCTTTGTACCAAAGTTCCATTAGTTCTGGATCACCACAGTCATAAAGTTCTCCATCGAGCATTTTTTCTTTTTCAGATTTGCTCATTTTTATTCGCTCAGCTCCTTTTTAAAAATTTGTATAAATCTAAATATATAGCGAAAAAAATTTTTAACAACTTTAGTTTTCATATGTCTTTAAAATACTCTCTGCTATAGCTCTTTTGGTCGTTCTTGTATCCATTGCCTGACGTTCAATGTATTTATGAGCCTCGCTCTCACTCATAGTCAAATGCGATATTAAAATACACTTAGCACGATCAACAATACGTATATCTTCAATTTTTTGCAACAATTTATTATTTGCTTCGTGCATTATTTTAAATTTACTTTGCATTGCTTTGGAAAGCTTTAATGCTGACCAAAAAATGCTTTTATCTATTGGTCTTGCAATAGTTATTATGCCGTAATCTTCAACAATAGAGGTTATCTGTTCATAGTATTCACTGTTTACAACTAAAATTACCTGACTGTTTATCTTTGTTGCAACGTCTATTGAAAAGTTCTCACCAGATTCATCATTTAGAGGTGCATTTATAATGACTAAATCAAAGCTTTGCTCTGATACCAAACGCCTTGCCTGTGAACATGATTTTGCGGTGATAATTTTGTTTACGCAAAAAGAGTTTAGTGTTTGTGTAAAAAAAGACATACTTTTTGCTGTATTAGAAACAATTAAAACATTTTGCGTAAAAGTCACCACCTTTTAAATGATTTTTTGTTCATTTATACAAACTTAAAATAATTTTTTGTATAAAAATCTTCTTTATCCTTTGATGCAAGCCACAATGCCGCTTCTTGTTTTTTAAAATAAAGGTATTTATCTAACATATCAGCGCCGATAATATTTTTTACAAACTCTGATTTTTCTGCAAATTTAATCGCTTCTTGAAGATTATAAGGCAAAACATTCAGTTTTTCTGTCAATGATTTATCAGCACTATATAAATTGGCATCAACAGCTGGTGGCAAGCTAAGTTCTTGCTTTATACCTTCTAAGCCTGCCCCTATTATAAGGGCAAAAGCAAGATAAGGGTTAACGCTAGGGTCAGGCGAACGTAGCTCCATACGTACTTTTTCTCCAAAAGCGGCAGGTATTCTTATAAGTTGTGAGCGATTTTGATGAGACCAAGAAACATACTTTGGTGCTTCATATTTGCCAAACCGCTCATAAGAGTTAGCTAACGGATTTAAAAACAAAGTAATTTGTTCTATTTTTTGCAAAATACCAGCAATGAAACTTTCTGCCACTTTAGAATGTTCATCTTGCTTATTTTTAAAAATGTTAAAACCATTTTGAGACAAAGACATATTAACATGCAAACCACTTCCACTATTATCAAGTAACGGTTTAGGCATAAAAGAGGCATAAAGTCCATTGCGTTCTGCTATCGCTTTTACAACAGATTTAAAAGTCAAAAGATTATCAGCACAAGCTAGCGCATCACTAAATTTAAAATCTATCTCATTTTGACCAGGCCCTTGCTCATGGTGTGAAGTTTCTGGCTTTAAACCCATCTCTTCTAAGCACAAGCAAATTTCCCGTCTGATATTTTCTCCTTTATCAAGTGGTGCAATATCAAGATAACCGCCATAATCAATAGTTTTTTTGGTAGGCTCACCATTTTCATCTGTTTTAAACAAATAAAATTCGCACTCTGCCCCTATCTTGCATACATAACCCATTTCATCACAGGTTTTTATTACATTTTTTAAAATATATCTACTATCGTGCACAAATGCAGACATGTTAGGATTTTTGATATCACAAAAAAAGCGTACAACTCTGCCCGGACCTGGTCGCCAGGGAAGCAAGGTCAATGTAGACGGGTCAGGAAATAATAATAAATCAGACTTAGCCACATCACAAAACGCTTTTATAGCTGAAGCATCAAAAGAAACCCCATGTTCAAAAGCTGACAAAAGCTCATCTGGCATTATTGAAATATTTTTTTGCACGCCAAAAGGATCGCAAAAACCAAGCCTTATAAACTTTACATCATTTTCCTTTATAAATTGCAAAACCTCATTTATTGTACCCGTCATAAATACCACCTCTTAATTTGTTGTATAAAGCTGTTTATATGGATTTTTAGCATTAGGAGTAAGTTTGTAAAATGAATCTTGTAAAAATTCTTCTATATTTATATTAAAATAATCTGCATATTCTTGCAACAATGGTTGTATGCTTTTTATATCATCTTCACAAGCAATTTCTGCCACAACCTGCTCAGGCAAGTGCAAAAGCGGCTCTTTACTTTTTATAAATATCATACCACCGTGCATACCTGTACCTGTAAAATTACCTACAGGCACGCCTTTGCATTCACGTCCTAAAACTATAATCAAACCACCTGCAAGGTATTCACCCAAAAAGCTACCAACGCTACCGCCAACAACAATTACAGGGCGTTTACCTTCATATTCTTTCATGTGAATGCCAGTTCTATAACCAGCATTACCACGAACAAAAATCTTGCCACCCCTCATTGCATAACCAAGAGCATCACCAGCATTACCATCTATAATAATCTTGCCATCGTTCATAGTATCACCAACAGCATCTTGAACATTGCCATTTACCTTTATAGTAATGCCGTTAAGATACGCCCCTAATGCATTTCCAGGTATGCCATTTATGGTAATATTATTCTTTTCAAACCCTGCTCCAATAAATCTTTGCCCATAGCAATTATCTATATAAACATCATTATCTGACGCTTTTATTTTTTCATTTAACAATCTTACATCTTCTTTTGAAGCATCCAATCGCATTTATATCACTTCCTATTCTCCAGCGTATTTTATACCCAAAATTTCAAGTTCTTTTTCATTTAGCCCCACCCCACGAAGCATCAAACGATTACCTTTTAAGCTTTCAATAGAGTTAATACCCATGCCACCCATCATCTCTTTTATTTCATGTTGCCAAGCATTCAAAAGGTTTACAAGCCTTCTAAAACCAACATCTGGGTCTAGCCTTTTTGTCAAATCTGGCACTTGTGTTGCTATTCCCCAGTTACATTTACCACTATGACAGCTTCTACAAAGATGGCAACCCAAAGCTAAAAGTGCTGCAGTACCTATATAAACAGCATCTGCACCAAGTGCTATTGCCTTTACAATATCGCTACTAGAGCGTATGCTACCACCAACAATAAGTCCAACATTATCTCTTATACCTTCATCTCGCAATCTTTTATCAACACTTGCAAGAGCAAGCTCTATTGGCAAACCCACATTATCTCTTATTCTAGTTGGTGCTGCCCCAGTACCACCAGTAAATCCGTCTATTGCTATAATATCAGCACCACTTCTAGCAATACCACTAGCAATAGCTGTTATATTATGTACTGCGGCAATTTTGACAATTATGGGCTTTCGATAGCCGGTAACCTCTTTTAGTGAATACACAAGCTGACGCAAATCTTCAATAGAATAAATATCATGATGTGGTGCTGGCGAAATAGCGTCTGATCCTTCTGGTACCATTCTCGTCTTAGCTACTTGCCCCACAATTTTTGTCCCTGGCAAATGCCCACCAATACCAGGTTTTGCACCTTGACCTATCTTTATTTCTATTGCAACACCACTATTTAAATAATCTTTATGTACTTCAAACCTACCAGATGCCACTTGAACAACAGTATTTTCACCATATCTATAAAAATCCTCATGCAAGCCACCTTCTCCAGTATTATAACAAACACCTAGTTCTTTTGCGGCTTTAGCAAGGCTTTTATGAGAGTTATAACTTATTGAACCATAACTCATAGCCGAAAACATAATTGGCATGGACAAGCTAATATGTGGTAGACTACTTACTTTTATTTTCCCGTTTTCATCTCTTTGTATGCTTTGCGGTTTTGAACCTAAAAATACTTTGGTTTCCATAGGTTCTCGCAAAGAATCAATAGGTGGGTTGGTAACTTGCGAAGCATTTAAAAGCATTTTATCAAAATAGCTTGGAAAATTTTCGGGATTACCCATAGAAGATAGCAAAACACCGCCACTGTTAGACTGTTTGTAAACTTCATTTATTATTTTACCCGTCCAATTAAAATTTTTCTTATAAATATTGCCGCTTTTTACTATTTTTAATGCTTTGGTAGGACAAAAAGAAACGCATCTTTGACAAACCACACATTTTTCATCGTCAGTAGAAAATCTATCATAATCTTGCAAATATTTATGTACAGCATTTGCACATTGCTGGACACAAATCTTGCATTTTGTACATTTATAAGTATTTCTTACAACTTCATAATCAGGATACACAAACTCTAGTCCCATATTTAACTTCCTCCGATTTATTAAGCAATATAATCACTGGCTCACCGCCTTTTGGTGCCCAGACCTTATCAAGATTTGGTTCTATAATTCTTATAGCTGCCTCTTCACTTGCAAAATATACAATGTCATCTTTTGTGCCAACAAGCATATTACGCAGCTTAAGCCTATCATTAAGTGCCATCAAGCCACCTTGAAAACCAACCAATATAGAAAAAGGTCCTGTGATAAGCTGTGATGAAAAAACATTACGCAAATACTCATGTATTTGTCTTTTTTCTTGTGGCATACGAGAAATAGTTTGCCAAAATGGTGCTGCAATAACAGAGGCAATCTCAGTAAAAGTTAACTCTTTTTTGCGATGCAAATAATCAATAATATAAGCTATAACTTCAGTATCTGTCTGTAAAGTACATTTATAGCCATACATTTCCATTGCTCTTTTATTTGTATCATAAGAAGATATCTCGCCATTGTGTACAACAGAATAATCTAAAAGAGCAAAAGGATGAGCGCCACCCCACCAACCAGGTGTGTTTGTAGGATATCTACCGTGAGCAGTAAAGCAATAACCATGATAGTCTTCCAATCGATAAAAAACTCCTACATCTTCTGGATATCCAACAGCTTTAAATACACCCATATTTTTACCACTAGAAAAAACATATCCGCCATTAATTTTTGTATTTATTTTAAACACGCATTTTTTTACAAATTCACGCTCATCTAATTGACTATCTATAAGCTTTGTTGGAAGAGGTGTAACAAAATATCGCCATATAAGTGGTTCATCAGTTATTTGTTTAATTTTTCTTGTAGGTATTTTCGACAAATTTATAATATCAAAATGTCGCTCCAAAAACTCTTCACACTCTTTTTTGGCCAAAACATTATCATAAAAAATATGAAAAGCATAATAATCTTTATACTCAGGGTAAATTCCGTAGGCCGCAAAACCGCCACCTAATCCATTTGAGCGATCGTGCATTACAGAAATAGATTTTATGATATTCTCTCCACTCATCCCTTTACCAGTCTTATCAAAAATGCCAGATATAGCACAACCTGATGGGATTCTTATTTGTCCTTCTTTTAACATATGCACCCTCCTTTTTGAAAAACAAAAAGACGCTCATCATATAATGCACATAAACAACCCCTCAGTAACGCACCTAGGCTAATTGTTTATTACATTATATGATGAACGCCTTTGTTCACTAAAAAAATTATATCTTACATTTTTTTGTTTGTCAAAAAAAAATTATTGACAAAACAAAATTTATATATTAAATTATATTCAACAAACAGCAAAGGCGCTGTGGACTTTAGTCCGCAGTGTCTTTATTTTTTTGTTTAAGAAAGGAGCAGTTAACAAAAATCTTTGCAATAAAACTATTAAAAATAAATCTAAGGAGGATTTTTTATGAAAGATATCCCTGCTATTTTTGGCAATCTAGTATTTAACGATTCGGTAATGAAAACACGTCTACCAAAAGACACCTACAAAGCTTTGAGAAAAACTATGCAACAAGGAACCCATTTAGAACTTGACATAGCAAACATTGTAGCAAGTGTTATGAAAGATTGGGCGATAGAAAACGGCGCAACACATTTTACTCACTGGTTCCAACCCATGACTGGCATAACAGCAGAAAAACACGAAAGTTTCATCTCGCCTGATAGTGAAGGTAAAATAATAATGGAGTTTTCTGGTAAAGAACTGGTACGTGGCGAACCTGATGCTTCAAGTTTTCCATCTGGTGGTCTTCGTGCTACTTTTGAAGCTAGAGGCTATACAGTATGGGACATAACATCATATGCTTTTATCAAAGATGATACTCTTTTCATCCCAACTGCATTTTGTTCTTATGGTGGTGAGGCGCTTGACAAAAAAACTCCTCTACTGCGTTCTATGCAAGCAATTGACAAACAAGCAATGCGTATTTTGAAAATATTTGGCAATACAACTGCTAAAAGAGTCTTGACGACAGTAGGTGCTGAACAAGAATATTTTTTAATTGATAAAGATACTTATTTAAAAAGAACTGATCTTGTAAATTGTGGAAGAACAATATTTGGTGCAAGACCGCCTAAAGGTCAAGAACTAGAAGACCACTATTTTGGCAGTTTAAAACCAAGGGTTTCGGCTTTTATGAAAGAGTTGGAACAACAAATGTGGGAGCTTGGTATATTAGCAAAAACAAAGCATAATGAAGTCGCACCAGCTCAACATGAATTAGCACCTATTTTCACAACTACAAATATTGCCACAGACCAAAATCAGCTTACTATGGAACTTATGAAAAGCATTGCAAGCAAACACAATTTGGCTTGTCTATTACACGAAAAACCTTTTGCAGGTGTAAATGGTAGCGGAAAACACAACAACTGGTCTATCGCTACAGACACAGGGGTTAATTTACTAGAACCGGGTGAAACTCCCTCAGAGAATGCACAGTTTTTACTCTTTTTAGTAGCTATAATAAAAGCAGTAGATGAATATCAAGACTTACTAAGAGTTTCTGTTGCCAGTGCAGGAAATGACCATAGACTTGGTGCAAACGAAGCTCCACCTGCTATTGTATCAATATTTTTAGGTGATGAACTAACACAAATACTACAAGCAATAGATGAAGATACCGATTATAAAGACAAACAAAAGTATCAAATGCAAATTGGTGCAACAGTATTGCCACATTTCCCAAAAGACACAACAGACCGCAACCGTACATCACCTTTTGCCTTTACAGGCAACAAATTTGAATTCAGAATGTTAGGCTCGGCATTTTCCATTGCCGGTCCAAATATAATTTTAAATTGCATAGTTGCAGAGATTTTATCACAATTTGCTGACAAGCTAGAACAACGTTCTGATTTTAAAATAGAACTGGCAAACCTTATAAAATCAACAATTAAAAATCACAAAAGAATTATATTTAACGGCAACAACTATTCTGACGAATGGGTAATAGAAGCAAAAAAAAGAGGACTTTCAAATCTTAAAACAACAGTAGATGCATTACCAGCTTTTGTAAGTGCTAAAAGCAAAGCGCTATTTGAAAAACACAATGTCTTACAAAAACAGAACTACATTCAAGATATGAAATTTTGCTTGAAGGATATCAAAAAACAATTCACATTGAAGCGCTAACCATGATTGACATTATAAAAAAAGAAATTTTACCAGCATCAATCGCTTATCAAAGTGAACTTGTATCACTGATAAACGGCAAAAAATTGTGTGGAATAGAATATGAACCAGAAAAAGCTTTGGCACTAAAACTATCTACTCTAACAGTAGCTCTTTATAAAAAATTAGAAGAACTTGAAAATGTCTTAATAAATGAAAAATCTATAGAAGATAGTTTAGAATCTGCAAAATACTATCGAAATTCAGTGTTTATGAAAGTTACTGAACTTAGATTAATAATTGATGAACTTGAAACTATTGTAGCTAAAAAACATTGGAACTTACCTACATATGCAGATATTTTATACAGTGTAAACTAAATAATGGCATAATATTGCCATATAATACACAAAGGCGTGTTTTTATCAATATGTCAGATTGACATTAAGATAAAATACATGCCTTTTATTTTTTAGGAGGAATAATTATGTATTTAGCAGTTGACACTATCTGGGTATTACTTGGTGCAGCACTTGTGTTTTTCATGCAAGCTGGATTTTCAATGGTGGAAACAGGTTTTACAAGATCTAAAAATGTCGGAAACATCATTATGAAAAATCTTATGGACTTTTCTCTTGGTACAATAGTCTTTTGGTTTATCGGCTTTTGAATTATGTTTGCAGGTGATGGTGCTTTTTTAGCTGGATTGATTTCTTAATAAAAAGTAATTATTGAAAATGATGAAAATAAAGTTTCACCAGATATAGCCATCTCCGTTACTAGCAATACAAAGCCAAATACTACAATAACAAAAGTTGTCATAGTTACAAAACAAAACAAATTTTAAACACTAAAAAACACTCTTGACAAAATTGCCATAACAGCCTGCAAAGTAAAAGTCAATAGGAAAACAAAAAAATGTAAGCAAGTAAAAAGGGCAAAGAAAAAAGACCACCGTAAAATGCGCTGGACTGGGATAAAAAGGTAAAAAGATTTATTGTGTCAACTGAGCCAGATACTCTTTCACCTTGCCATAGTAAACGCGCAAAAACTTATTTGCCCCTGCGGTCATGTAACAAAGTAAGGCTTGCCAGCGGGGCACGTTTCTTGTCCATAAAGCAAAACACCGTGTCATCAAGAGGAGCGTTCTTAATGAGCAGCTTGATAAAGGAGTCTTTCGGTAGCATTGCAATCAAATCTTTTGATGCGAAGTGGATTTGAACAGCTTTGTCGGCTTGAAAACAGTATCCATGGCGCTTGCAAAATTTGCGGTAACGCTCAGTGAATGCCGTTTGGCTCACACTGCTAACACAGTAAACATACCAAAAGGACGAGGCAAAATCCACCCATTTCTGAGTACCGTCCTCACGGGCAGGGCTAGAGAAAAAGTCATTTACACCGGGATAAGTCTGGTCAAAAAACGCGATTAAATTGTTCTTCAAGACCGTCTTGGTCTTGTTATAAAGACCACATTGGCGGTTCATGGTTTTGAGTTGGTAACGAATCGTGTATATCGACGTAGCTCGCTCCAATTGTCAAAACCATAACAGGCAATCTTCAAAGAATAGGCTTTATCGTTTTTGACACGGCGAAGAGAATTGTTGCCGTAGTCCTTAGTGAACTTGGGATTAACGGCATAGACAAAGATACCGGCATCGTGGAGTATATGAACCACAGATTCATAATAGCGCCCAGTATGTTCAAGAATGACTTTTGTTTCACCATTGAGACTTTTGCCAAATTCTTGAATTAACTTGAGGTGTGACGAATAGTAAAAGGCTTGGAAATCACTTGACCAAAAGTTTGGCAATGGCAACCATGCTATTGCCCTTAGAGACATCAACACCGACTGCGTTTATAAAAAATACCCCCATAAAACAATTACAAATTGGTGATCCAATATTACATCATTGCCGATTCAATCTGTTTGGTGACGCGGACGCACTGTTGGACATTGGTTCAACCTGCATAAAACGAACGCTGCCAATGAGAGACTGGTTGACTGACTTAATCGCGGACATTAAGTCCTTGGAGTGAAACATCAAACCAATTGCCTTCTCATTCTAACAGCTTAGGTAATAATGCTTTAAAAGTCAGGGTAGATTGCCTTTACTTAACCGTAACTTTATAGTAACAGGAGTGATTTGAAAGTGTCAAATAATGTAAGAAAAATAAGTAAAAACGAGATTTTAAAGGCTATGGAGTGTTACGACAGGTACCCATATATGCCCTTTTGGTGGATTGTTAAGGAAATTAGTGAAAACGGCTATGGAATTGACAGATTGAACTATGAGTTTAAATACGGCTATGGGCATCCTGATAAAGGTCATTTTCATCAAAGTTATTCACCTTCAAAAGAGTTAAAGGATATTTATAGGTATATGGAGAATTATATAGATAATAGAAATTATAATCGCCCACATAATACTTCTCTTAATATGCAAGACTATTCTAAAGCCTACTCTCAGTACAGCGAGTATTCATTTTTGAATTTTACGGATTATGTTAATCGTAATAATTTTGAACAAGCGTTGAAAGAGCGTGATTACTGGCGAGGTGCAAGAGGTTTTATTGATAGGTATATACCAAAAGAAATTGATACTTATACTCAACAGGAAAACAATATTCATTATGCCAGACGATTTGGCAGAAAAGCTTATAAGTACGTAGGCGATATAATTGCTCAAAATGGCATGTCCAGCAGTGACCCAAGAGCAATAGCAATGCATGGCACAATAGGTGGAATGATCGCCAAGATGTGCGGACGTGATTACATTCAAGGCGAAGTGCTAGGCGAACTAAACAAAGAAATAGTAGCCCAAATCTACAAACACAGAAAAACTATCGGCTTTAGTGATAGAGACGTAATAAACTTTTCAAGACAACTAGGT
>CAZKFG010000033.1:0-26409 GCA_964551985.1 uncultured Acidaminococcales bacterium
TTAAGCTAAGCTGCACTTCTAGGCGTAATATTTGCGTGCTTTTGTTTATTATCTTTTCTTTCAAAAGTTGTTTGTATAGACTTTTGTTTTGTTTTAGTTGGGCTATTTTGTTATAAAAGTTTAGGGTAAAGCTTTTGTAAGCTCGCCAGTAAGAGGTGGCTTTGAATTGAAAGCATTTTTGCAGTGAACTTTTAAGTTTGGCGTTAGGTGGCTCTTTACCCTTGTTAAATAGATAAATGTAGGCAGATGTGGGCTGGTCAAAAATATTTATCGCATAATCTATTCTTGTAGGTGTCCACTTATCTAAGGTTGGTAGTTGTACTGTACTTAATTTACTAATAGTCAAAATAAATTTGTTAAACGCCTGTTCAAAAGCAGGATAATCTTTTTCTTCCGATAGATCAATATGGTTGTAGTTTTCTTTTTGTAGCATATATTTTGGGTTGATGACAAGTTTTATGAAATAGCCATTTTCATATCTTGGTTCGTGCTTGCATAATTCTAAGCGTAGTACGCCAAATAAAGAAAAGTCGTAGCTTATAAAGCTTTGGTGATTAGCTTTTATCTTTTCTTTTAGCTTGTAATTTTTGGATAAATAATTTACAAGTAGTAAAAATTCTTCTTTTGCCGTCTTTTGACTAAATTCATGTGCTATCTTGATTGTATCTATCATCTAGTTTCACCTCGTTTTATTTTTAAAATATTGTTATAATTTTTTTAAAACTATATTGCATTTTTGTTTGTTATTTGGTTAACATTGATATAATAATAGGTGAAAGTAAATGAAAATAGTTAACTTGCTAGATGAAATTAGTTGAAACAAAATGCAATAGTAAAACAAGTTGAAAACAGATGAAATAGAATAAAGTATACTAGATAAACCTAGATGAAACCTGATGATATTAGAAAATAGAATGAAAATAATACCCTGTGGATAAGTTACAACAATCTAATAGTTGGGGTAAGAGAGTATATTTATAAAGTAGATAAAATATATAAAAACACTACCCTGAAAATATGGATCATTTGAACAAAAAAACTCAAATGCATTGATATTACTACCTTTAAAGAGTGTTTTTGCTGGAACAAGCTCGGAAAAACTTAGAACAACTTGGAACCACTCGGAACAAATAAAAAAACAGGAAGGATGGATAGTTTTGGCAAAGGTTACTAGAAATGTAAGAGATTTTGATGATGACACGATGAGAAAAGCAATAGATAAAGGCAAATTTTCACGTATAGAAGATATTCTTAATAATACATACTACCGCATAGATGAAAATGCTGAAACTCTAGAAGAGCTGATAAATAGTATAGAGTTTGGAAGAAGTTTTATTTTCAAGATGATAGATATTTTATGCCTTTTTGATTATGGTATTTTGTATAATATAGGAACATTCACGAAATTGTACGAAAGCGACACGAATAAAATACCAGCCGAAAAGCAGCTATTTGAGCAAGATTTTTTTACCGATCAAGATTTTGCAAATTTATACTATATTTGTATGGTATATTTTGAACATCATCTAATAAAGCAAGGTATTTTTTGTAACAAAAAAGGATTGGCTCACAAAAATCCAAAATCCAAAAGACTTTGTTATTTTTTTCGTACTAAAAAAGGCAGACATACTTTTGAAGATGCACAAAAGACGGCACTTGCATTTATTGGCTGTTTAAAAGAGGATTTAAAATTATACATGCTAAAAATTTTCTCTAAAATAAAACCTTGTCAATTCAACAACACTAATTTCGCTAAAAGGGCTACTACTCACAAAAGTGAAGTTTTTGATGAAATAAAAGAAAAAGTGCTAGATAAAGCTAAAAGTAAATATAATAGCTTTTCAAAAGTAACATCGCTGAAAAGAAAACTGCCACTTTATTTTGCCTGCCAAAATCAAGACCATTTTGTAGAGGTTTTATCAGCTTTTGCAACAATGAACTCTTTAGATTATTCTAAAAGCAATAAAATTCCCGCTAGATTAGAATTATTAAATACACTAGGCTTTCTTTGGAGAAAGAATCTTATATTCAATTTTGCACAGCCCTTCAATTCTGAACAAGAAATTTTTCACTTTGCCAAAGTATATCCATATATAGCTCCACAGATTTTGGTGCAAGATTTTATGTTTTTTATTTTTATGATCCAATCTGAGGTAGAAAATAACTGTAATTTAGATTTATTTAAAAAACTCAGATTACCTTGGAGTAACAAATTATATGTTAATAAAATATTTTCACACTTAAACGATCTATCTAAGATGAATGAAGTTAATTTTTCTAGTGTATATCTTGATACAGAAGCTAAACTCGCTTATGCAAAAAAAAAGTTAAGCTGTAAAGATCTTAAAAAAATAAACCAACATCAAAAAATTACAAAAAGAAATATGCATGATTTTGATAAAGAAGATATAGCTGTAATAGATGAAATTATTAAAACTAATGATGATTGGCAAACGCTTATCCCTGATTTAAAAACTTTAGTAGCTTTTTTAAAAGATAGAAAAATACCCTTTGATAAAATAGCCAGCTCTAGGTACAAAAAAGATATTTATAACCCAACTACAAACATTAACTTTTATGGTATTTATTCTGATTTGGATCAAAGCCTGTTTTTTAGCTATATAATCAATACTGTTCATCAAAAAGGATTTCATAGAAGTGCTTGGACAAACAGCTTTGAGTTTTATGCTAGAGACTATAAACAACAGTTAGAAAAAATCTGGGATATAGACACATCTGTTTTGAAAACCACCCAAGAAGAGCGACTTTTGGCTTGCGTATTTTATTATATGGCTATTAATGCTTTTGAAAAAAGATATGAAGAAGATAAAAACGATGATGAATTAAAAAGTATACTTGATTTTTATCGCAATATAAGAACAAGGAGGTTGCGTGTTTTAAATGCTTACAAAAAAAGAGTGGCTTTTGATGAAAAGTCAGAAAATTACTCTGTTGATTCTAAAAATACTCTTTTGTTAGAAATAAAAAATCCTATATTTAGAAATTTATTTTGCAGTAAATAAAAATGTCAATTAATAAAAATATATAAATACAGACACTATGTGTACTTACATAAAAAATGAGTATATATAGTGTCTGTTTTTTGGCAGAAAATAAATTTGCCTCTAACCTTTAATGATGCATACTTTAAAACATTTGGCTTATTTTTCAAGTATAAAAAATGACAATGATTTAGCAGTTCTTTTCCTCTAATATGAATTTATCAGCTGTAAATAAATTTAGATAGGAGAATAACAATGACTAAAATTCAAAAACTAGAAGCCCAATTAACCTCCCAACTAGAAGAGCGCCTTTTGGCGGACGTAAAGAAAAGATGTGTTTACTTTTACCAAGAAAAAAGCGGTATTTATCAAGAAATTCAGACCGTGGAGCAGCTCGCAATGTTAGTCAAAGAAGAACTAACAGATCAAGCGTTGAGCGGTCTTAAAAAACATGATTACCAAGAACTATTTTTTTCTCTACAAAGTAGCAATAAAATCCAATGTCAAGAAGAACAATTTGATGCGTCCACAAAATACTTATGCCTAAAAAATGGTGTCTTAAATTGCCAAACAGGAAAATTAAAAGAATTTTCGCCGAAATATCATTTTACAAGTAGGATGAACGTTTCTTATGGTACAAACAAACGACCAAAAAAATTTCTACAGACAATAAAAAGGGTTTTCCCTGACAAGGAAAATAGGCGATTATTTCTGGAAATTATGGCTTACCTGATTAGCCCATTTACCCAAGCAAAGTTGGCATTTGTATTCAGAGGCCCCGCTCATTCGGGGAAGTCTTCGTTCGCTCGTCTGATTAGCCTGTTCTCCAACAATGTGGCAAATCTTAACTTGGATGATCTAAATTCTGGTAATGCGTTTATCCGAAAGCAAATCCTAGATGCAAAACTTGTTTTTGTAGACGAGACGGATTATAAAGAAATAAGCCGTACATCCACGCTTAAAGCACTTATTGCCTGTGAGAATATGTACGGCGAAGCGAAGGGTGTTGACGGATTTAGTCGAAGAAGTAGAGCAAAGCTGCTTATAGCAACTAATGCACCGCTCAAAGTAGCCGCTAAAGTAACTGACGATGCCATATTGTCAAGATTTGTGTTTCTACCATTTGAATATTCTCTTGATAGGCTACAATGGGTTTTAGATATAGACAAATCCCTATTCGAAGCAGAAAAAGATGCCATATTCACCTTCTTGGTTAGTTTTATGACAAAACTAGGCCGAAATAATTTTACCTTCAGCAAAAGCAAAACCAGTAAGGCGATGGAGAAAGAATTTAGGTCGGCAGAAGACAGCATTAAATTTTTCATTAACAAAGCTTGCACCTTGAGACGTAAAGGGTATGTGAGCAAGAGCGATATGTACGCAAAATATATCAAGTTCTGCTCTAATCACGAGATTACCCCTTTAAAAGAAGAGCAGTTTAAAGACAAAATTTCCAGTGTTCTAGGCGTTAGAAGTGATAAAAAAAAGAGGCGGCTGGATGCAAACGGCAAACCTTATGGAAACCCAGTTGCATCCTTTTTGGGAATAGAACTAAAAAAAGTGTTTTTTAAAAAATAATAAATATATATTATCCATATGATAAAAAAGTATAAAAATATTGGAGGAAAAATGATATGACAATGGAAAATTCCGCTATTAATCAAGGTGAAGAACGATTTATCCAATACGCAATGGAACGTATGAGTAAAATCAATCAGCAAAAATCTCTTAATACTAGAATGGTAAATAAATTTCCTTCTAAAAAAGTTGTTCTGTTAAAAGCTATAAATATTTTAGACGAATATTTTTGTCAAAGTTTTATACAACGAAATCTAGTTAAAACTTCTTTGAGCATTGAAAAGCTAGCTGTAAATGATGTGTACAAAGAATATTTGAATGCCTGTATAGAGGGGAAAAGAGAAAATGCATTGCCTTTAAAGCTTTTTCACAAAATTTTAGATGAGCAGAACATCAAACTTTTTCTTTATTCTAGTAAATTATATATCGTTGGCTACCACTTGAATGTTGTAAAAAAAGTATCTTTAAATAATCAACCAGACCCATTTAAAGAATATACAGTCGAAGAAGTCATCCAAGCTGGCTGGTTCAGCGAAAACAATGAACAAGGTATTTACTACAGGAGAATTAAATTTGGTAGTTTAAAAGCCAAACGGGTTAGTTCTAAAAGGGTAGTTATCTTAGGGTCATCAATAATTGAAGCTTTGACAAAAAGTGATGACAATCTATCAATCTAAATTAAAAAGGGCATATTTACCTATGCCCTTTAAATTTTAAAGGAGACTTTCTATGAAACGCAATATAAACGGTCGTGGAACAACTTACCAAGATAAAAAAGGTTTGTATACACACGAAATTACTTACACTAATCCCACAACTGGTGAACTAAAGCGCAAAAAATTTAGAAATAAAAAATCTGCTTTAGCTATTAAAAAAGCTGACGAATTTTTGAATAATCTTTCTGCCGGACTTAACCTTGATGCCGATAAAATACTCGTTAAAGACTGGGTAGATAAATGGCTCAGTATATTTGTAGCACCTAGAGTGCGACCGAGAACACTGGAAAAATATACCAGTTGCCTTTATTGTTATATAGTTCCGCAGTTGGGGCATAAACTACTGATGAAATTAACATCACTAGAGTTACAGCACCATTTTAATACTCTTGGCAAAACAGGTGGATTACAAAGAACTGGCATATCATCAGCAACAATTAGAAATGCACGACGTTATTTCACATCATGCCTTGATGAAGCAATAAAGCACGGCTTTTTACTACGCAACCCTGCCAAAGACACTAGCCCTCCTAAACTTCAAACAAGAGAACACGTGCTACTTACAGATGACGAGATAAAAACAATGCTTGAACTAGCAAGCACCTTTTCTGATGGGTATATAAACAAAACAATGACAGCGATTTTGCAACTGACACTGCACACAGGTATGAGAATGGGCGAAGTCTTTGGGCTTAAATGGGAGAACATTAACTTTAGTGCTGGAGCAATTTTTCTTTCACATACACTTGTCAGGATAAATAAGCAAGGGTACACACTACAAGAACCCAAAACAAAGTTGAGCAAGCGAAAAATACTGCTCGCAACAAAGGATATGCAAATGCTAAAAAACTATAAACAATGGCAAGAGCAATTCATTAGAGATGCAGGCGAAGACTATACCAAAAACAACTACGTATTTTCTAATATGTGTGGTGGAGCAGTAGATTTCTCAAGATTTAACAAGCATTTTAGAAATCTACTTAATCAAGCAGGGATAAGCGACAAATTTACCTTTCATAGCCTACGCCACAACCACGCCTCAATGCTTTTAAAGGCAGGAGTAAATCCAAAAGTAATTCAAGAAAGATTAGGACATTCTAATATATCTACAACATTAGATATTTATAGCCACATTATGCCAGATATGCAGCAGCAAGCAATTATGGCTATTGAAAATCTAAGCAAATAAAATACAAAAGCACAATCATTATCAAAATGGTTGTGCTTTAATCTTTTATGTTTTTTAAGTAGTTTTAGCTTATTTTAAATAGTTACTCAAAAATATAAGAACATTAGATAAAAATTTTTCTTTTAAATACTTTCATCTAATTTTATTAGATAAAGTCAAGCTGTTTTAACTACAACTGCCCCACCTATTGCCCCACCTAAGACAAAAAAAGACACTAATCGTAAGATTAGCGTCTTAATATTTGTAGCAATACCAACATTTTTTTTGGTGCGCCCGGAGGGAATTGAACCCCCGACCAACGGTTTAGGAAACCGCTGCTCTATCCAACTGAGCTACGGACGCTTTTTAACAGTTTATCAACAAATTATCCACAGAGTTATCCAAGTTCCCAATTGCAAACTAAGCTTGTATTTTCAAGCTTAGTTTCATTGTGCATAAAATACTCATTATTCATCTGTTGATAACTTTGTGGATAACTTTATATTTCACCTGCTGGAAAACTCCAATCAATGTGTATACCTATTTTTTGCCAAGCTCTTGTTAAAACAGTTTCAAAATCTTCTACACTATTTGTGGCAAGATATGTCTTGACGGAAAAATCACTCACTGATCCACCAGCATTTGGCGTGTTGATTTCGTGCTTTGTTTGCAACCAAGTTTTAATTTTCTCAACTATTTTTTCATCAGGATAAACAACAGACAGTTCTTTTTTACTTTCATCCAAAGCTATATAGCCATATACCTGTTCTATATTAAATGTTACTTTATATATTTCTGACATTTGGCACCTCGCATTTTAAAATCTGTACACTATTATAGCAAGCTATTGCAAACAATACAAGAGCGTTTAGTCTAGCTCGATATCTTTTTTGTAGCCTTGATCTTCTAATTGTTCTTGCTCATAAAGGCTTGTTTTTTTATGTAAAGGTTGCATCTTTTGCTCTAGTGAGGGTCGGCTGTTTTTCACTGCTTCAACAGCCATTTTATAAAGCGCCTCTTGGGCACTGATTTTTGTTGTACTAGCATTTAATTTTCTATAGCTGCCGTTACTCGCCATCACATGAGCTTTAGTGTTGTCTTTAAGATATAAATCAAGTATTTCTTTTATCCTTTCGACGTGTTCAGGACTTTCTACCGGAAAAAGCAGCTCCACTCTATCATTTAAGTTTCGCTCCATCCAGTCGGCACTCGATAGATAAATTTGCTCTTCACCAGCATTTAAAAAGTAAAATATCCTTGTATGTTCAAGATACCTGCCAATGATGCTACGCACGGTGATGTTTTCACTAACAGCTTTCTTGCCTTCAATCAAGCCACAAATCCCTCTTATAATAAGATCAATTTTAACGCCAGCATTAGATGCTTGATACAGCTTTAAGATCATCTCTTTGTCAATAAGAGAATTCATCTTAGCGATAATCCTAGCATTACCGCCTTTTTTGGCTATATCTATTTCATTATCTATCAGCTCATAAAACTTCTCTCTAAGACCAATAGGTGCCATAGTCAATTTATCAAGCAGTGGCGGCTCAGAGTAGCCCGATAGTACATTAAAAAAGGCTGAAGCGTCTGCACCAATTTGTGCATTAGAGGTTATAATACCAATATCTGTATACAGCTTGGCTGTAGAATCGTTATAGTTCCCTGTCCCTAGATGTACGTAGCGTTTTATACCATCATTTTCTTGACGTACAATTAAAATTATTTTTGAGTGTGTCTTTAAACCAACAAGACCATAAATTACATGACAACCCGCCTTTTCCAGTCGCCTTGCCCAAATAATGTTGTTTTGTTCGTCAAATCTTGCTTTTACTTCCATAAGCACAGTTACTTGTTTGCCGTTTTCAGCAGCTTTAGCTAACGCTGCAACAATAGGAGAATTACCAGATACTCTATAAAGAGTCTGTTTTATCGCCAAAACTTGCGGGTCATTTGCTGCATCTTGGACAAATTTTACAAGCGCATCAAAAGATTCAAACGGATGATGCAACATTATGTCCTTTTCTGAAGCAAGAGCAAAAATATCATCATTATCAATCAAATCCATTGGTATTTGCGGTGGCTGTGGCAAATTACACAGATTGGAAAACTCCGGTAAACTGACAAGTTTAAAAAAGCACGTCAAATCAATCGGACCTGTAATTTCATAAACATCGCTTTTATCAAGCGCTAGGTTTTTTCTTAAGAATTTACCTATCTCGTCATCTTCAGTAGCGTTAATTTCCAATCTAATAACATCACCACGTATACGCTTTCTAAGTGATTCTTCCACTTCTTGCAAAAGATTTGTAGCATCCTCGTCATCTATTGTCAGATCAGAATTTCTAGTCAATCTAAAGGCAGTAATATTTTTGATTTTTTGTCCTAAAAATAACATAGAACAATGCTGCATTATAAGTTCTTCCAAGAAAACAAAAGTTTTATCCTGTTCTGTTTCCACTTGCAAAAGACGTGGCAAAACCGACGGCACCTGGACAAAGGCAATTTTATTTTCATCATCGTCTTTTTGCTCAAAGCTAACCGCCAAGTTCAAGCTTCTATTCGCCAAAAAAGGAAATGGTCTGCTGGCATCAACCGCCATAGGAGTTAAAACAGGATAAACTGTATTGATAAAATAGTTTTTCAGCCATTCTTGTCCTTTTGGCGATATTTCATCTAATCTAGTAATAACAATCCCATAGTTTCTAAGCTCTTTTAATACTGGAAATAAATACTTATAAAAGCTTCTGACCATGCTGTGCGAAGCCGCAGAGACTTTTTCAAACTGAGCAGGAACGCTAAGACCAGAAGGATCACGTTCTTTAATCCCTTTTTCCAGTTTATCAATTAAATTTGCCACCCTAACCATAAAAAATTCATCTAAGTTAGATGCCGCAATGCTTATAAAACGCAATCTTTCCAAAGGTGGCTGGTCTTTAGCATTGGCTTCTTTTAGTACTCTTGTGTTAAATTTCAACCAACTTAGCTCTCTATTGATAAAATTGCTCTCTGTATTTAATTTCGTTTCTACTTTTTTTACTGTTTTTTCTACCAAAGTTCACACCTACCTATTTTGTCTTTTCAATTAGTACAGGTTTTATTCCAAAAACCTCGCCAAACATATCTATTTTATCTTCAAACGTCCACCGCTCTAAAGAAAGGTTTTCGTTGGATGATACAATTATGTGCATTTCATCTTCTTTAAATGATATCTTGCAATCTGTAATTTTTTGTTTATAGCTTCTATCCAAAGCATCTGCAATTCTGAGCAGCACCGATAATTTAGCAATAACAGGTATTTGTTCTTTTGTTACCGATGAAGCTATTTCACTTTTAATGTCAAACAATCCTTTGGCATGATGAAACGCTACATACGCAATGATTTTTTTCTCTTCGTCGCTAAAGCCAAAAATATCTGTAGACAAAATCAAACTACTCGAATAAATATAGTGTTGACGAAGATTTATACATTTTCCTACATCGTGCAAAATTGCAGCAACTTGGAGTATCAATCTATCTCTTGAACTAAGATCGTGTATCTTACTTGTCCGTTCAAATAAAATATCGCAGAAAGATGCTACTTGTTTTGCATGATTTAAGTCAAATTTATAATATTTACCAATATTATAAACAAAGCCAATAAGCTGTTGATCCAATTCTTTGAGCCATGAATGCTGTTTTTCTCTTGCAATATGCAGCAAAATAATCGCATCAATAAAGCTATTTGGCGGAAAAACAATTTCGCTTGCAGCAGACAAGCTGATAAGCTGTTGATAAAAAATTATCGTTGGCAAAATCATTTCTGCCTCTTGCTCATTTAACTTATAATCATACATAACTTTAGCAAGCTTCATATTGATAATACGATCATATAGCGATTGGAACATGCTTTTCGGGATTGTTACAACTTCATTTTTCCCTTGTTTAATATTAAGCATCCGCAAAAAAAGAGAACTATTAGCACCTGATAAAACTATCTTTTTGACGTTAAAATCCTTAAAATTATCCTGTACTGGCGATACAATACTACTTATATATTCAGTCAATGCTTCGTTAAAATAATTAGAAGCGTGTTGATTTTTATCAAAGCTCTCTTTAACTCTGATTACACCTATATGAATATTTTGCTGGTATTTTATATCCTCGTTTTCCACAAGTGTAATTCCAAGACCACCTGATGAAATGTCTGCAAATAAAGTTGCTTGACCATCATTTAAAGTGTTAGCCGCTTTTAAAGTCCTAGCTATTGCAACATATTTATAATAAATCTCCAAAGGCATATCTATAACTTCGACTCTAAGCCCTGTAGTCATAAAAATTTGCTCTATCATAAAAGCGCGATTTCGCGCCTCACGCATTGCAGTTGTGCCGATAACAACATGTTTTTGTACACCATACTCTTTCATCATGCGGCAATAATTATTAAGTAGCTCACAAATTTCTTTTACGACAGCCAAAGAAATCTTGCCTGTCTTGAAAGTTTCTTCACCTATTCTTACTTTACGTTCAGCAAAATCAAGCACTTCTAGTGAGTTTAAATTAGTATATTGAACAATTTTCAAACTGATTTTTTCTGACCCTAAATGAATAGCAGCAAAAACACTAATATTTTTTTTAACACTTTTAGCTGGCAAAATATATCACCTCTTTATATTGTTAATTTTCGACAATAATGCTCAAAAATCCTTCTAAACATTCTTATAGTTTTGTAAACTTTATATGTAAAACAACTAAAAATTATGCTATTATAATTACATAACTACAAAAATGGAGGTGGAATATGCAACGCGTTGGAATAATTGACCTTGGCTCTAACTCCGCCAGACTTGTGATTGTAAGAATTAACAACAATACTTCTCACCATCTTATATATACGCAAAAAACATCTCTTCGGCTTGGTCAAAAAATAAATGACAACAAAGAAATAACCGAAGATGCAATAAAAGAAACCATCGAAGCTGTAAAAAAATTCTCTCATATGTGCAAATTATTCCAGACAACCAAAATTTTTGCCGTAGCTACTGCGGCTATTCGCAGTGCTAAAAACGGCCCTGAGATTATAAAACGAATAAACGCCGCTTGCGATGTTAATATAAAAATCATAAGCGGCGAGAACGAAGCATATTATGGTTATCTTGGCGTAATCAACACAATAGATGAAAAGGATGCTATATTATTTGACTTAGGTGGCGGTAGTCTTGAAATTGTCCTTATCAAAGATAGAAAACCAAAACATCTATTGAGTATAGAAACAGGCGCTACAAACATGACTGGTAAGTTCAATACCCAAAATCAGATGAGTAGCAAAACCTTTAGAGAGCTTACAACTTATGTCGACCAAAAACTGAAAAAATCACTGCCTTGGCTGAAAAATTCTAATTTGCCGATAATTGGTATTGGCGGTACAGCAAGAACAATAGCTAAAATTTATCAAAGGCGAATTAATTATAGCTATTCTAAAATACATAATTTTCGTATGACATCACTAGAATTTGACGAAGTTTTCAATCTATTAAGAACCTCTACTTTGGAGCAAAGAAAAAAAATATCTGGTCTAAATTCTGATAGAGCAGATATCATACTAGCTGGTATTACAATTATCAATACACTAATGCACAATGCCTCTAGCAAAGAACTTATAATATCCGGTTGCGGTCTAAGAGAAGGGCTGTTTTATGACTATTTTTTATCATCACTTGGCAAACAGCCGACAATAAAAAACATTCTAAAATACAGCGTAAAAAATCTATTGTCTTTCACTATCGGCAACAATGAACATTCCAAAAAAGTAACAGATATGGCAAGCAAGATGTTCAACGCTTGGCGTGACATTCATAAATTAAGCGATACCGAACTAAAAATTTTATACATTTCATCAACGCTCCACGATATAGGCATAAGCATAAACTATTATGCCCATCATCGCCACAGCGCCTACCTAATAGAAAACGCGCCACTTATGGGGTTGACTCATCGCGAGCAAATAATGTCAGCACTTGTTGCCAGCTGGCATAACGGAATTGCTTTAAAAAACATCAAAAACAAACAACTGTATCGTGATTTTCTAAATGATAAGGACTTTGCAGCGGCAAAAAAACTATCCATCATATTAGCAATGGCTGAAAACTTAGACTTTACAGAAACAAGTATAGTACAAGACATAATCCCAACAGTTTTACCAAACGGCAAAGCAGAGCTTGCAATTAAAATAAACGATGATCTTGACATAGAGCTTGGCGAACTGAAAAATAATCTAAATTGGTTCAAAAAAGAATTTCAAACAGAATTGATAATTACAAAACTAAAGACATAAAAAAATCCAGTTTTAAACTGGATTTTTTTATACAGCGGATGAAATGAGCATATTAACTTCTATAAAAACATCGTCAATTTTCATATCGACAACAATACCCTTAGTATCATCTTGCGCAACAAAATCACTACCAATAAGAGTATTTGGTGGTGAAATATCTATCTTAACTCCAACTTTTTCTAAAGCAATAGCAGCATTTGCAGCAAGCAAATTACCCAGCTCACTTACAGCGCTTTTAGCCATATCATCAAAATCATTAACAGGCATACCCATCATCATATGTGAAGCTATCTTTTTTGCACTTTCATAATCAATATTGTAAACTATACTACCAGCCAACATACCAATCAGAGAAATATTAACAGTAACACCCTTACTCACAACAGTTCCCTTTGTCATTTTAAGACCATTACGACTAATGCTAGCAAAGCCAAACTGTGGAAAAACACTTGTTATAGCTTCTACAAATGGCAATAATATTTTAACATCCATCAAAATCCCCCAAAATAATCTTTCAAAATTGCTGTAATAATAATTATTATATCAAATTTTCACCACAACTAGAAAGATTTTTAAAAAAATTTTTTACTTGAATAAAAATCCATATCAGTATATAATATACAATATATTACAATTAAAATAAATTATTTCAAGGAGTGTTCATAATGAAAAAAATCTTTTTACTATGTCTAACTACTATAATGCTATTTGCTTTAAGCAATATCACTAACGCCAGACATCGCTATAATCCTTTTGAAGACATGTTTAAACATCAAGCACGAATGGAACATAGAGTAAATATAGTCAAAAATGTCTTTGTTTTGTTTGACGAACAAGAACAACAAATAAAAGCACCTTTTAGTATTGTATACGTGGACAAAAGCGAAAACTTAAAAACAGTCCAAGCAGAAACTACAAATTATTTTGCCTACATAAACTTTGATAGCGGCAATTATTTTAATGTATTAAAAGTTCAATACAATGGCAAAGAATATGAAATCTTGGGCGATGCTTATGAAGATTTTGATTACAAAGACGTCTACCAAGGCGAAGTTGAGTATTATGCTTTAAAGCTTAACAATAATACTTTAAAAGCTCGTATATATGACGCCGACTAGCCCAATTAATTACAAAAACGCAACTAATACTATAACCAGTTAGTATTGGTTGCGTTTTATATTTAATATACTCTTATATAAATTTAACAATTAATTACTAGTAGCTATAGTATTATCTTTTTAGATAATACTATAGCTACTTTTCATCTTTACTTAAAATTTAAAATGGCAAAAATGTACTATGAAACTTATGTTTATAGCATAGCTTTGTTATTATTTTTTTACTTTACTATGTGCCACTATCTGTTCAAAAACTTCAAAATTAGTTTGTTGATTAAACCTATTGCATTGTAAAATCAGTAGATATATAATAATATATACAAATTATTATACAATGCAGGAGGTTGTATGTACTGCAAAAAACTTACAAAAACCTGTATTGCGTTAACGCTCAGTCTCAATTTTGCACTAAACACTGCTTTTGCCGCCAACTATGGCGGGAATAATATTGACAAATATAGTAGCTCACATGATGGTTACATCGGCGTTTATGAACCGAATTTTGCCACTGCTTCTGGTGGTAATGTTTACATTGACAGTAATGTTGGTGCTTTAAGTGCCAATCGCGATGCAATCGGCGGGTACAGCAATATAGGTCTAGTCACAAACAATAAAATAACAATGACTGGCGGCACGATTTATGGCTATGTATTTGGTGGACAAAGCAATTATGGCATTGTTGCTAACAATAGTGTCATAATAACTGGTGGCAGAGTAACAATGGATGTTTTTGGCGGTTTTAGCATAAATGCTGATGCCACATATAATATTGTCAACGTAGCTAATGCTACAATAAATCTCGATGTTCTAGGTGCTTTTAGTTCTTCTGGTGCTACTACAAACAACATTATATATATAACAAATTCCACCATTGACCGAAATGTATATGGTGGTTACAGCAACTCCAATTCTACCTCCAACAATATTATAAGCATAGCAAACAGTATAATTAAAGGTAGTATTTACGGTGGCTACAGCTTTACAGGAAACACTTCTACAAACAACAATATCACGATTTGCGGCAATCCCTTTTTATCGTTAGATACTACAATTTATGGAGGCTATAGTGGCGGAGCTGCTGACAAATATACTGGCAATACCTTGAATTTTTTTGCCACTGGTAGCACAATAAAAAATATCTCCAGCTTTCAACACTATAATTTTATCATTCCATCAAACGGCTTTATAGGACTCACACTTATAGACCCAAGTACAAATTTTGGTGGTAGCGCATCTACAATACAGGCGCCTTACATAGCATCCGGCAATAAATTAAATGTCGGCGATACAGCAGTAGTCTTGCAAGCAAACAACCTAAGCAATCTTCCCACACTGGGTAGCGGCAAAGCTAAGCAAGGTGCAGCCTTTATATACGATTATACTTTAAGTCAAGATAATAACAAAATAATTGCCACAATAAATAGTGTAAGTATAAATACAGATAACAAAGCTATAATAGAAAATAATATAGGTAATATAGGTCTTATAACATCAGGCGCAGATATGGTAGCAAATGCAGGTATAACAAATGCGGTAAATACAACTTTAAATTGTACAGATTATTTACCTTTTGCCACCACTAACATTGCCAATATGCGCTATAATAGTGGTTCACACGTTAGTGTTAATGGCATAACTTTGCTTACAGGCGTAGCAAAAAGATGTGATAATTTAACTATTGGCTACTTTATCGAAGGTGGTTGGAGCAGTTATGATACATTTAATGCTAACAATAATAACGGCAGTGGACATGCAAACTATTATGGGATTGGAGCATTATTTAAAAAGCAATTTAAAAATAACTACTACATAGATACAAGCCTAAGACTCGGACAAATTCAATCAGGCTATATAGACATCAACCTAACTGATGTTATGGGAAATTTTGCAAGCTACCATGACAAATCATTTTACTACTCTGCTCACTTAGGAATTGGGAGAATATACAAATTAAAAGATGACAAAGAATTAGACGTCTTCACACGCTATCTTTTTAGCCATCAAAATGGAAATAATGTAAACATACTTGGCGATATCTTCAGCTTTAAAGGTATAAACTCTAATCGTTTACAACTAGGTACAAGATACACTTTAAATAAAAAAGATAAAACAAACTACTACTTAGCTCTAACCTATGAATATGAAATGTCAGGTACAGCCAGAACAAATCTTTACGGATTTGACATTCCATCACCAAGTATCAAAGGTTCTACAGGCATAATAGAATTAGGTATGCAAATAAATACAAACAAAAAATTAGCCATAGACTTAGGAATTCAAGGTTTTATTGGAAAACGCCAAGGGTTTTCTGGTAGTATAAAAATGGATTTTAAAATTTAAGTATAAAAAATCTTGCTATATAGCAAGATTTTTTTATTCACAATATTAAAATACAAATTTTACTCTGCTTACAAATCGCTTTTACAGGCTTCTGCAGAACCCACTTTTATAGGGTCAAACACACTAGATACTATAAATACAAGTCCACATGCCGCGAGCATAAAAAAGCCTATATTCTTAAAAATACTTGCTAAGCTAGGCATCAAATTCCAAGCTAGTATTGCCAAAATGGAAGTAAGTACCGTCAAAAAGCCCGATCGTTTTCCGGTAAAGTTTGGAAATAAAAGACCACCTATAACTATAAAAGATGTACCTATTGCCAAAGATAAAGATTTTTGCATCGCGCCTAAAATAGCACCCATTTGTGTGGCAATTATGTAGGTAATAAGGCTACTAACAATAATAATAGCTTTATTTATCATACTCTCAGATACACTATTTTTAGGTATTTTATAAAGAATATCATTTCTAACAGTAGTTGATAGTCCAATTATCATTGAGCAGGCGGTTCCCATATCCGCTGCCCACAATCCCGATAAGGTTATACCACCGAGTAGTGGCGGAATACTCATTAGCAAAATAGGCAAAGCAACACTTGCTTGCGATGCCGGAAATAGCGCTTTACTTGCTACACCTAATAACGCGCAAACAAAGCCTACTGGAACCATAAGAAAAGCTCCTAACAAAAATCCTCTCCTTGTCGCATTATCATCTTTGCCTGTAAGACCAATCTGCACAACACCTTGTACAGAATTAGTATTGCCAAGCATTATAACTATCCAGCTTATTATTCCTATCCAACCCATACCTTCTGTAAAACTAAGATACGGTACGTTAGGTTGTGCTACTGTCAAAGCTTGGATAGCATCCCAACCTCCGCCTTGAACTAATACAACAAATGCTGCAACAGTCACGCCTACATAAATTAGCACAAGGTTTAATACATTTGTCAAAGAAGCACTACCCATGCCACCAATCATAGCAACAAGCATAAAAATTATAAAAGATAAAAATGTGCCGCTTTCCACTGTAAATATGTCAGGTAACAATGAAGCAAGAATTGAGCCACCCGCCTTATATTGCAGTGCGATAATACCAGATTGAATAATGCACATAGCAATAACCATTATAAAACCCGTTTCTTTGCCGTATAATGTGCTGACCAAACGGCTAATCGTGCTAAAACCGCTACGTCTTAAATGCTTTACCGCAAGAAAAGAAGATACAACAGCACCAATCGCCCAAGCAGTGTCATACCAACCGGCAGACAAACCAACAGTAAAAGCGTTTTCTGCAATACCGATAGTAGAGGCACCACCAATGGCAAGACCTGCTATACTTGAGGCGACAACAAAGGTATTGTTTTTACCTTTGTACAACAAAAAAGATTCTTGGTCTTTTTTGTTTTTTCGAGAAACATAAAAACTTATAGCAAACAAAAGCACTATATATAAACTTACTATAATTAAAGGAATGTTCATCTAAAATTCCCCCTCAAATTAAAGATTATCGCATAAGCGATGATAATCGTCTTTTAACTGTGGCATAACGCTACCACCATTTGGTATTACATAAACATCTTTACCGCTAAAATCTACATTTGATAACAAATCTTCTATTTGCGCAAAAGCGCTAATACCCATAGGCTTGACCAAATCAGGTGCTATATCACTCAAAAGAAGAGTATCAGCCTTACGCAGAGCCTCGCAAGCAGCATAAAAAATGTAACCACCAATTGTAAAATCTGCCCTTAAAGCCTCATCTAGCCTACCGTCTTTTAACGGCTTACTCCAAGCAAAAAAATCATCCGCACCACCGCCTTCACGACATTGCGCAAGTAAAATAAGCGTACCACCTTCTTTTACCGCACGAGAGGCATTAAAAAGTGATTTTGTCGACTGATAAAGATTAATGTCTTTAGGAAAGCCGCCACAGCTTGCAATAACAATATCTGCCTCTTTTTCTATCGGTAAACCATAAGATTTTTGCACATAACGGCAACTTTCTCGCCAAGCCTTATCAAAATTGCCACAAAACAGTCCACTATATTTACCCGCAGAATTGATTACTACACTTATCCCGAAAGTGACATCAACAAATTTTGCCGCCTCTACCATATCCTCGTTAATTGGATTTTGTATAAGCTTACCGCCACCGACTTTCAAATCACTTCTAGGTGCAATAGGATCAAGTGCTCGCTCATGATTTTGCCTTATTGTATCACGTCCTGCAACACCAGGCACAATACTTTTTCTACCACCACCATAACCTGACATTATATGATGAAGCGTTGCCCCTATGCAAATTACTTTTCGCCCTACAACTAAAGTATTGACCTGCACTTTTGTGCCAAGTGGTGTTGTCCCAACATAGACAAGATCATCAGCATCACAATCGTGATCTAGTACCCTATCTACATTTTCATATGCATATTCGCCTGCCATTTTGCGTAGTTCATCGTCACTACTCTTTCTGTGTGTACCCAAAGCAACAAGCACACAAATGTTTGCAAAAGATACGCCTATTTTTTCATGCAAATAACGCACAATCAAGCCACATAAAATGTCTTGCCTCATCCAAAAACGTGTCATATCACTAATGATAATTGTAACCTTATCATCTTTACCTATTAAATCAACAAGTGCTAGACTTTCTATAGTATTTTTTTCAATACAAAAAATGAGTTCCTTTTCTACATCCAATATTTCATTCATCTTGTTTTCATAAATATAATCTATGCTTTTAGCACCAGATACAGATATATTTATCTTTTGCTCACCATATTTTAAAACTATATCCTCTTTAACCATAAATACACCTCTTACAATTAAAATAAAAAACATCCGCCCCCCAAAAGGACGGATGACCGTGTTACCACCTTAATTTACATCTTTAAAAGATGCCTCTTTGTCGTTAACGCCTGTTACGCTGCCCTTTCTGGCAGAAGCTCCACGCTCAAAATTCGTATTTATTAGTCCGGGACTTTACACCAACCAATCCCTCTCTTTTTTTGTCGCTTAAAAATACTACTAACTGCGTTTCAAAACTCAATTTAATATTAAATTTATGATATATTATAACCTTTTTAAAATTCGCTTGTCAAATTTTTTGTAAATATATTGCAAAAATACAATATATTTTATCTTAAAAATGGTAACTTTGTTATCTACGCACAATAACTATAAGCTGCTAAACATTCACTCACTTTTTTCTAATAATAGAACGCATCATTCTTTGCTGTTCTATAATATAAGCATTGATATGATCTAGCGTTGCCTCATTTGCCTCAAAGCTACAGCCATAACCAAACAAACCAGCAGTTTTTTTAATCACCCATACAACCCGGCAATGCAAAGTGATATTATATTTAACGATTGAAAAATTTATATTAACATAATGATTTAGTTCAAAAATTTGCTTTGAAACAAACATTAAGCCGCTAATACTCAAATTTACAACCACAATTTCTTCTGGCTGATAGTTAAAATTAGCTACCAAATTAGCTTTAAAATCGGCATTTACCCTTAAGTTTTTTCTCAAATTTTTAATACACAAAAGTTTAGTATTTAAAAGCTTTAATGTGCTCAAATTGCTTATATAAACTTTTGCAATAAAGACAAGCGATTTATCACCTGTTGTTACAATTTTTACATCATTGTTGATATCTACTTTCATAGAAAGATTTTCTTTACTGTTTATTATAATTTGATTGTTTTCACTCAAATGTATTGTACCAACACCAATAAGTTCATTATTCATTGAGAAAATCTCACATGTTTTTCCCTCATATTCTTCAGTGCTCAAAGTTTTATATGTATTGCAAAAATCAAAGAAAATAGTATCTACTTCACAAAAATGCTTATCTAATTCCGCAACAATATTCATTTTAAAAAAATTTATAGCCTTTTGTAAATCTGTTTCCATTAAAGTATGCATATGCGTTAGTTTGTATTTTAAAGTATTATGCAAATCAATATGTGTAGGCAAAAATGGATAAGTCAACTTTTTCATAAGTTGCTCTTGCTCATCACAATTTTGCAGAACTATTTGTTCAATATAATCTAAAAAAATGCTAAAATTCATTTTACTAACCTTTGTTACATCCCTATCAACAAAAGTTTTTATACTGTCTAATACAACCCTTTTAGCAACATCTAGTTTCGCTAAATTATCCATACTTTTATGCGGCATATAAGTTCTCCTTAAAGTAAAAATTGTCGCAAATTAGTTAGATTATGATACTTATATTTAATTATACTATTATTTTTCAATAAGTAAAATGATATTATTAATAATTGAATATTTATTCCATAGATTTACATATTTTATTTTAATTAATTTCTTTTGACAAAATAAATTAATCTTAAAAAAACTTGACTTGGCTTATAAATCTCATTAATATAAAAGACACGTTAGGAGGGTTCATTATGAAAAAAACACTAGCTGTAACAATCTTATTACTAACTATTTTGGCCAATCTAGGGTGTAGTAATGCTGATAAAATAAAAAATACTTCTCCAAATAGCAAACCTGCAACAATGCAAGACTCATCTAACAAACCAAAAAAAGCACTTGTTGTGTACTATAGCCGTAGCGGTAATACCAAAGAACTCGCATATCTAATACATCAAAAAGTACCAAGCGATATTGTTGAAATAAAAACTGTCAAACCTTATCCAAAAGATTATAGCGAAACAACAAAACAAGCAAAAGAAGAATTAGAATCCGGATTCAAACCAGAAATACAGCCTCTACAAATAAATCTTAACAAATACAATACAATATTTATTGGCTCTCCTTGTTGGTGGTCTAATATCGCGACACCTGTTATTAGCTTTTTATCCCAAAACGATTTATCAGGAAAGACAGTAATTCCTTTCATGACTTATGGCGGAGGCAACATTGGAACCAGCGTATCTACAATAAAAAGGCTCTGTCCAAACTCCACAGTTAAAGAGGTACTATCATTAAGAGGTACAAATGTTAAAAGCTCTCAAGACGACATTGCACTGTGGTTACAAAAACTAGATTTAAACAAATAAACTTACATAAAAACCCCTAGACTTTTATATGAAGTCTAGGGGTTTGCACATATTTTACTTAAAATTATAGTTCAACTGATTTTGCATCTTGATAAAAGATGTATAATCACTAGGATATTTGTGCTAACTCCAACAGTAATAACAACTTTAGCAAATATCACAACCTAAGGCAACATTAGTTTATAAAAAACTAGGATTAAAAACTAAACTCTTATTATTTATTTTTATAAATCTTCTAAAAAACCTGATTGTCTCAAAAACATAAACCAAAAACAGATACAGCTCATTTTCGCAAACTTTTTGTAAGCTAACATATCCACTTACCGTTACCAAGTAAAAAGCTCTACACAATTAAATGCCTTTTAGGCATTAATTATTATTTAACATAAGTATTTGCTATATCATTTTTTTATTCTTATAATAAACTCAACAAAAAGATATATTTTCTTTTTGCAAATAAAAAATAAGGAGAGTTTTCAAATGCAAAAAAAATCAATTTTAAATCGTTACTTAAAATTACTAAAAGTACTAGCTTTAGGCTTTATCTTCTCTACTACAGGATCCATCACTGTGCAAGCTGCAACAATGCCTGCGGACGCAGATAATTTTTACAAAAGCGATAAAGTAACAATGCAAAAAGTTGTCTTTAAAAACCAATACGAAATGAAGGTCGCTGGCAATCTTTTTATACCTAAAAGCATGGATAGAAAGCAAAAACAAGCAGCAATAATCGTGGGGCATCCAATGGGTGCAGTCAAAGAGCAAAGTGCCAATCTTTACGCTACAAAAATGGCAGAGCTAGGCTTTGTAACACTAGCAATAGATCTACCATTTTGGGGCGATAGTGAAGGAAAACCTCGCAATGCCGTGTCTCCAGATATATACGCTGAAGCCTTTAGCGCTGCCGTTGATTATCTAGGTACAAGAGACTTTATAGACAAAGAAAAAATTGGTGTAATCGGCATTTGTGGAAGCGGTAGTTTTGCTATCAGCGCAGCCAAAATTGATAGCAGAATTAAAGCTATCGCAACTATAAGTATGTACGATATGGGTCAAGCAAACCGCAATGCTCTAAACAAATCTTTAAGCCTAGAACAAAGAAAAGAAATTATTGCCCAAACATCACAGCAGCGTTACATTGAATTTGAAGGCGGACAAACAAAGTACACAGGTGGAACAGTAAAAAAACTTACCCCCACTTCCAATCCTATAGAAATAGAATTTTTTGAATTTTATCGTACACCAAGAGGTGCATTTACTCCCAGCAGTGCATCTGCTCAAACAACAACACAACCAACCTTTACAAGCAATGTAAAATTTATGAACTTTTATCCCTTTAACGATATAGAAACAATATCGCCACGCCCAATGCTATTTATAACAGGCGACAAAGCTCACTCTAAAGAATTTAGCGAAGATGCTTACAGACGTTCTGCCCAGCCAAAAGAGCTATATTATGTCGCAGGTGCTGGACACGTTGACCTTTATGACAGAGTAAATATCATACCTTTTGATAAGCTAAATAGCTTTTTCAGTCAATATTTAAAATAATCAGTATCATATCAGCTAGGTATATAGCGCCTAGCTGATATGAAAAACAGAAAGGAAAATACATATGAAAAAATTCTTTTTTTTACTAACAACTTTATTAGTAGGATTTTCCTTATCATCTTGCATCAACAATCCTTCTTCCAATAGCCAAACAAATACAGCTATAGCAAAAAATAATAGCACATTTGCACGCATAAAAATAATCGCAGATAATCAAGAGATTATTGTCAGATTACATGATAACCCTGCCAGCCAAGACTTACTTACTCTATTACCACTTACACTAACCTTTAGCGATTATATTCAGGCAGAAAAAATTGCGAAATTACCAAGAAAACTATCCACTCAAAGTATGTCAACAAACAACCTCCAAAGAGATGATTTTGCCTATTTTGCACCTTGGGGTAATCTTGCAATTTTCTACAAAGGCAAGGGCGAGCCATATAACGGTCTTATTTTTTTAGGCACAATAGAATCGGGTAAAAATGTATTATCCAATCTAAATGGAGATTTTGTCGCCACAATAGAAAGGGTAAGTTAATATAAATTTTTTAAACAAAGGTGAAATATGAACAACTTATTAATTTTAACTATAGGTGTCTTTAGCATTATCAATACAGAAATGGGAGTTATCGGCATATTACCTTTAATTTCAAGCACTTATGGTGTTGATATATCAACAGCGGGGCTTTTGGTCAGCTTATTTGCTTTAGCAGTAGCAATCGCTGGACCTGTTTTGCCACTAGTTTTCTCTAAATTTGACCGTAAAAAAGTCATGGTATTTGTGCTGGCTATATTTACAATTTGCAATATAGTATCTGCTTTTTCGACAAACTTTATAACTACACTAATTGCTCGTATTTTGCCTGCTTTTTTCCAACCAGTATATGTATCACTAGCTTTTTCAGTAGCTTCTTCTTCTGTAACAAAATCAGATATTCCCAAAGCCGTAGCCAAAGTAATGATCGGCGTTTCAGCAGGAATGGTTTTAGGTGTTCCAATAGTTAGCTATATAGCAAATATAACATCACTACAAACGGCAATGCTCTCTTTTGCTTTAGTAAACGCTCTAGCTTTAATAGCCACTTTATTGTTCTTTCCAACTATGCCAATTCAAGAACAAATTTCCTACGGCTCACAGTTAAATATTTTAAAAGAAGCTAATGTATGGCTGTCTATTATTGTTGTAATTTTATTTAATGGCGCTGTTTTTGGAGTATACAGTTATTTAGCTGAATATATGCACTCTATAATGTATTTATCAGTAGATTTTGTAAGTATTATGCTACTTGTTTATGGATTAGCTAATATTATAGGCAATATAATTGCTGGAAAACTACTGAGCACAAATGCAAATAATCTTGTTATCAGCTTTCCTTTTATGTTAATCGGTGTTTACACAATGTTATTTTTTATGAGTAAAGTTACTATCATCGCAGCTTTTTTAATCTTTATATGGGGAATATTTGCTGGTATAGGAGCTAACATAAATCAATACTGGATTACATCAAGCGCACCAACTGCCCCTGACTTTGCCAATGGATTATTTTTAGTAGCAGCCAATTTAGGCACAAGCATTGGTAGCATAGTTTGTGGCTATTTCATTGCGCATTTGGGCATACAATTTATCTTATTAGGTGGTATTACATTTGTATTGCCAAGTATTATTTTAATTTTACTAAGAATTTCGCAAGCTAAACCAAAAGTACTTTTTCAAGGAGAATAGCAGAATAATACCTCAATTTGTTTATATTTGAGGTATTATTATTTTAGGAGTATTTATGTTATATGAAGTTGTATATTTATTTTTAATCTTTAATTACAATTTCACCTTCTTTCATAATTATATCCATATTATCTACAGCTATAGCACGTATATTTTTTAGTGGATTGTCTTTTAGCACTATTAAATCTGCATATTTACCTGCTTCAAGAGTACCTGTTATATCACCGACTTTAAGCATTTGTGCGCCATTTTTGGTAGCTGCAATGATTGTATCCATTTCAGAAATGCCTGCTTTTTCTACAAATGAATACATCTCGCCGATAGCTGTGGTGCCATAAGGTGTTAAGCTAGAACAAAAAGAGTCTGAACCTATTGTCAAGCCTATGCCTTTATCTTTAGCTTTTCTTAAATTTGAGTATACGCGGTTTAATTCTTTTTCGGCTACTGTACTCCCTTCAAATTTGTCATGTACTTCAGGAATATAGGGAGGAGCGTAGGTTTTGAACCATTCGTTTAAAAATTGGATAGTTGGGCAGAAATATATACCTTTTTCAGCCATTATGTCAAGACATTCATCGTTAAGTGTTTGACCGTGTATAATAAGATGCACACCCGCTTTTGCTGAATCTAGCGCACCACTATAACCTTCGGCATGTGACCATACAGGAATACCTACCATTTTACATTCATCCACTACGGCTTGTATTTCTTCAAAAGTATAATGTTGGTCAAGTTTTTGATCCCAACGCCAAATTCCGCCACCTGTAGACCAAATTTTAATTGCATCTGGACTTTCTCTAAGACGATTGCGAATAGCTTTGCGTAGTTCCCATGGACCATCTACCCTCTGGGCCCAAGGATGGGATTGTTCATTGTAGAATACAGGAAGCTTGTGTGAATCGCCATGACCGCAAGTGCGGCAAAATCCAAGTCCTGTAGCTACAACACGCGGTCCTTTCATAACGCCTTTTTCAACCATATTTCTTATTGCTATACCAGAATAAGATATCTCACCTACTGTAGTAAGACCATTTTGCAAACATTCACGAGCTTGTTGAACGGCTACAACTGTTTTTTGAACCCTGTCTTCTAATACCCAATCAGTGTCATCATCTGTTAAGTTGCCAGAAAAATGCAGATGAGCGTCTACCAAGCCAGGCATTAGAGTTTTGCCAGTAATGTCAATTTTTGTATAACTGTTATCAAATGATTTTTTTGTTCCGGCATAAACTATTTTTTCTCCCTCAATTAAGACAAGAGAATTTTCTACAGGCTGGGAACCTGTACCGTCAATGAGCAGTCCTCCCAATAATGCTGTTTTTTTCATAATAAGTCACACTCCTTTTATAATATTGTTTTTACACAAAACTTTATGTAATTTAACTTTCACATTCTCTACTATTACCACTAAACATTTTAAGAATTAAGCCGATAACAAGCCAACCTGCAACAAGGCTCCATTCAACTGAATTTAATGATGCTGGGCTAAACGGTAGCACCAATAGAGCAACTACGATTGAACCACACAGGCAAGCCGCTGCAATACCAACTTTACCAAGCGGTACTTTGTAAGGTCGGGGTAAATCAGGTTCCGTGTTTCGCATTTTGTAACAAGAAAAGCTAACCATTGTGCAGGCAAAAATAAATGCTAGTGCAGAGACATTTGTTAGCGGTACAAGCATTTTTTTACCTAAAAACGGACCGATTAATGTAAATACTGCCAACAAACAGTTTGCAGTAAAAGGTGCACCAGATTTAGGATCTACCTTAGCAAACGATTTACTAAGTTGCCCTTTTCTACCCATAGCTAGTAAAATTCTACTTGTAGCACCAAAAAAAGAATTCATAGGACCCA
>CAZKFG010000034.1:0-25965 GCA_964551985.1 uncultured Acidaminococcales bacterium
TGTGAAGTTTGATTTGTAAGACAATAAAATAAAACCAGCCATATGGCTGGTTTTTGCATTTGTCGTAAGTGTTTGTATTGTCCCAAACTATCACCTTCACCACCGCAAAACAAATTAGCGTTGTTCAAGTTTATTGACGGTGGTTTGGGAGAAGTAGACATATAATTTTTTAGTTTAGATAAAAAAGTTTGGGTAAGGGTTGTTATAGTTTTGTCAAAAAATTTGATTTTTATTAGCAATGTGATTTTTGGTTGTTATGTAGAGTTTTTAAGCTTTTTTATTTTTTTATTATTTTTCTTTATTATTAGCAGGAGAAATTGACCTTGAAGGAGAACTTTAACTATTATGATTTTATATTAGCTAATAGGAGGGATTTGTTTTGAAAGAGTATACTGGCGATAAGATTCGCAATGTGGCACTGATTGCCCACGGCGGGGCGGGTAAGACCTCTGTTACAGAGGCGCTATTGTATCGGTCGGGCGCGATTACTAGAATGGGTAAGACTGAAGAAGGTAATACTACAACAGATTTTGAAGCGGAAGAGATAAAACGCAAATCCAGTATCAGTACGGCTATCGCTCCGGTTGAGTGGCGTGATAGTAAGATAAATTTTTTGGATACTCCTGGTTATGCTGATTTTGTCGGCGAGGTTAAGGGTGCTTTGGTAGCGGCTGAGAGCGCACTTGTTGTTGTGTGTGCGGCATCAGGCGTTGAAGTGGAGACACAAAAGGTTTGGCGATATGCAAATGAGCTTAATTTACCAAGAGTTATTATGGTAAATAAGATGGATAGAGAAAATGCTAATTTTGATGAAGTGGTAGCACAGTTAAAAGAAAAGATGGGCGTTGGTATTTTGCCTGTGCAGATGCCGATTGGCTCGGAGGCTAATTTTAAAGGCATTATTGATTTGCTTAAAATGAAAGCTTATTTTCAACAGGGTAATAGTTCTGTTGAGCAAGAGATTCCAGAAGAATTTATTTTAGAGGCTGAGGCTGCACGTGAGGCGATGGTGGAGGCTGCGGCTGAGACTGATGACGAGATGATTATGAAGTTTTTGGAAGGTCAAGAGCTTACGGAAGAAGAGATTATGCGCGGGATTGTAAATGGTATTAAAAATGCTAAGGTGTATCCTGTTGTTGTAGGGTCTGCTTTAAAGAGTGTTGGTATGGGGCGTGTTATGGATGCTATAGTCGATTATATGCCGCCTTCTATTGAGCGTGAATTTACTTTAATTGATAAGGCTACAGATGATGTAATAGTTAAAAAAGCAGATAGTAATTTGCATGCACTGGTGTTTAAGACTACAACCGACCCGTTTGTTGGTAGGCTTAGTTATGTTAAGGTGTTTTCCGGTGTTTTGAAAGCGGACAGTACTTTATATAATGTGAGCAAGGATAAATCTGAGCGTGTTGGCTCGATTTTTACAATGCGTGGCAAAACTCAAGTGCCAATGAAGGCTATTGTTGCAGGTGATATTGGTGTTATTGCAAAGCTTCAAGACACTTCAACGGGTGATACTATAGGCGAGAAGGACAAGCAGCTTGTTTTTGCTCCGATTAGTTTTCCTAAACCTATGTACACTCTTTGTATTGAGGCGCAAAATAAAGCGGACGAGGATAAAATTGGTCAGGCATTGGCTAGGTTGATGGATGAGGATCCGACTTTTATTTTGGATAAAAATACTGAAACTAAAGAAAAACTTGTCAAAGGTATAGCCGACCAACATTTGGATGTTATAATGGAGAAATTAAAACGTAAGTTTGGTGTATCGGCGACTTTAAGACCACCTACGGTTGCGTTTAGAGAAACCATTCGTGGCAAGGCAAGGGTGGAAGGCAAGCACAAAAAACAAAGTGGTGGACACGGTCAATACGGTCATGTGTGGATTGAGATGCAGCCACTAGCACCAGGTGAAGGGTTTAAGTTTATCGACTCTATTTTTGGCGGCGCGGTGCCACGTCAATATATCCCTGCTGTTGAAAAAGGAATGCGTGAGGCACTCCAAAGTGGTGTTTTGGCTGGTTATCCTGTTGTGGATGTTGAGATAAATCTTGTTGATGGTTCATATCACACTGTGGATTCGTCGGAAATGGCATTTAAAATAGCAAGTAATCAGGCGTTTAAAAAGGCGTCATTACAAGCGAAACCTATTTTGTTAGAGCCTGTTTATAATATTCAAGTTATAGTGCCTGAAGGCTCTATGGGCGATATTATCGGCGATTTTAATTCTAAACGTGGTCGTATTTTGGGTATGGAGCCGATTGGTGACGGTTTAGGTTGCGTCAAAGCGCAAGTGCCGTATTCTGAACTGCTCAAATATCCTGTTGATTTACGCTCAATGACACAAGGCAGAGGTAGTTTTGATATGGAATTTTCTCACTATGACGAAGTTCCACAAAGAATTGCCGAAGAAATTATCGCTAAATCAGGTGTAAAGGCAACTGAAGAATAAAAAGTTACTGCCCAGAAGTTTTTTTACTACTGGTAAATTTTTGGGCAGTTTTTTGGATAATTTGGATAGTTAAAATAGTAGCTAAAAAATGCTACTATTTTTTGTATTAATTTGACGATATAAGTTTATGCGATTATAATTAGTATATAATGTTTGGTATAAATTGGAGGGTATAATTAATGACAAGTAGTATAGATACTAAGGTAATTGCAAATTTAAGGACATTGTCTATTGATATGGTAGAGGCGGCAAATTCAGGACATCCAGGGCTTCCTTTGGGTGCGGCGCCGCTTATGCATTGTATATGGGATTGTTTAAAGTGCAATCCTAAAAATCCAACTTGGCAAAACAGGGATAGATTTGTTTTATCGGCGGGACACGGTTCGGCACTATTATATTCAATGCTTCACCTTGCCGGATTTGATTTGCCACTAGACGAGCTAAAAAACTTTAGACAGTTAAATTCTAAAACACCCGGACACCCAGAATATGGACATACTGTCGGCGTTGAGGCGACAACAGGACCGCTTGGGCACGGTTTTGCTATGGGTGTCGGCATGGCGATTGCTGAAAAAATGCTTGGTGCTCATTACAATAGACCAGGCTTTGATGTTGTAGATAATTATACTTATGCTATAGTATCTGACGGCGATCTTATGGAAGGGGTTAGCTCTGAGGCTGCATCACTTGCTGGAACGCTTGGACTTGGAAAGCTAATTTATTTGTATGATGATAACAAGATAACAATTGAAGGTAATACAGACATTGCTTTTAAAGAAGATGTACAAGAACGTTTTAATGCTTATGGTTGGCATACTTTGAGGGTGGATGATAGTGAAGATGTGCAAGCGATAAAAGCGGCGATAGTAAAGGCGCAAAAGGTAACTGACAAGCCGTCAATTATAATTATCAAAACGCATATTGGTTTTGCTAGTCCTAAAGTTGATACATCAGGCGTACACGGAGAGCCGCTTGGCAAAGATGGAGTTGCTAAGACCAAAGAGAATTTGGGTTTTAACCCACAAGAGATTTTTGTTGTTTTAGACGAAGTTAAAGAGTATTTTGACGCTAAAAATCAAAGATTGGCTAAAGAAGAAAAATCTTGGCAAGAGCTATTTTCTAACTATAAAAAAGAATATCCCGAACTTGCAGTAGAGCTACAAGCTCGTTTACAAGATGATGTTTGTCTTGCTAAAGATTATTTTGCCGATGCTTTTAAAAATGTTGCCCAAACAGCGACGCGTGAGGCATCAGGTGTTATAATGCAAAAATTAGCCAAGCTTTTACCTGCTTTTGTCGGAGGCTCGGCTGATTTAGCGCCATCGAATAAAACTTATCTTGATGGTTTTGGCGATTTTTCAGATAAAAGCCCACAAGGTAGAAACATTCATTTTGGTGTGCGTGAACATGCTATGGGGGCGGTTGTCAATGGTATGGCGCTATATGGTGGCTTTGTTCCTTATTGTGCGACCTTTTTAGTGTTTGCCGACTTTTTGCGCCCAGCTATGAGGCTTGCTGCTCTTATGGGTATAAAGGCAGTGTTTGTACTTACTCACGATAGTATTGCCGTTGGCGAAGACGGTCCTACACATCAACCAATTGAGCATTTGGCTAGTTTGAGAATAATTCCCAATTTAACAGTGCTTCGTCCTGCCGATGCCTTAGAGACAGTGCAGGCATGGCGATTGGCAGTGAATGCTAAAAATCCTACAGCACTTATTTTGACAAGACAAAAATTACCAGTTTTGCATGATTATGCAGATAAAATTATGAACTGCGTTCAACAAGGTGGCTATATCATAAATGCAGTGGATGCACCTGCTGTTACGCTTTTGGCAACAGGCTCGGAAGTGAATTTGGCACTGGATGCTCAAAGCCAGTTACAAAAGCTTGGCATTAATGCAAATGTAGTGTCTATGCCAAGTACGGAGCTGTTTGAAATGCAGCCGCTAGAGTATAAAAAAAGCGTTTTGCCAGAAAAATTGCCTGTTTTAGCCATTGAAGCGGGAGTTTCTTTTGGTTGGGAAAAATATGCCGATGATGTTGTTGCTATAGATAGTTTTGGAGCATCGGGACCAGGCTCTAAAGTTTATGCGCAGTTTGGTTTTAATGTAGATAATGTTGTTGAAAAAGTGATAAATTTGATAAAAAAGTAGGTTTGTTCTTTGAAGAAAAATATTGTTTTGATTGGCTTTATGGGGACAGGCAAAACGACTATTGCCAAGATGCTCTCAAAATTTTTGAATATGCCTATGGTGGATACTGACGAGCAAATAGAGCTTGATTTTGATATGAGTATTAAAGATATTTTTGCCAAATATGGTGAGAAGACTTTTCGTGATATGGAAACTAGCACTGTTGAAAAGCTATCGGCTGTTGGTGGTCAGATAATATCGACAGGTGGCGGAGTTGTATTAAGAGATGGAAACATCGGCATTTTAAAGGAAAATGGAATTGTTGTTTGCCTAAAGGCTAGTTCTGACACTATTTTAAATAGAATTGGACATAATAACGATAGACCGCTTTTGCAATCAAAAGACAGATTAGAGAGAATAAAAGAGTTGTTAGCACAGCGAGAACAGGCTTATAGCAGAGCTGATTTTTCCGTTATTACAGATGATAAAAGCAAAAATGAAATTGTAAAAGAGATTGTAAGCCTGCTTGAAAGTACAACGGCTAGGAGTGATTTATGAGCAAGTTAAAAGATTTATCCGAGCTTTTAGACGATTATAAAAATGGTAACATAACAAAAGAAAAAGCTGTTAGTATGTTGCAAAGCGATAATATAGAAGATTTGGGTTTTGCTAAATTAGACCTTGCCAGAGCCAAAAGACGAGGTTTTCCAGAAGTTATTTATTGTCAAGGCAAGACTGTCGAACAGGTTGTAGAGATAACCCATCGTTTGGCGCAAAAAAACAATAGTGTTTTGGCAACTCGAGCTACTCTAGAGATGTTTACAGAGGTGAAAAAGGTTGTTTGTTGTGCAACTTATGATAAAGATGCCAAAATTATCGTTGTGCAAAAAGCAAAGCCTAAAGTTTGTCAAAAACGTTATATTGCTGTCGTGACAGCAGGAACAAGCGATATACCGGTAGCTAAAGAGGCTGCAATAACGGCAGAAGTTATTGGTAACAGGGTAGAGTGCATTTTTGATGTTGGGGTTGCGGGAATACATCGTTTGTTTGCTAATCTTGACATTATAAGAGCTGCTAATGTAGTAATTGTTGTAGCTGGTATGGAAGGAGCGTTAGCTAGTGTTGTCGGTGGGCTTGTAGACAAACCTGTTATTGCTGTGCCGACAAGTGTTGGCTATGGCTCTAATTTTGGTGGGTTATCCGCTCTTTTGTCCATGCTCAACAGCTGTGCGTCAGGAGTTGGGGTTGTTAATATTGATAACGGTTTTGGTGCTGGTAGACTTGCTAGCATTATTAATAAGATGAGGTGATTTTTAGATGAATAATTTGTTTATTGATGCTTATAGTGGAATAAGCGGTAATATGTTCATTGGTGCATTGCTAGATCTTGGTGCGTCTGTAGAAAATCTTAAAGAAAATATTGATAAACTCAATCTTGACGGCTATGATTTAATAATCGAAAAAGTGGAAAAACAAGGTGTAAGTGCAACTTATTTTGATGTTAAACTTCACCATCATCACCATGACGACGATGAGCATCACCATCATCACAGAGGTTTGAGCGATATAATTTCCATTATTGATAAATCATCACTTGATCTTGTTGTCAAACAAAAATCAATAGAAATATTTACACGGCTTGCCACAGCCGAAGCTAAAGTTCACAATATGCCGATTGAACAAGTGCATTTTCACGAAGTTGGAGCTGTCGATACGATAATTGATGTTATAGGTAGCATTGTTTGTTTAACGCAGCTTGAGATAGAAAATATTTATATATCTAAAATTTGCACTGGCTTTGGTTTTGTCAAATGCGCTCACGGCACAGTACCTGTTCCGGCGCCGGCGACTGCAGAATTGTTAAAAGAGATACCTTTTTATTCTGGTGAGGTGCAAAAAGAATTAGCAACCCCGACAGGAGTTGCTATAGCTGCTACGCTTGCCCAAGTTGTATCCAGTATGCCAGATGATTTTTTGACAGAGAAAATCGGCTATGGTGCGGGTAGTTATGATTTACCAGTATCTAATACTCTAAGAATGTTTAAGTCTAAACAGATTTTAGAACAATGTAAAAATAAACTTATTGTGCTTGAAACTAATATTGATGATATGAACCCACAAGTTTACGGTCATGTTATGAACAAGCTGTTTGCCGCTGGTGCCTATGATGTTTGGATTACACCGACAATCATGAAAAAAGGCAGACCAGCGTGTGTTTTGAGTGTTATATTACAAGAATTTCTACTCGATGATATTAGCAGTGTTATTTTCACAGAAACAAGTAGTCTTGGTGTTAGATACTATTTTGTTGACAGGAAAGTGCTTGATAGAAAAAGTGTAAAAGTGGAATTGCCATATGGCAGAGTACATCTAAAGTGCGGTATTTTAGATGGCAAAATAGTCAATGTTATGCCAGAGTTTGACGATTGTAGTAATATTTCGGCGATAACAGGATTGCCAATAAAAAAAGTGTGGCAAGATGCTATGCAAATTGCCACAAAAGATAGTTCTGATTGTTAGCAGACAAAAGGCTGCTTGACGTTTTGGTCTGAAAATACAAATGCTGGTGATGGATAGTAGAATTGACAATATTTTGGCTTTGATGTTTCAGTTGAAAAGCGTTCAATCAAGCTTACAGAAACATTCTCTTCAAAATTTAGTAGGTTATCTGAGTTAATATCAGCATCATCGACTATGACAAGTAAGAAAAATGGTACTTCTGGAGCATCTTGTGGTAGTTGTTCGCGCTCTAGTGGAATGCCCGGAACTATTCGAAGTAGACCGATGGTGTTGTCATCGTTGTCTGCGATAACGCAGCGGTAAGTGTTATGATAGAGGGTTTTACTGACGGATAATTTTAATTTACTCATTAACAATGCGACTCCTTTATTAAAAGATATTTTCTATTATACATTATCAGGCAATTTTTTGGCAAATGTTTGCAAAAAAGTTAGTTTAGGATTGAGAGTAATTTTATGGCAGAACAGTTTAAAAACATAGCTATTGATAATATTGACAAAGAACATCTTTGTTGTGCGATTGCAGATACTAAACATCAGCTTGGTGTTCAAGAGAAAAAAAGGTGGCTTAAAGATAGGCTAAACGAAGGCCATGTGTTTAGAAAACTTGATGCAAAAGCGAAAGTTTTTATTGAATATTCTCCAATTGAATCAGTGTGGACGCCTGTGATGGGGGATAATTATATATACATTTATTGCCTTTGGGTGGCTGGTTCTTTTAAGTCAAAAGGTTATGCAAAATCCTTGCTTGAATATTGTATTGATGATGCGAAAAAACAAGGTAAATCTGGAATTTGTGTTCTTAGTGCAAAAAAGAAAAAGCCATTTTTGACAGATAAGGGATTTATGACGAAGTTTGGCTTTAAAGTTGTTGACAGTGTCGGAGATTATGAACTTTTGGCACTAGCGTTTGATGGCATGGCACCCACTTTTTCTGACAGTGTAAAAAAAAGTGTGATAGAGAGTAAAAATCTTACAATTTATTATTCTGTGCAATGCCCGTATACTTTGAATTGCATTGAACAAGTCGAGAATTTTTGTAAAAATAATGATATCTTTCTTGACGTTATAGCTGTAGATAGCTTAGCTAAAGCAAAGAACGTTCCTTGCATTTTTAATAACTGGGCAGTATTTTTAAATGGGCAGTTTCAAACTGTACATCTGCTTAATGAAGGTCATTTGAAAAAGTTGCTTAATATGTAAATGATATTTTTTAAAAAAACTTGCATAGTTTAGTTTTGCTAAATGTTGGCAAAGTATAATTTTTAATGTATAATATAATTATAAATTCAAGTTGCCAGTGTGATTCTGGCGTAGTCCCGCTACTGTGTTAGCTTTTGCTTAAGCCAGTATCTTGAATTTGTGTTGGACGCTTTCCTACGAGCGATAGGCAGGTGTTGTTTTGGTTAATGTCAAAGCAACCCTCTTTTTTTGTAAGAGGGTTTTTATTTTTACAAGGGAAGGTTTTTTATGGCAGGTAAACTTTTTTTGATTACAGGTGGCTCAAGAAGCGGTAAAAGTGAATTTGCCGAACAGCTTGTGCATTCGCTCGGCACAAGTTGCGCGTATATTGCCACAGCTCAGGTGCTAGATGAAGAAATGAAACAGCGTGTAGCCGTTCATCAAAAGCGCCGCGAGAGCGATTTTTGGTATAATGTAGAAGCGCCACACGACGCACATCTTGCGTTTGATGATTTAGCTGATGTTGATAGTATTTTGTTTGATTGTGTAACAATATACTTGACTAATTTTTTGTATTGTGAGCAAAATGAAGATGATACTGGGACAAAGATTGCAAAAGCAAAATTGCAATTTGAAAAGCTGATTAATGCAGCAAGAAAAAGCGGGAAAAATGTTGTGTTTGTGACAAATGAGCTAGGGAGCGGGATTGTGCCGGCAAATGCTATGGCACGCGAGTTTCGTGATGTTGCAGGCTATATAAATCAGTTTATGGCGCAAAACGCTGACAAGGTTTATCTGGTTGTTTGCGGTATAGCTGTAGATTTAAAAGAGCTACAGGTAAAAATTCAAACTAGGAGCGAATGATTTTGGCTAAATATTTAATGTTACAAGGAACTGCATCTAATGTCGGAAAAAGCATAGTAACAACTGCTTTTTGCCGTATTTTTAAGCAAGATGGGTACAAGGTTGCACCATTTAAGGCGCAGAATATGGCGCTTAATTCTTTTGTTACAACAAAAGGTGGCGAGATGGGCAGAGCGCAAGTTGTCCAAGCGCAGGCGGCAGGGATTGAACCTGATGTTATTATGAACCCTGTTTTGTTAAAACCTACAGGCAACGCTACAAGTCAAGTGGTTGTTTTAGGTAAAGCGCTAGATACCATGTCGGCTACGCAATACCACAACAATTATGCTCAAAAAGTGTTTACATTTGTCGAGCAATCACTAGATGTGCTTGATAAAGAATATGAAATAGTTGTCATTGAAGGTGCGGGAAGCCCTGCTGAGGTCAATCTAAAGGCAAATGATATTGTAAATATGCGGGTAGCAAAACATTTAAAGGCACCTGTGCTACTTATTTCTGATATTGATAGAGGCGGGGCACTAGCATCTATTGTTGGTACAATGGAGCTTTTAGATGAAGATGAGCGTGCGCTTGTCGCAGGTTTTTTGATTAATAAATTTCGTGGTGATATTAATTTGCTTACACCAGCACTTGATTTTTTGCACAACAAGACGGGAGTTGAAGTGCTTGGTGTTTTTGATTATTTGCCTGATTTAGGTATTGATGATGAAGATAGTGTTGTTTTAGACAGCAAGGCTTCAGATGTTGATAAGAAAATAAACATTGTGGTCATAAGGTTGCCAAAGATTTCTAATTTTACAGATTTTTCGCCGTTAGAGCTGGAAAAAGATGTGGCGGTGCGTTATGCGAAATCATCTGATGAGCTTGATAGCGCTGATTTGATTATCATTCCTGGCAGTAAAAACACGACAGAAGATTTGCTCTTTTTAAAAGAAAATAAACTAGATGAAAAAATAATCTCTCTTAAAAATAAAGGAGTGCCGGTAATTGGCATTTGTGGCGGTTATCAGATGTTAGGTGAGATGCTCTTTGATCCTGACGAGACAGAGTCTAATATAAAAGAGTTAAAAGCTTTAGGGCTGCTCCCAGCAACGACGGTTTTTGCCAAAGAAAAGCTTACCCGCCAAGTTATGGCAAAGGCTAGTTGTAATCGCTTTTTAGGGCTAAATTTTACTTTTGACAATTTGATTGGCTATGAAATTCATACAGGTGAGACAAGTTATGTAGCAAGCGTTGATACTGCATTTGCAGTTGACAGAGGCGATGGCGTGTGGGCAGATGACGGAGCTATAAGCGCAGATGGGCTTGTGATGGGTACATACATTCATGGTATTTTTGATAACGATAAACTTCGCCGCTTAATTATTGACAAACTCTATGAATTAAAAGGTATTGAGATAGGTGAACAAGAACAAATAAATGTAATTGAACTGCGTGAAAAAGCTTATGATAGGCTTGCTGACAGCGTAAGAGCCAGAGTGGATATGGATAAGATTTATAAGATTATGGGACTAAAGTAGTATGAATTTATTGTTTATAGGTGCAGTTTTTTTTGATACGTTAATTGGTGACCCAGGTGGAAAATATCACCCTGTGGTGCTGATTGGCAATTTAATCAGTTTTTTGCAAAATAGGCTGCTCAATTTAAAATCCAGTAAAAAAAATCAGCAACTGGCAGGGTTTTTATTGCTTATTTTAACTACCGGCACAGTTTATGCAATTTCTTGGGGGCTTGTTTATTTGACAGGCTTTTTAGAGCCGACGATTGCTCTTATTTTAAATATGATGCTACTGTCTTTTACCATCTCTCCTCGCACTTTGGCAAGTGCTGGTTTGCAAATAAAAAAACTACTTGCAAATGGTGATATTGTGCGTGCAAGAAGACAAGTATCTTACATTGTTGGTCGCGATACGCAAAAACTCGATGAAAAAGAAGTGTCAAGGGCGACAATTGAAACTGTTGCCGAAAACATAACTGATGGTATCATCTCACCACTTTTCTTTGCTTTTATCGGTGGTGTTCCGCTGGCATTTTTTTATCGGGCGGTCAACACGCTTGATTCTATGGTGGGCTATAAAAATGATATATTTTTGCATTTTGGTATGCCATCAGCTAGATTTGATGATGTTTGTAATTTTATTCCAGCTAGGATAACAGCAGTTTTGATTGTTTTGGCAAGTGCTTTTTTGCCTAGCTTTAGCAGCATAAATGCACTTAAAATAATGTGGCGTGATGCCAAAGTGCATCCGAGCCCCAACAGCGGCTTTGCCGAAGCCCCAGCAGCAGGTGCGATGGGGATAAGGCTTGGTGGGAATAATTATTATTTTGGCAGAGCTTCTTTTCGTAAATATATGGGGGATGCTAAAGAACAGCTTTGCGCAAGACATATAACAAAAACAATTGTTTTGATGTACACTGTGAGCGTTATGTTTGCAGTAATATTAACTATTATATAAAGGGTGGATTATGCAAGGATTTTTAAAAGATATTAAAATACCAAAACTAGATGAAAGACAAAGAGCCTTAGTGTACGAAAAATGGTCAAAAATAAGTAAACGACCAAAATCTTTAGGGTACTTAGAAGATTTGACTGCGAGCATTGCGGCGATGACAGGACAGATGCCTCGTGTTTTTAAAAAAGCGATGATTTTAACATGCGGTGATCATGGGATTGCTAAATATGGTGTGAGCAATTTTCCGCAAGAGGTTACTGTGCAAATGATTGGCGGTTACTTGCGTTCTACTGCGGGCGCTAATGTACTTGCTCGTCACGCTGGAATTGAAGATGATGATTTACGCATTGTCGATGTTGGTGTTGCTGTTGATTTGCAGCCAAATGAGCGTTTGATAAACAAAAAAGTTGCCTATGGTACTGATGATTTTACTCTGGGTCCTGCGATGACAAGAAAAAATGCTCTCTCTTCTTTAAAAGTAGGTTTTGATGTGGCAAACGAATGTATTGACAATGGCTATAAAATGCTTGTTTTATCTGAGATGGGCATTGGTAACACCACCTCTAGTGCGGCTATAGCCTCAGCCTTTACAGGTCTTGAGCCATATCAAACTGTTGGACGGGGTACTGGTATTGGCGATAAACGTTTGGAGATTAAAAGGAAAGTAGTACAAAAAGCATTGGAAGTAAACAGACCTGACAAAACTGATGCGCTAGGAGTTTTGGCAAAGGTCGGGGGTTATGAACTGGGCGCTCTTGCCGGAGTCGTTATTGCCGGCGCTGCTAGACGCACCCCAATATTTGTCGATGGCATTAACGCGACTGCTTCAGCTCTTATTGCTTATGGTTTGTTTCCTGAAAGTAGGTTTTACATGCTTCCTTCGCACTTGTCAGCTGAGATAGCACATGCGGCGATGCTTGAGATACTGGAATTAAAACCTGTTCTTACAGCTAACATGAGACTTGGCGAAGGAACGGGCGCGAGTGTTGTTATAAAGGCTCTTGATATGGCAATTAATGTTTTAAATAGAAAGATGTAATTATGAATGATTTTATAACTGCCCTACAATTTTTGACAAGAATAAAAATATTTAAACAAACCAAATGGAAAGAAGATGCTTTTTCGCGCTCTGTTCCGTATTTTCCACTTGTTGGTGCGGTAATTGGCGGCATTTTGGCAAGTCTTAATATTTTCATGGTCGATTATTTTTTTGATGATATTTTGCGCTCGACCATTTTGGTTGTGTTTGAAATATTTTTGACAGGTACTTTGTTTTGTGATGGGCTTATGGATACATCAGATGGCGTTTTTTCCGGTCGCCCAAGAGAGAAAATGCTAGAAATTATGAAAGATAGTTGTGTTGGCGCTAATGCTGTAATTGCCTTTTTTTGCGTATTTGGGCTTAAAATTGCCGCCTATAAAGCTATTGATAGAGACCTTTTGACTTTGTGCCTTGTGGCTATGCCGATATTTACAAGGTTTTTGCTCACGATTTTTATAACTCGTTTTAGATACGCAAGAGCTCAAGGCGTTGGCGGTATGTTTGTCAGCAAAAATAAAGCATACACATATATAGCTTTCGCATTTACATTACCATTTTTAATTGCTTTAAATAGTAAAATTATATATTTAGCTTGTTTGTTTAGCTTTTGCTATGCTTTTATTAGTGCTAAATACCTATCTGTTAAACTAGGTGGTTTGACTGGTGACACTTACGGCTTTATTGCTGAGACTACAAGCACAGTTTTTGTTTTATTTGTATATGTAGTTAGTACAGTTTTGTGGCAATAATGATACAATCACGCAATAGGAGGAAATAATGTTTAAAATAACTGAAATAAAGCCGATTGACAAAAATCATTGGCAGAAAGTTCAACAACGATTTGATAATCTTATAAAACCAGTAGGTTCTTTAGCAAGGCTTGAATATATAACCTGTCTTTATGCTTCGGCAGGTAACATTATAGATATCGTATATCCCCAAAAAGAACTTATAGTTTTTGGTGAAGATGAGGCTTTGATAAGTCACTTGCAGGCTATGGATGAGAGTGTTTGTATTAAAATGGTTTTGCTGCAAGATAAAGATTATTTAGCCGCTTTTGAAATGGGCAAAAAAAGTGTTGTGATGGCAGATAAGGCTAAGGTTATGGGGTTATCTTTTTGGAGTAGTAAAGACTGTGATGCACAAAAAGCTTTGGCAATAGCTGAGCAAGGTGATATAATAGAGTTAGCTAAAATGAAAAATACAAATGGATTGTTTGCTTTGGCAGGTGCTATATTGCAAGCGGCTAGCTTTAATATGCCTGTTTTTTTAGATAATGATATAACTTTGTTAGCAGCTTATATTGCTAGTTCTTTAAATCCTTTGGTAAAAGAATATCTAATAGCAGTAAGTACAACATCAAGCAATATAGAAGGCGTTTTGCTAGATAAACTAGGTTTATTTACAATGCTTGATTTACAGCTTCAAAATCCTAGCGGAGAATCTGCAATACTGGGGTTTAGTCTACTTAATGCAGGTATAAAATCACTTTGTGAGATGGATAGTTTTGGCAATGAAACGGTACACGGACCGTTAGGTGATATAAAGAAAAAGGATTGATTTTATGATAATTGTTCCTGGTTCTTGTGGGGAGCTTGCACAAGGGCTTTTAGACTACAAAGATGTTTTGATAACTTGCCCTGTGTCAATGTACACAAGGGTAAAAGTTATATTAAATCAAAAGCCAACTTCAAGTGAGCGCGAGCAAAATATTAAAGCTTACAAGGCTGTTGATTCTCTTTTAGACAATTTTTGTATAAGAAAAAACTATTATCTTAAAATAGATAGTGATCTGCCGCGTGGTAAAGGTATGGCATCTAGCAGTGCGGATATCGCAGCGGCTTGTTTTGCTATGGCAAAAAAACTTTATTTGCCGATAAGTGCCAAAAGTATAAGTGAAATTGCTTTGAAAATAGAGCCAACCGATGGAGTGTTTTTCGACGGCATTGTTGCTTTTGACCATATAAAAGGGCAGATATGCGAGTTTTTAGGTACACCACCTGCTATATCTATAGCAGTTTTTGATTTTGGCGGTCGGATAGATACTCTTGCCTTTAACAAAAGACTTGATTTAAAGCAATTAAAATCACAAAGCAAAGATGCTTTTAAAGAGGCATATGATCTGATAGTAGAAGGCATAAAAACACAAAATCCAGTATTAATAGGTAAAGGAGCAACCATTAGCGCGTTGTCTAATCAAGCGATTTTACCTAAAAAAGATTTGGAAAAAATTATGCTCATAGGCAATAAATATGATTCTTTAGGAATTAGTATAGCTCATAGCGGCACTGTTGCAGGTATTATGTTTGACAAAAATAAAGAGCAAAATATAGTAGAGTGTATAAAAAATGTGGCACAAGATTGCCCAACCCTCCAGTATATTACAACAACAAAGCTTATTTCAGGCGGGATATACAACGAGGCTATGCTATGAAAAAATTCAAGCACGGTGGCAATATTCAAGACGCAAGACGTAGACTCAAAACTAAAAAAATCTTAGATTTTAGTGCAAATATCAACCCACTTGGTTTGTCTGATAAAATAAATTGCGCGATAAAAAAGCATCTGTCCGATATTGTTCACTATCCTGAAGCAAAATCTAAAGAGCTAAAAAAGGTCATCGCCAAAAACTACCATATAAATAAAAAAAGTGTTGTAGCTTCTAACGGTGCGACAGAGCTGTTTTATGCACTGTGCAAGCTGCTCAAACCAAAACGGACGTTTGTGCCTGTACCAGGGTTTTTAGAATATCAAAGAGCTTCTATTGCTTCAGGCAGTAAACTAAAAGAGTTCGTATTGACGGAGAAAACAGGCTTTGAACCTAATTTAGCAGAGCTTTGTAAAAAGCTTAAAGCAGGTGATATGCTGTTTTTGGGTAACCCGAACAACCCAACAGGTACAATTTTAAATAAAAATGACTTTACAACTTTTTTGCAGACGGTAACTGATAGGGCATATATAGTTGTAGACGAATCGTTTATTGACTTTTTACCTAGCCCTAAAGACTATTCTATGCGTAGTTTGTGTAACCAACACAAAAATCTTATTATAATTCATTCGCTGACAAAATTTTTTGCAATACCGGGTTTAAGGCTTGGTTTTGGCATATTTGATAAAAAGTTAGCCAAAAAACTTGACAAAACGCTCGATTGCTGGAATGTTAATTCTCTTGCGCAACAAGCTGGTATTGCTGCTTTAAAAGATGGTAAATACATAAAAAAAAGCCGACGATATCTAATTAAAAGTAGAACAAAGTTTGTCAAAGAGTTGTCCAAGATTAAAGATTTTAAAATAACTACAAGTAAATTTAACTATTTATTAATTAATATACAAAAAACTAGGTTGACAGCAGAGCAGTTTTGCGCAAAAATGTTTGCGCAAAAAATACTTGTAAGAAATTGCAGTAATTTTAAAACTTTAGAAGAAGGCTTTGTAAGGATAGCTGTAAAAAGCATAAAAGAAAATAAGCTGTTTATAAAAAGCTTAAAAAAAGTACTCAAGGAGGAAAAATGACAAACATTTACCTTGTACGACACGGAGAAACCGAGTGGAATAAGACAATGCGTTTTCAAGGGTCATCAGATATAGAGCTAAATGATACAGGTTATGAGCAAGCAAATATTTTGGCTAAAAGGTTATCTGGTATAGACTTTACATCTATATATTCTAGCGATCTCAAAAGAGCTATAGGTACTGCTAGTGCAGTAGCGGGCGAAAAAAAAATGATAATAGAACCTAATTTAAAAGAAATGCATTTTGGTGATTGGGAAGGCTTGACTTTTGAGCAAATAAAAGCTGAATATCCAGGCGAACTAGATAAGTTTTATATTGACCCGACCTCAGCTGATATTCCAGGTAATGAAACATTTTTAAAACTTCAACAAAGAGCTTGCAAAGCTTTTTACAATATAGCACAATCTAACGAAGACAATGTGCTTATTGTCAGTCATGGTGCAACAATCAGAGTTATACTTGCAGATATACTGCAAATACCGCTTGCTAAAGTTTGGAATATACGACAAGACAATGTTGCCATAAATGTAATATCCCGTTATGCGGAAAAATATACAGTAGGATTGATAAATTATAAGGGAAGTTTAATATATTAAAAAATTGCTTGACTTTATTATGATTTGATAATATAATTATAAATACCAATTATCCAGAGGAACACAGTTTTTTTTAAAAGCCCTTCTCCCATCCAACCTTGGCGGCGAGGAAGCTAGTAAGTCTGTGAAAGCCGTAGGGTATGGAAGTAGTTGAAGGAGTGTTCAAATGAGAGAAGACAAAACATTAACATGCCGCGAATGTGGCGCACAATTCGTATTTTCTGCTTCAGAGCAAGAATTTTACGAAGCAAAAGGATTTGCTAACGAGCCAGGACGTTGTCCAAGTTGCCGTAGCGCAAGAAAACAACGTAACGGCAATGACCGTGCACCAAAACAAATGTACCCTACAATTTGTGCAGAATGCGGAGTAGAAACAGAAGTTCCTTTCCGTCCATCTATGGATCGTCCAGTGTACTGCCGTGCATGTTTTTCTAACCACAACCCAAGATAACAAAACAAAAACCCATCTCAATTAAGAGATGGGTTTTATATTTTTGCAAATTGACAACAAAAATAAAATGTTGTAAAATAAGTTAGTACGATTTCGTACTAACTTATTTTTGTGAGGTGGTTTGATGATTGACGATATAAAAGAGCAACTTGATCAGCTCAATCGTTTATATAAAGAGGGAAATGAACTATATTATGCAACAGCGGCGAGGCTTAATCTTGCACCTAGTACACTTATGATTTTATATGGCCTATCACATACAAAAAAAGCATGTACACAAAAGCAACTTTGCGATAGGTGGTATCTAAAAAAGCAAACACTAAATTCCGCTTTAAATAATTTGATTGCAGAAGGTTGCGTAGTGCTTGAACCTTCAAAAGAAAGCGCAAGAGAAAAACTAATAATACTTACTGGAAAAGGGCAAGAATTATGTGCGCGAACAGCAATGCCTTTTTTGCAGGCAGAACAAAGAGCTTTTGCTATGCTTAGCTCGAAAGAACGCAAAACTTTACTAGAATTAACACAAAAACACATAAACTATATCAAAGAGCAAGCTAAGATGCTTGTTGATAAATTTAATAAAGACTAAAAGGAGCAATAATGTTAATAAGACAAGAAACTCAAAAAGACTACAAGGAAGTTTACAAACTTATAAAAGAGGCGTTTGCAAGCGCCGAACACAGTGATGGTAAAGAACAAGACTTGGTTGAAGTACTAAGAGATAGCGAGGCTTTTGTGCCTGAATTATCACTTGTTGCACAATTAGATGGCAAGATAGTAGGACATATTATGCTTACAAAAGCTAAAGTAGCTTCTAATACAGTTCTTGTTTTAGCGCCACTATCTGTACTACCATCAGCACAAAAGCAAAAAATAGGTACTGCTTTAATCACAAAAGCGCATGAAATAGCTATCAAGCTAGGTTATGATTACTCTTTTGTTTTAGGTAGCGAAAATTATTATCCACGTTTTGGCTACCTGCCAGCCGAAAAGTTTGGCATTAAAGTCCCAGAGGGCATACCATCGCAAAATTTTATGATAAAAAAATTACATCAAGCTGCAAATTCTATAAATGGCGCCATTGTTTATGCCAAAGAATTTGGACTTTAAATGCTCGCTTTCTTGCCATGTAATAGTTTTATGTCATTTGAATTTTCAAGTTAAAAGCACTAAACCGCCCTGTTTGGCGATTTAGTGCTTTTTCAGTGCTTTTTTGGTTTTTGAGGAAGAATACTTTGTATGGTAACAACTTTTTTAGTTGGAACCTTTATTTTCGGATAAATTTGACAAGTAGATTGTAACAAATATTGCAGCGGCGAAATCAAATTTACATACAGTTTTTTCATTTTTATTCACCCTTTTTGCTTATTTTAAAACCTATATTTACATTTTAAATCTCTTTTTGCAAGATTACAAGCGGCTGTTTGCTTATTATTAGCATAAGTGCTTATGAATACAATGTTTTCCATTTAAACACCTTTAATACTAGCTCATAAACGTTTATTACAAATGCAAAATTATGCACTAAAAAATTTGATGTTTGCTTATAATGCTTATTTAGCAATCATTATAAGCATTTTTTTAAAAAAATTGTTTTAAAGTGAAAAAACATGTTGACTTTATACGTTTCGTATTATACAATATGACTAAGAAGACGCAAACGCCTTTTTGTTGACAACAATTGATTGCAAAACGAATAAATGTTTGATAATTATTTACTGCAATAATTTTTTTGTGCATTTTTTGTACGTTACGAATAAGAAAAATGTACAAGTGTATAAATATTTTTGAAAAAATTTTTTTATTCAAAAGGTGGGTGAGGCTATGCAAGATTATGTTATGAGATGTATGGTTTGCGAAAAAGATATGTTTGACGGCGATTTAGTATTGTTTGACGATTCTTTTAAAAAGTTTCCTTTGTGTATGTGTAAAGATTGTTTTGACGAACTGTCAAAAGAAGACTTAGTAGAACATTTAGGAGCATATTGGGGGAGTGTGAGGGGATTTTGAACTATTTAAGACAGATTAATTTATTTGAGACTATAGCTGAATATAGAAAAATACCAGTAAAAGCGCAAGTTATTTATTATAAGCTTTTGGCAATGAATAATCGCTTAGATTGGTGTGAATGGTTTTCAACGACAAATTCTTATTTGATGGGTAAATCTGGTTTTTCTAATGAACAGGCATTTATTCGTTCTAGGCGGATTTTATTAGAAAATGGTTTGATAAAATTTATTGCCGGCAGGCGTGGTGTGCCATCTAAATATAATCTAGTGCCATTAACCAAACAATCTGATAGCAATATTGAAAATTTAAACTCTAGTAATGGCGATAATTTTCTGCCTATTGAAAAAGCAATAAGTAGTCAAATAGTTAGTAGCGGTGATAGCAACCCACTTGCAAAACAGCCAGACATATATAAACAAGCTAAACAAACTAAACAAAATAGTAGTAGGGCTGTGGAAACTGTGGATAATGTGGATAACTCTGATTATGCAAATGGGAAAAAGCTAGTAGAACAGCTTAGTTTGGAGGTGTTTTACGACTATGTTAAACAAAACGTTTGCAGATGTCCGGCTAAAAAAATGCTACTCAAATCAGAAATAGCTGGTAAATATTTAGCTAAAAGCGACTTAAAAACTTTGTGTGATGTTTTAGATTGCTTTATTGCCCAAAATGGCAGACACATAAAATTGTTTGACACACTACTTTTTCAGGCAACAAAAGTTAAATCACAGTGGGATGAAAATTTAGCAAAAAATCGCCCTAAATAACCTCGAGATGACTGTTCACAATGTAAAAGTGATGGTGCATTTATTGAGTAATACCCACAAAAACCTGCATAAAGTAAATAAACAAAGATAAAAGGAGTGATTTTCATGAATATCAAACAACACCTATTACAGCTCTACAAGCTAGAATGCCTAATCAAAGAACATCTAGAACAAATAGAACATTTGAGACGACTAGCTCAAAAAAGCACCAATACACTAAGCCTTGAGCCCAAAGCTAAAATGCAAGGTGATAGATTATGTAGTTTAGTTGCTAAAATAGTAGATTTACAAGCAGACTTAAACAAAGAGATAGACAATTTTATTGACTTTAAAAAAATCGTCTTAGAACAAATATCTAAGCTAGAATGCACACAACAAAAAACAGTAATAATGGCGCGCTACGTAAACTTTAAAGAATGGGAAGACATAGCACATCTACTAGGTTGCAACAGGCGCCACGCCTTGAGAATACACAACAAGGCACTAATAAAACTAGAACAAATAAAAAATAAGGAGAGAGCAGCATGAAACTAGAAAAAAGAGGAATTACAGGACAAATGCAGAATAATAAAAAAAGTGAACTAAACTATAATCTAGGTGCACAAACTGCTGGGTGGGGCAATATAACACAAATGGGCGGTGTAGCCGAGCAACCATTCGGCGCAAGTTTTGACCAACAACAAACCCCGCTACAAAACTGGCAAACAAGTAGCACCAGCCAACCGCTAGCCGGCATAAGTGCAAACGAGAGCGGGTCGGATAAACAAGATGCGACTTTAGACATAGCCGCCCCTCAAGAACAAAAAGCAGAAGCGGCAACACAAAATCCACCCAAACCAAAACACCAACTACCAGACTACGCCCCAAGCGTAGAAAGTTTAAAAGAAAAAATGACAGGACCTGACGGCGAATTTCGCCAACTACACAGCTCGGACATCGAACTATGGATAGACGCTGTATTTAACAGCGGAGAAATAGACGAAAACAAATGGGAACTAATAAAACTGCTCAACAACATGCACATCTTCGCATTGTACGACGAATACGAACCGCAAAGACAAGCCGAAGCCGAAGCAGAGAAAAACTGGTACAAATCCGCTAAAAGACTAAAATTTGAACAAGAGGAAAAAGAGAGACAAGAGAAAAAAGATACTGAGCCACAAACAATGTTTTTTGGCAATGATACAGTCAAAGTAGGGGATGCTGTAGTAAACAAGACGGTAGAAACTACAAATAATCAAGAAAAAAGAAGTAATTTTGATCAAACACAGATTACAGACAATGTTCCAGGAGAAAAAGTAAACATTTTAACTAAAACTACCGAAAATAATCAACAGCAAGGTTTTGGTGATTTGAAGATGGCTGAAAATCATAGTACAGAAGAAAAGGACAACCAAGAAGATAACCAAGATGAAAAATACCAAGAACTAAAAGACGCAGCTATTAATCTTTTACAAGGGTTTGGTAAAGACGTCACGCAGCAAAGCATACAGGATACTGTCGAAATACTTAAAAAAGATGCTAATAAAAATGCCATTGCAGAAGCAGGAAACTTTATAGCAAATTCTGACATAGTATACATAAATGCAGGTGCGTCTTCTCTGGAACTAGGAAAAATGTTGCCTATATCAGATAAAATATCAGAATATCTATCACTTGGCGTAAGCTTTGTATACATTAAATCGTTAGACGATTGCTATATAATGGGCGGATTTGGAGCTGGTAAAATGAACGGCGCAGCAATATCTTTTATGCACCTGCCGAAAGAGATAAAACAATTGCAAGAGCAAATGTGTAGTGAAAAAGATGAAAAGAAAAAAGATGACCTTAGAAAGGAAATCAAAGATAAAACAGAAGATATAATCAACGGTGTATCTGTCGAAGCAACTGCTGTTGCCGGAGCTGGATTTAAAAACATCTGGCTTAAAGACGGCAGAACAATATCCGGCTTTAGCGTAGGCTTAGGTGCGGGGCTTGTTGGCGGCTATAGTTATGGCAAAAGTGAGCGAGATAAGTTAGAAAAACGAATAAAATTAATAGAAGAAGGAGAGGTTGTAGTTGGCTGAAAAGAGAGGAAAGTTTGGCTTTAACTGGGGGACTATAGTACTATTAGTTTGGTGTACCGGGATGAGTTGGCAGATATTTGTTTATTATATGGATGTTCACAGTAGTTACATAAAACAAGCGCAAATACAATCACAAGAAAACATCCGACAAATGGGCTTTCCTGAAGGGTTTAAGAGCGAGCGTACACCAACTGTTTATTCGGCAAAATTGGCGTCAAACTTTTCTACATCTGCTCTTGCAATAAAAAGACCAACAACACTACAAGAGCAACAAGCCTTAAAAGAACGAGTGGACAAATACTACGCAGAAAAACTAGCCAAATACGGCTGGGTTAAAGTGGACGGCTATAAATGCCTATATAAAAAAGGCGATAATCATTGGCTTAATGTAGATATAGACAATGATGGGGTTTTAGTATATTTAAAAGAACAAACAACAATATTCAGCTGGGGTGAATACATAACCAGCTCGTCATTAGTAGAAAAGGACTATAAAAAGCCAGACGCAGAGCAGGTAAAGTAACTTGTTAATCGTCAAGGAGGTATAGTAAATGCCGGAAAAAAGAGGAAAGTTTGGTTTTAACTGGGGGACGATAGTACTATTAGTTTGGTGTACCGGGATGAGTTGGCAGATATTTGTTTATTATATGGATGTTCACAGTAGTTACATAAAACAAGCGCAAATACAATCACAAGAAAACTTTCAACAAATGGGCTTTCCGGAAGGTTTTGAAATGAGTTTGAAACCCAATGTTTCTTCTGCCAAACTGGCATCAAACTATTTTGGATCTGCTATTGTGATAAAAAGACCAACAACTCCACAAGAACAACAAGCCTTAAAAGAACGGGTGGAGAAATACTATGCTGAAAAACTAGCTAAATATGGCTGGGTTAAAGTGGACGGCTATAAATGCCTATATAAAAAAGGCGATAGACAGTGGCTTAATGTAGATATAGACAATAATGGCAATTTAATAACATTAAGTGAACAAACAACAATATTCAGCTGGGGTGAATACATAACCAGCTCGTCATTAGTAGAAAAGGACTATAAAAAGCCAGACGCAGAGCAGGTAAAGTAACTTGTTAATCGTCAAGGAGTAGTAGCAAATGCAAGATGGACTTTTTATACTGGTAATATTTTTTCTTTTGTTCCCTGTAGGTGGTTTTCTCATTTGGTATTACTACAAACAAGACAAAGAAAAAATAAGCAAAAAAATGTTATTTTGCTTATTGGTGTTTTTGACTGTAATTGACTACCAAGTTGTGTTTTCGGATATTGATTATCGTAAAATCAGAAGACCTATAGTGGATTTTTCAATGCAACCAGAAATGGTCTATCTAATAGCAGTATTAATAGTATATACAATTTTAAGCCTAATAATTTTCCGAAGAGAATTTTTAAAAAGAATGAACTATTGGTTTAAAAAACTAATACTATACAAACCAAAAGCAACAGATTATCCACAAGCAATAAACAACTTACCACTTATAGCAATATTTATCTTGAGCATAGCAATAGTGCAAATGACAAGTATATACAGCTATGTACAGATAGTTGTGTATGAAATAGGAGCTTTTGTGAAAGACTTTGTCTTTGACTGGTTCACAGTACCGCTAATATTCAACTTTCTGCTATATTTTCTCTTTCAAGGAATACTCAAGTTTATAAAATTTTTAGACAAAAGAGAAAATAAACAGTAGATAAAGAAAAAACACAAGCCAGCTTTAGGCTGGCTTGTGTACTATGTCTAGCAAATACGAACCGCAAAGATGCTTTGGAAGCAAAAAAATTATTATGGAAAATAGAAGTATTATTTGCAAAGAGTGTTAATATATTAGTAGTTATTTAAAGTTAAATTTTTAGTTTTTGCAATAAAGGAAAATAATGAAAATATAAAGAGGTTTTGATAATGAAATCAGATTTGCCAATATTTTTTAACTCAAACAAAGGTATTGAATTAATATATAGCAAAAATTCAAATTTTGCCTATCCAAAGCATACGCATAGTTTTAATTATGTTGTAGTATTTATTTTAGCAGGTAGCGTTTTTGTTGAGCGAGGTGTTTGTCGTATAACATTTTAAAAAAGTGATTTTTTCATTGTTAAACCTAATGAGGTACATGCTTTTTATGCTGATAACAATGCTTACTCTATGTTGTCTGTTTGTATAAACAAATACTTTATCCATCATAGTAATAGCGATATTAAGTTCAAGATTGTTTGTCGATTCATATATAATCTTATGCAAGAAGGTATTATTTTTAAAGAACATATTAGCAAAGTGCAATGCGCCGTTAAAAGTTTATTTGCTTTTGTATCTAACGAAAAAAATCTGCTAAGTGATTATGTTTTTAAAGTACAGAAAGAATTGTTTAAAAAAGAATTTTCTGTTGATCGATTATCAAAGCAGGTGTTTATAAGTAAGTATCATCTTGTACGAACGTTTAAACAACAAACCGGTATCACAATGCATCAGTTTTATATGCAAAATCGTATAAGATGGGCAAAAAAATTATTGAAACAAAAAAACAATATAACAAAAGTGGCTATACAGTCAGATTTTTATGACCAAAGCCACTTTTGTAGATGGTTTAAAAAGCTTGTTGGAATTACTCCAAGAAAATTTATTTTGGCACAAAGATTTTTGCATTAACAAAGTGCTGGAAAAAATTTTGCCAAAAGTTGTAGACCGCTGTTGCCTGCATTTATCTCGTGTGGGGTTTTGGCTGGGAAAATAGAGATGATGCCAGGCTCATAAGTCAATGATACATTGTTGTTAATACACTCTCCAGAGCCGTATATTACTTCGTGTGTTTCTAGTTGCAGTTCATGGATATGGTTTTTAATGCTTTTGTTTGGCGCTATTTTTACAAGATGATAGCTGAATTTGCCACATGTTTCTTTTGCTGTAAGAAGGTGCTTTAATTGCACCCCTTCAAATGTTGGGTGCTTTGACCACTCTACAGAAGAAAATTTTTTTTGACTGTGTGGCAGCTTTAATGCACCATTACTAAATAAATCAAAAGTTTTCATTGTCATTCTCCTTTTTTTGTTTGTATATTGCAATTGTATTTGACAATATTAAAAATTAATTGTACGAAATTGCTCAATTATATTTATTAAAAGTACTATATATTTTTTGGAGATGAGTATATGATTTTAAGATTAATAGAAATTTGTACTATTATTTTATGTGTATTTTCACTGTTGACAAATACATTTGGCAGTGCTTTTTTCTCAATACCAGTAACCATAGTTATAATTTCTGTTTATTTTAATCCAGAGAGAAAAAAAGAGTTTGTGCAGCACTTATTGACAATGTTGACTTTATCGATAGTTTCTGTTGCATTTTATTTTTTTATAATTTTTTTGATACTTGCATCTGCAATATTTTTTATATTGCAAAAGTTTGTATTGTTTCTTGCTACATGTTTAGTGTTATTTTCATTTATTTTGCTTGTAGTTTTTAGAAAAAATTTTATCTTGTGAATTTACTATTGGTTTTACTGGATATTTTGCAACAATTTGCCAAATAAAGAGTTTGGCAAACCAATATCTAATATTTGGCTTCTAGTATCGTTTTTTATAAGTTTTTTTATAGTTTATTTTAGTGGTGTGAATATTTTGTTAGAAAAACAGTTTGTTGCTGAAGATCTTGTTATTGTATGTGTAAATTTTATTATGTTGGTTTTAAATTGTATAACATATGTGATTTTTCGCAAGTTGTTTTTTAAATAAATATTAAAATCACAAAGCCCCTCGACTGCTTGTCGAGGGGCTTTGCTTTGGGGGAGTTTAATTTAATTTATTTTGTAGTATTGTTGTAATATGGGCAGTTAGCATTGTCGTGGTTGTTGTGTCCATAGCCGCCCATCATTCCATAATCATGATAGCTACCTGCTTTATAGCC
>CAZKFG010000035.1:0-25502 GCA_964551985.1 uncultured Acidaminococcales bacterium
GTTTGTAGCTGTCGTAGCCCACGAACAGCCCGACAATTATAATTAGGATAAAGAGTATTCTTAGCATTGCTACCTCAATATGATTGATTTTTATTTTTATTATAGTTTAATTGAAGAAAAATTGCTATAAATAAAAGGAATAAATGCTTTTTTATAGAATTTTATATAAATAGTATAAATTTAAATTAATGAATAAAATATTATCTATATACGAATAAATATACAGAAAATATTTTTATATGCAAATGTATTGACAGATAAACTATTAAGGTATATAAATATATATAAATGTTTTTTTGTTTATTACGTAGTTTGAAATTTACTTAATAAATATGAGGAGGATTGTTATGAAAGTCAGTATAATTGGCGCGACAGGTTATACAGGTGCTGAACTATTGCGTCTTTTGGCATTTCACCCTGAGGTTGATGTTGTCCATATTACTTCTGAAAGTTCAACTGGTAGTGATATCGTAGAGGCTTATCCGCATTTATTTGGGTTTTACAATCAAAAACTGAGAAGTTTTAAAGATATAGAGAGTATTGCCGAAGATAGTGATGTTTTGTTTATCGGCTTGCCGCACGGTCATGCTATGGATATTTGTAAAAAGCTTGCAAAACGCAACGTTAAGATAATTGATTTGGGGGCGGATTACCGTTTCCACGATACGAGTATTTATGAAAAATGGTATAAGGTAGCGCATACGGATAGTGAAACTAAAGCAGTTTATGGTTTGTGTGAATTGTACCGCGATAAGATAAAAAAGGCTAAAATTTTAGCTAATCCCGGCTGTTATGTTACAGCAAGCATTTTGGCGTTGGTGCCGTTATTAAAGCATAAGCTCATTGATACCAAAAACATTGTCATAGATGCGAAATCGGGTACTACTGGTGCAGGGCGAGGGCTTTCTCTGGGAGTGCATTTTGCAGAGGTTGTAGATAATTTTCGTCCGTATGGTGTGGCAACTCACAGGCATGCCCCAGAGATTGAGCAGGTTTATTCGGATGTTGCAGGAACTGATGTGGTTATATCCTTCACACCGCATTTGTTGCCTGTAGACAGAGGAATTTTAGCTACATGTTATGCTAATCTGTCAGAGAATGTGACAATTGAGCAGGTTAATGAGGCGTTTTGTTCTATGTATTCTCAAGAGCGATTTATAAGATTGTTAGGCGCTGGAGTATTTCCTGCTATTAAAAATGTTAGAGGCTCAAATTTTGTCGATATTGGTTGGCAGATAGATGAAAGAACTGGCAGAATTGTTGTAATGAGTACTTTGGATAATTTAGTCAAAGGTGCTTCAGGTCAAGCTGTGCAAAATATGAATATTATGTTTGGGTTGCCTGAACATACAGGACTCGAACAAGCGCCGCTTTATCCATAATAAAGAAAGGACAGTGAATATGAAGAATATAGATGGTTGGATTACAAGTCCTAAAGGATTTGTTGCCAGAGGTGTTAAAGCAGGCATTAAAAAAAGTAAAAAAGAAGACGTAGCAGTAATTTACAGTACTGCTAAAGCGGCTCAGGCGGCGGTATTTACGCAAAATATGATGGCATCGCCTGCGGTTGTTGTCAGTCGTGAAGTGGCAAAAGAAGATTTTGCTAGAGCGATTGTCGTTAATTCCGGTTGTGCAAACGCTTGTACAGGCGATCAAGGTCTTAAAGATGCTAAAGAGATGATGAAGATAACGGCTGATTGCTTAAAGATTGAGTCTCAGGAAGTGTTTGTTTGTTCTACTGGTGTAATCGGACATTTTTTGCCTATGGACAAGATTGATTCAGGGATTAAAGATGCGTGTAGTATGCTTGATGTTCAAGGCGGCGAGAGTGCTACTTTGGCTATTCAAACGACAGATACTTTTGTTAAAAAAAGCGCCTATGAACTGGAACTATCAGGTAAAAAGGTAATAATAGCAGGTATTGCTAAAGGTGCAGGAATGATACATCCTAATATGGCTACTATGCTAGCTTTTGTTACTACAGATGCGGCTATTTGCCCTCGCCTTTTAAAAACTATTGTAAAACACATCGCTGATAGGTCTTTTAATATGGTTGTTGTAGATGGTGACACAAGTACTAATGATTCTATGATTGTTTTGGCAAATGGCGAGGCGAAAAACGATTTTATTGATAGTGAAAATCATCCTGATTTTAAATTGTTTTACAATGCACTGCTTACGGTTAGTCAAGATTTGGCAAAACTTATTGCCAGAGATGGTGAAGGGGCGACTAAGTTTTTGCAAGTGAATGTCAAAGGTGCAGCTAGTTTTGAAGATGCCAAAGTTGTTGCGATGTCAATTGCTAAATCACCGCTTGTCAAGACAGCGTTTTTCGGTCAAGACCCTAATTGGGGTAGGATTGTTTGTGCAGCCGGATATTCTGGAGTTCAGTTTTTGTCTGAAAATGTGAATGTATTTTTAAATGGACTTTTGATTTTTAAAAATGGTATGAATGCTAAAGCTGACCAAAGTAAATTAGCAAATGTTATGAAGCAAAAGGATATATTAATAGATGTAACGCTCGGCACAGGTCAAGAGGAGGCTAGTGTTTGGACTTGTGATTTTAGTTATGATTATGTAAAAATAAATGCGGAATATCACACTTAAAAGTGTTATAATAATATACAATAACAGAAAGAGAGGGATAAAAATGTTGAAAGATACACAAGAAGTAAATATTTTAGTTGAGGCGTTGCCTTATTTGATGGAGTTTAAAAATAAAACGGTTGTCATTAAGTATGGCGGTAATGCTATGATTAATGAAGATTTGAAAAATAAAGTTTTAAAAGATATTGTATTTTTACATTGTGCGGGACTTCGTCCTGTCGTTGTACACGGTGGTGGTCCGGAAATCACGTCGATGCTCAAAGGACTTGATAAAAAATCAGAATTTGTCAACGGTCTTAGAATTACAGATGCAGAAACTGCTCAAATTGCCGAAATGGTGCTTGTTGGCAAGATAAACACAGAACTTGTTCAGCTTATCAATTCTCAAGGTGGTAGTGCAATCGGCTTAAATGGCAAGGATGCAAACCTTGTTGTAGCGAAAAAGCATATGGCGCAAGTCTACGACAATGGCGAAATTCGTCCTGTTGATATTGGTTTTGTCGGTGAAGTAGAAAGCATTAATGTTATGCTTATTGAAGATTTGCTCGATTGTGGTTATATTCCTATAATTGCTCCAACAGGCGTTGGTGCTAATGGCGAAACATATAATATCAATGCCGATAGTGTGGCAGGTGAAATTGCTGGCGCTTTGCAGGCAGAAAAACTACTTCTTTTGACTGATGTTAAAGGTATTTATACTGATTATCGCGATGAAAAGACTTTCATTTCTACATTGACTTTTGAAAAAGCACAAGAACTTATGATAAAAGGCAATATTGATGGTGGAATGATTCCTAAAGTTAAAGCTTGCATTACAGCCTTATCTGGTGGTGCGAATAAGACTCATATTATTGACGGTCGCCAGCCACATGCTATTTTAATGGAACTGTTTACAAATTCCGGAATTGGCACAGAAGTTGTGAAGGAATAACAGGTGATGCAAGTGGATAAAAAAACGATAATACAAACGGAAAATCAGCATTATTTGCCTGTTTTTTCAAGATTACCTATCGTTTTAGAATATGGCAAAGGCTGCTTTGTCTATGATGTTGACGGTAAAAAATATCTTGATTTTTTGGCAGGTATTGCGGTAAATGCGCTTGGTTATGGCAATAAAGTTTTGGCAGATGCAGTTGGCGAGCAGGCACAAAGACTAATTCATTGCTCTAATCTTTTTTATACGGGCGTGCAGTCTATTTTAGTTGACAAACTTGTAAAACTAAGTGGTTTTGATCGGGTGTTTTTTTGCAACTCGGGCGCTGAAGCTAATGAAGGTGCTATAAAAGTTGCTCGCAAATATGCATCAAAACATTATGATAATAAATATAAAATAATTTGTGCTAATCATTCTTTTCATGGTCGCACTTTGACAACTCTTACTGCAACAGGTAATCCTAAATATCAAAAGGGTTATGACCCTCTACCTGAAGGATTTATTCACATTGACTTTGGTGATATTGAGGCTCTGCAAAAAGCTATGTCAGATGATGTTTGTGCTGTTTTACTCGAACCTGTACAAGGCGAAGGCGGGGTAAATGTCGCAACAGACGAGTATTTTGTAGCTGTTCGCAAGTTGTGTGATGAAAATAACGCTCTACTTATTTTTGATGAAATTCAAACAGGGGTAGGTAGAACAGGCAAATGGTTTGCTTTTGAACATACAGGTATAAGACCTGATATAATTACTTTGGCTAAAGGGCTTGCCGGAGGATTTCCTATCGGTGCGTTTTTGACAACTGACAAGGTAGCAAGTTGCCTAAGTTATGGCGATCATGGCTCAACTTTTGGTGGTAATGCTTTAGCGTGTGCGGCGTCTAATGCTGTTCTTGACGTTATTGCGAAAGATAATCTTGTTGATAACGCACAAAAGATGGGCGAATACTTCAAGCAAAAGCTGCTTGCTCTAAAAGATAAGTATCCTAGATTGATTGCTGATGTGCGTGGAAAGGGTTTACTTATTGGCGTGCAGCTAAATGAAGAAGGTAGTCCCTTTGTTCAAGAGTGCCTGAAAAAAGGTCTTATTATAAACTGCACAGCGGTAAATGTTTTGAGGCTTGTTCCGCCACTTATAGTAACTAAAGATGAGATTGATTTGGCTGTTAATACTTTAGATGAAGTATTTGCACAAAAATAGAGAATTTTTTAAATAGAGGTTATTATGGCTCTTAGAGGTAAAGATTTACTCACAATACGTGATTTATCTATTGGCGAGGTTGCTACAATATTAGATGTTGCCAAAAAGATAAAAAACAAACAAAAAAATGGCGAAGCGCACAGATACTTGGAAGGCAAAACTTTGGCGATGATTTTTCACAAAGCATCAACAAGAACAAGAGTGTCATTCGAGGTTGGTTTTCACCAATTAGGTGGACACCCTATATACCTAAACGAAGCGGCAACGCAAATGGGTCGTGGTGAAGAAGTACGCGATACTGCAAGAGTGTTGTCTCGTTATGTTGATGGAATAATGATTAGAACCTATGGTCATAATATTGTAGAAGAATTTGCTAAATATGCTTCTGTACCTGTTATAAATGGTCTTACAGATTTATTTCATCCTTGCCAAGCGCTGACAGATATTTTTACAATGATAGAATACAAAGGTGAAACAAAAGGTCGCAAGATGGTTTATGTCGGTGATGGGAATAATATGACTCACTCTTTGATGTTTGCTTGTGCTAAAATGGGCATTAACTTCGTTTGCGCAAGTCCACCAGGCTATGAGCCTGATGCAGGGATAGTAAATGAAGCTAAACTTGTTGCTAGCGAAACAAATTGTACGATAGACGTTGTAAAAGATCCCATGCAGGCTGCTAAAAATGCTGATGTTTTGTACACTGATGTATGGGCAAGTATGGGAATGGAACAAGAACAATCCATCCGTCAAGAGCATTTGAGCGACTACCAGATAAATAGAGAGCTTCTTAGCGTTGCCAAATCTGATGCTATTGTAATGCATTGTTTGCCTGCTCATCGTGGTGAAGAAATTACTGATGAGGTTATGGAACTCAATCAAAATGTTATTTTTGATGAGGCGGAAAACCGCTTGCACGTTCAAAAAGCAATCATGGCTCTATTGATGAGCGATGTTGCATTATAATAGATTTTTTATTTAAGAAATGGAGTGTTTTTGTTGAAAAAAGATGTAAAGAAAGTTGTTTTGGCTTATTCTGGAGGGCTTGATACTTCTGTTATCATTCCTTGGCTAAAAGAAAATTATCATTGTGAAGTTATTGCGATGTGTGCTGATTTAGGTCAAGGCGAAGAACTAGAACCTGTTTATGAAAAGGCTTTAAAATCAGGTGCAAGCAAATGCTATATTGAAGATTTAAAGCAAGAATTTATCGAAGATTTTGTTTGGCCTGTTCTAAAATCAGGCGCAGTTTATGAGAAAAAATATCTTCTTGGTACTTCTTTTGCAAGACCGCTTATTGCTAAAAAATTAGTAGAAATAGCTGAAAAAGAAGGCGCTGATGCTATTGCTCATGGCGCTACAGGTAAAGGGAACGACCAAGTGCGTTTTGAGCTGACTGTAAAAGCTCTAGCTCCACACTTGACTATAATCGCTCCTTGGCGTGAATGGGATATTCGGTCTCGTGAAGATGCTTGTGATTATGCGCAAATACACAACATTCCAGTTCCTGTAACTAAAAAACGCCCTTACAGCATGGATAGAAATATATGGCATCTAAGCCATGAGGGTGCGGATTTAGAAGACCCAGCAAACGAACCGTTAGATGATTTATATATGATTTGTTCAACTATTGAAAACGCCCCAAATCAAGCTGAATATGTGACAATTGATTTTGAACAAGGCGTACCTGTATCGCTAAATGGCAAAAAATTAGGTGTTGTTGAGATGGTGGAAGAATTAAACGCTCTTGGTGCAAAACATGGTATTGGTATAGTTGATTTAGTAGAAAACCGCCTTGTAGGCATGAAGTCTCGCGGCGTTTATGAAACACCTGCCGGAACCATCTTGTATCACGCTCATAATGATTTGGAAGCTTTGACACTAGATAGAGCGACAACACACTACAAACAACTTGTAGCAATTAAATACGCCGAAATGGTATATGATGGAATGTGGTATGCACCGCTTCGTGAAGCTTTAGCTGCTTTTGTTGACGAAACACAAAAAACAGTAACAGGTAGCGTAAAATTAAAACTTTATAAAGGCAATATTAAAAGCGCAGGTACAAAGTCTCCATATTCACTGTATCATGAAGGATTTGTTACTTTCGGTCGTGATGAAGTTTACAACCAAGCTGACGCTGAAGGATTTATCAATCTTTATGGATTACCACTTAAAGTTAGAGCATTAATGAACAAGGAGCGCAAAGGATGAAACTTTGGGGCGGTCGCTTTAGCAAAGATACCGACAAACTTGTAGAGCAGTTTAATGCGTCAATTAATTTTGACAAGCGCTTATACCGCGAAGATATTCGCGGTAGTATTGCTCATGCTAAAATGCTCTTTAAATGTAAGATAATATCAAAACAAGAGCTAGATAGCATTATTTCTGGTCTGGAAGGGATTTTACAAGACATTGAAAGCGGTAACTTTGATTTTTCTGTTAGCTTAGAAGATGTTCACATGAACATTGAAAAACGTCTTACAGATAAAATCGGTACTGATGGTGCAAGACTGCATACGGCGCGTTCTCGTAACGATCAAGTTGCAGTTGACCTTCATATGTATGTAAAAAGTCAAGTTGCACAAGTGGCATCTTTGCTGATAGATTTGCAAAAATCAATTATTGCTATCGCCAAAAAACATACTGAGACGATAATGCCAGGTTACACTCACTTACAAAGAGCGCAACCAGTAACATTTGCTCATCATATGCTTGCGTATTTTCAAATGCTTGTCCGCGATTTTCGCAGGCTAGAAGGTGTTTGGCAAGGAGCGGATATTATGCCGCTTGGCGCCGGAGCGCTTGCCGGGACAACTCTTGGTATTGACAGACATTTTTTGGCTAAAGAGCTGAATTTTTCTGAAATTTATGGAAACAGTATGGACGCTGTAAGCGATAGAGATTATGTTTTAGAATTTTTGTCTTTTGCCTCTATTTTGATGATGCACTTAAGCCGGCTTAGTGAAGAGATTATTTTGTGGTCGAGCACAGAGTTTAATTTTATTGAACTAGATGATGCTTATTCGACAGGCTCTAGCATGATGCCGCAAAAGAAAAATCCCGATATTGCTGAATTAGTGCGTGGCAAAACAGGCAGGGTTTATGGACATTTGATGGGACTTTTAACAATTTTAAAAGGGTTGCCACTGACTTATAACAAGGATTTACAGGAAGATAAAGAAGGTTTGTTTGACGTTCTTGATACTGTTAAATTCAGTTTAAGCGTATATAAGGGTATGCTAGATACGATGAAAGTTAGAAAAGATAACATGAAAAAAGCTGTTTATAATGATTTTTCTAACGCTACTGATTTGGCAGATTACCTTGTGAAAAAAGGTATGCCGTTTAGGCAAGCCCATGAAGTTGTCGGTAAATGTGTATATTACGCAATAAAGGAAAATAAAATGCTTGTTGACATAAGCTTGAAGGTTTACAAAAGTCTATCACCTTTGTTTGAAGATGATCTTTTGCAGGCATTAGAGCCACAAAATTGTGTAAAAAATCGTATATGTTATGGAGCACCTTCACCAGAACAGAGTAAATTGCAGCTAAAACTAGCTCAAGAGCTTATTTTAACTGAGCAAAATACACTAAAAAAGTTTATAAAAAAAATATAATATAAAATATTTTATATAAAAACCTGTGTTTACTTGCAACACAGGTTTTTAATTTTGTATAATGGTAATATATAACTTAAAAGACGAGGACTATTTATGCCACAAAATTTTGAAGTGTTTTTTAAAACTATAAGATTGTTAGACGTTATTGATATAATTGTTGTATCAATAGTATTATATCGCATATATATACTGCTAAAAGATACTCGTGCTGCCTCTTTAGCAAAGGGTATGATAGTCATTGCTTTGGCGGCTGTTCTTAGCAACTGGTTGGAACTGCACGTTATCAACTGGTTATTGCAAAAGAGCATAACCGTTTTGTTAGTTGCGTTGCCTGTTGTTTTTCAACCAGAGCTGCGTCGTGCTTTAGAACATCTAGGGCGCGGCAAGTTTTTTGCTAAATATTCTTTGGATAAAACCCAAGCAGAAAATATGCTCGATGAGATTGCAGCTGCTCTACTTAATATGGCAAAGCACAAAATAGGTGCTTTAATAGTAGTCGAAGGAAGTACAGGTCTTAAAGATTATATAGAAACAGGTACAAAAGTCGATGCACTACTATCTAGTGAACTTTTGATTAATATATTTATACCAAACACGCCACTGCACGACGGTGCGGCGATAATTTCTGCCGATCGCATTGCAGCGGTTGCTTGTCTTTTGCCGCTTACAGAAAAACACGGTCTTGCCCGTGAACTTGGGACAAGGCATAGAGCGGCTATTGGTCTTAGTGAAGTATCCGATGCGCTTGTTTTTGTTGTCAGTGAGGAAACTGGTAATATATCTTTGGCAAACAGCGGAAATTTAAAACGTGGACTAACAGGCAGTGATATAAAAAATTATTTAAGACCACTTTTATTTAACGGTAATAGTAAAAATCCGCTCACAGATTCGCTGAAAACTACTTTTAAGGGTTGGAGGCGTAATAAAAATGAGTGATGCAAAAATGCCGAATAAGAAAAATAATCTGGCTAAAATAATTGCTTTGTTTGCGGCTGTTATGCTTTGGCTGTATGTTATGAACGAACAAAACCCAATACTTACAGCTTCATATAATGTAGTGCTCAATAAACAAAAATTAGCATCAGATATGGTCTTGACAAGTACTTTACCAGAGGTTAGGGTAAGGATAAGTGCTACAAGGTCTGTATTATCTAATTTGTCGACTAAAAATATTAAGGCTTATGTTGACCTTGATGATGTCAAAGAAGGTACGCATACTAGGAAAGTTTTGCTTCAAGTACCGCCAGAGGTGCAAGTTTTGGAGGTCGTGCCTGATAGCGTTGCTGTAAGCCTTGATAAATTAATTAGTCGTAGTCTGCCTGTAGAAATTAATTTTTATAAACAAACACTAAAAGATTTTGATATAGAGTCTGTTGCACTTGTGCCTAATGCCGCGATTGTCGAAGGCGCAAAAAAAGATGTCGATAAGGTATCTAAGATAGAGGCTGTTTATAAACAAATAGATACAGTCGAGCAACAAAGGGTACTTGTTGATATAGTAGCTGTAGATGAAAATGGTATTTTGATAGATAATGTTAAATTAGAACCGAAAAAGGCATATCTGACAATAGATATAAAAGAGAAAGTAATAACAAAAACAGTACCGATAAAAATGACTTTAACAGGTGGTTTGCCTAGTGGTTTTAGGATTATAAGTGCAACGACTAATCCTGACAAAATAGAGATAGCAGGCAGTATTTCAAATATAAAAGATGTTAAAGAGATAATTACAGATAATATTAGCTTAAATGCTCTACAAGCAGATTTTAAGGGAAATGTAAAACTTATATTGCCAAAAGACATTGAGGCAAAAACAGACACTGTAGAGGTCGATTTGAAAATCCAAAAATAGATATTAAGAGGTATTTAATTGTTAAAATTAGCCAATTTACGCTTGGCGCTTGAAGATAATCGTTCTTTAAGGCAGGCTGTAGCAGATTATTTAAAAATCGAAAAATCACAAATAAAAGAATTTAAAATTTTAAAAAAAGCACTTGATGCTAGACGCAAAGACAAAATTAGCTTTGTTTATAATGTCCAATTTAATGTTGACAATCCTGATGCGATTTTAAAAAAGCCATTAGCTAACATATCGGCATGCAAACCGTCTTTGCTGCCTGATGTTGAATATGGCAGTAAAAAATTAGATTCTAATGTAGTCGTTGTAGGTGCTGGACCTTGTGGTCTTGTGGCGGCTTATATGCTCGCAAAAAATGGCTATAAGCCGATACTTTTAGAAAGAGGTCTACCGATAGATGAGCGTAAAGCCGCTGTTGATGACTTTTGGAAATTTGGTAAGTTGCATCCACATGCTAATGTGCAGTTTGGCGAAGGCGGTGCGGGAACTTTTTCGGACGGTAAATTGACAACGCGCATAAATGACCCTGTATGTAGCTATATTTTGCAGTTATTTGTAAAGTGCGGTGCAGCAAAAGAGATTGAATACGATAGCAAACCGCATATTGGCACTGATGTGCTTGTAAATGTTGTGAAAAATTTAGCCAATAGAATAAAAGAATATGGTGGGCAGATTCGCTATTTGTCAAAGCTGGAAAAACTAGAGATACAAGACGGTAAAATTAAAAAAGTTATTTTAAAAGATGGACGAAAAATAGATTGCAGTGCTTTAATTTTAGCTACAGGACACAGTGCCAGAGATACTTATAAGATGCTCTTTGACAGCAAGGTAGTACTTGAAGCAAAGCCATTTTCGGTTGGGGTTAGAATAGAGCATTTGCAAGAGATTATTGACGCAGCTCAATATGGCAGATCGGCGGGACATCCTAAACTCGGTCCAGCTGATTATTCTTTGGTTTTTCATGATAAAAACACTAACCGTAGTGTCTACTCTTTTTGTATGTGCCCTGGTGGAAAGGTTGTTGCAGCTACCTCTTCTGTGGGTCAAGTGGTTACAAACGGTATGAGCTACAGCAAAAGAGATTCTGGTGTTGCCAACAGTGCTTTGGCAGTCGGAGTACAGCCGTCAGATTTTGACAATAATCCACTATTGGGGATGTTGTTTCAAGAACAGCTTGAGAATTTAGCTTATAATAGCGCAGGTAAAAATTATTTTGCCCCAGCACAAAGTGTTGGCAGCTTTTTAAAAGGCTATAAACCTGACGTTAAAGCTTCTTTTTCACCGACATATACGCCTGGAATAACCCCTGTAGATTTGCATAAATTGTTACCTAGTTTTGTTACAGACTCTTTGAAAAACGCACTTGTTGATTTTGGTAGAAAGATTAAAGGTTTTGATGATGATAGAGCGCTACTTACAGGAGTGGAGACGAGAACGTCGGCGCCGGTGCGGATTGTTCGGATGGACAATCATCAAGCGCTTGGGGTTTATGGCTTGTATCCTGCCGGTGAAGGTGCAGGATATGCAGGCGGGATAATGAGCGCTGCAATAGATGGATATTATACGGCACTTTGCGTAATGAAAGAATTTAAAGCTTAAGGAGGTTTTTATTTGAAAAGATTATTTGGTACAGATGGCGTAAGAGGACTTGCAAATGTGGAACTTACAGCACAACTGGCGCTTGATTTAGGTAGGGCGGTGGCACTTTATTTTGCTAAAAAAACTGACAGTGCACCTGTTTTTTATATTGGTTGTGATACAAGATTATCGTGTAAGATGTTAGAGGCGGCACTTGCTGCCGGCATTTGTTCGGCAGGTGGAGTGGCGCATCTTTTAGGCGTAATGCCAACCCCGGCAGTCGCTTATTTAACTGCAAATTCAAATGCTTGTGCTGGCGTTGTTATTTCGGCATCACACAATCATTTTGCCGATAACGGAATTAAATTCTTTTCAGCTAATGGTGCTAAATTACCTGATAGCGTGGAAGATGAAATACAAAAAATAATGCAAACACCAAGTACTGATAATGTTACTGGCGAAAAACTAGGTACTATTGTCGAAAATAATAATTTAGCAGAAGAATATGCCAATTATGTTACAGGCAATGCTGATGTTGATTTGCACGGTTTGAAAATAGTTGTAGATTGTGCTAATGGCGCGGCACACGAACTTGCACCACTTATTTTGCGTAGACTTGGTGCCGAGGTTGTTGTTATTAATGATAAGCCTAATGGTATAAATATCAACGATAATTGTGGGTCTACTCATTTAGAGCAGTTGTGCCAAGTGGTAAAAGAACAAAAAGCAAACGTTGGAATCGCTCACGATGGTGATGCGGACAGATGCTTGATGGTTGATGAATATGGCATTGCTATTGACGGCGATCAGATGATGCTCATTTGCGCATTAGAACTGATGCGTGATAAAAAACTTAAGAAAAACACTCTTGTTACAACGGTAATGAGCAATATTGGCTTACACAAAGCCATAGAGCAATGTGGCGGTAAATGCGTTGTAACAGGTGTCGGTGATCGTTATGTTCTAGAAGAGATGTTAAAGAGTGATTATAATTTAGGTGGCGAGCAGTCAGGGCATGTGATTTTTGGCGATTTGGTCAAGACAGGTGATGGCATTGTTACCGCGACCCAAGTGCTTAGGGCGATGGTCAAAAATAATAAACCTTTATCAGAACTTGCGGCTTTAATGGTGCGTTATCCACAGGTTCTAAAAAACGTCAGGGTTAAAAATAAACACGGCTGGCAGCAAAACGACAATATTAAAAAAGCTTTAGAAAGTGTGGAAAAACAACTAGAGGGTAACGGTAGAGTGCTACTTCGTGAATCTGGCACAGAGCCTTTGATAAGGGTGATGCTAGAAGGTAAAGAGATTACAGTATTACACAGACTTACTGACTATTTGGTAGATGTTGTGCAAAAAGAATTAGCATAGTACAACTTGTTGTGGTATAATAAATTATTAAAGTTTTTTAGGAGGAATTTTTACATGTGTGGTATTGTTGGATATATAGGCAGTGGTGATGCTACACCGTTTTTAATTGATGGTCTGACACGCCTTGAATATCGAGGATATGACTCATCAGGTATTGCTGTATACAATGGCGAGAGGATAGTTTTGCAAAAAACTGTTGGCAAGCTAGAAGAATTAAAAAAGAAAATTCAAGATAATATGCCTTCTGGTAAGATAGGTGTTGGACATACACGCTGGGCAACTCACGGTCGCCCATCAGATAGAAACAGTCATCCACATATTAGCAATGATGGTAATTTTATCGTTGTTCACAATGGTATTATTGAAAATTATTTAACACTTAAAGAGGATTTAATCCAAAAGGGATTTAGTTTTCTATCAGAGACTGACACAGAAGTTGTAGCACAACTAATGCAGGCTCATTATGATGGCGATTTTTTAAGCACGGTTAAAAAAGTGCGCTCTTTAATTGAGGGTTCGTATTCATTAACTTTTATTTGCGCACACAACCCTGATACGCTAATTTGTATGAAAAAAGACAACCCGCTTATAATCGGTCTTGGTGAAGGTGAAAACTATATCGCATCAGATATTCCGGCGATTATTGCCAAAACAAGGCGGACATATATTCTAAGCGACGGTGAACTTGCTGTTATTACTAAAGATAGTGTCAAAATTGAAAATTTAGCAGGCGAAGTTGTTGATAAACAAGTATTTAATGTCTCATGGAACGCACAGGCGGCAGAAAAAGGCGGCTACGAGCATTTCATGATAAAAGAAATTTATGAACAACCAAAAGCTATTCGCGATACTTTTAGCGGACGAATAAGCAAAGATTTAAAAAATATCCATTTTGATGAATTGGCTTGGACTAAAGAAGATTTATCCAAAATCAAAAAAATCTATATGGTAGCTTGTGGTACTGCGTATCACGCGGGTCTTGTCGGTAAACACTATATAGAACAACTTTGTGGAATTAGTGTTGAAACAGACATTGCTTCAGAATTTCGTTATAGAAAACCACTTGTTGACAAAGACTGTTTAATGATTGTTGTCAGTCAATCTGGTGAGACTATCGATACTCTTGCTGCTTTAAAAGAGGCTAAACGTCTTGGCGCTAAGACTCTTGCAATAACAAATGTTGTCGATTCATCTATTGCCAGAGAAGCGGACAACGTAATATATACTTACGCAGGACCTGAGATTGCTGTTGCCTCAACTAAAGCTTATACAACACAAGTTATGATTTTATTGATATTGGCAATTTATATGGGCGAAATTAATGGCAAACTTTTGCCCTCTAGTATGGAAAAATTAATTGGTGAGATAAAAACTTTGCCAGATAAAATGCACCAAATGTTAGAAGATGTTTCGGCTGTTAAAATATTTGCTGAAAAATATGCGGCAAACGAAGATGTCTTTTTCCTTGGTAGGCTTATCGATTATGCTGTAGCGCTAGAAGGCTCTCTTAAATTAAAAGAAATCTCTTATATACATGCTGAAGCTTATGCGGCAGGTGAACTTAAACACGGAACGCTTGCCTTGATAGTTGAACGTACACCAGTTATAGTTTTAGCAACACAAAAAGATGTATATGAAAAGACTTTGAGTAATATAAAAGAAGTAAAAGCACGTGACGCTATTGTTATCGGAATAGCAATGCAAAACGATACAATGATTGACAAATATGTTGACCATGTTGTACGCATTCCTGTAGCTGATGGCTTTTTAGCACCTATTTTAGCAGTAGTTCCGCTACAATTGATAGCTTATTACGCTGCTTTGACTCGCGGCTGTAATGTTGATATGCCAAGAAACCTTGCCAAAAGTGTTACGGTAGAATAGCCTTAAGGAGCGTTGTTGTGATTAAAAAGATTTTATTTGCAGTGCTAGTATGTTTGTCGTTGTCTTTAAGCAGTGTATACGCGAAAAGTTTTGATGTTGAATATTTTTTGCAAGAGGGTAAGAAGGCTTATAATCAAGGCAATTTTATAAGAGCGACCTTCTATTATAGTAAGGCGATGCTGATAAACCCTGAGCGTTCTGATATATTTTTTAACAGTGCGAAAAATTGGCTTAGCTTAGGCGACGTACAACAAGCTTTAAATGATATAGACGAGTGTTTGCGCTTAAATCCTAAAAATCTTGATTTTATTTGTAGTAAAATTTATCTACAAGCATTATCTGGTGATTTTGATGAAGCGATGCTACAAATTAATCAGCATATAAAAGAACAACCACAAAACAGTGCTTTTTATCTCGTTAGAGGTCTGATTTTTGAGCAAAATGAAATTTTTGATAAAGCAATTGTAGATTATGATATGGCAATTAAATTGCATGGTAAAATACCAGAAAAAAATCGTCAAGACTCTTTAGAGGTTTTCTCCAGTCTGACAAATCTTTATGCAATAGATAAAGATGGTGGCGCTTTGCATCTTTATAAAGCTATGGCAAAATCTAAAAGTGGCAATTTTTCCAGTGCCAAACGTGATTTTAAAAAAGCTGTCAACATTAATAAGCTTTTGACAGGGAAGGTTCCGGAAGGGATTGTATAAATAAAAAGTCCGTACGATTAATCGTACGGACTTTTTTAATCTGTTGAGGAATTTTTTTTATTTTTGAATATGTTGAGCATTTTAGCGCTGGTATTTGTTACTCTACGCCATACTTTGGTTTTTTTTCTGATTTTTGGTTTCATATCATTTAATGAACCAAAATCACCTCTTTGCAAATGTGTGTGTTTAGATTTTTCTGAATTTAGAGCTTGTCTTATTTTTATAGCAATTTTATCAATTGACGTATTAGCGTTGCTTGTAAAAATATCAACGCAGGCAAAACTTTGTTCCGGGTAGGCATGAACTACCAAATGACCGTGTTCATTAAAAGCAATTATGGAAATGTTGTTAGTGTTTTCGTACTCTTGACTGTAAAATGAACCTGTAGCGACATTTTGTTCTTTGAGTATATTTTTTAATATATCCTCTAATGTTTGTTTATCTTTTAATATATCATAATCACAATTGTATAAATCAAGGACCACTTGTTTACTTGTAGCCATAAAATCCTCCACATATATAGTTTTTCTCTTAAATAAATATTATATGTTATAAGTGGCAAACTGTCAAAGAAATAGTGTATAATTTAAATATATTTGTTAGATTAGTAGGAGTATTTATGGATATGCAATTAGAAGGAACTGTTGAAAACATTGTTTTTCAGAGTGATGACAATGGTTTTTGCGTTTTTAAATTATCAAGTAAAGAGTTTGGTTATACTACTGTTGTTCTAAATAGTTTTCCACCATTTTTAGGACAGGAAATTGCCTTGAGCGGTCAATGGACTACCCATCCACGTTTTGGTCAACAGTTTAAGGCAACAAGTTATAAAAGCTTTGGCATGCAGACATCTACTGTGGCGATAGAGCGTTTTCTAGCCTCAGGAATGATAAAAGGTGTAGGAAAGTCAATGGCAGCTAGAATAGTCGCTACTTTTGGTCTTGATACTTTGGATGTTTTAGATAACAACCCATCAAGACTTACGCAAGTTAGTGGCATAGCGGCAAAAAAAGCACAAGTTATAGCCGAAGCTTACAGCGAGTTATCACAAATAAGAGAGCTAATGTTGTTTTTAGAGACAAAAGGGATAAGTTCTGCCTATGCACCAAAATTGCAAGCGGTATATGGTTTGGCGGCAGTTGAATTGATAGAGCAAAATCCCTATAGGTTGTGTAGCGAAGTTGATGGCATTGGCTTTAAGATTGCCGATAAAATTGCTATTGGTCTGGGTTTTGCGCTTGATGACGATAAAAGAATTGTGGCAGCACTAGAATACTGCTTGCAGCAAATTGCGCAAACAGGTCATATTTGCGTTCCGAGAGAATTTTTAACTGAGCAGACAGCGAGGTTATTGCTCTTAGATGAGCTTGTTATAAGTCAAGTTTTGCAAGCACTTTTGGATGATGATAAATTATATTGTGAATTTATAGATGGAAACTATTTAATTTATCCTAAATATTTATATTTGGCGGAAATTGGTGTTGCGCAAAAGCTATTGGAACTTAAAGATAATGCAAGAGCGCTTTTGTCTGTCGATGTAGATAAGATTGTCAGTCAATGGGAATTGTCAGAAAATATTCGTTTGGCTAAAGTGCAAAAAGAGGCTATAGATAGTGGTATGCAGCACGGGGTTTTAGTTGTGACAGGCGGTCCTGGTACTGGTAAGACGACTATTGTTAAAGGGCTGCTTAGAGTGCTTGAAGCTGCTGGTTGTCAAATTTTACTTTGTGCTCCAACCGGAAGGGCAGCACGTAGACTTGCGGAAACGAGTGGTAGACAGGCATTTACTGTACACAAGATGTTAGAATATTCCCCGCATGAAGGTTTGTTTGCCTTTGGGCGTAATGAAGATAATTTGCTTGATGCTGATGTGATTATTGTCGATGAGGCATCAATGCTGGATATTGTTTTGACGAACTATTTGCTCAAAGCTGTTGCTCTAGGTGCTAGGGTTATTTTTGTTGGTGACGTCGATCAGCTACCGGCGGTAGGGCCTGGTAGTGTGCTAAAAGATATTATTAAATCGGACAGGGTACCTGTTGTCAGGCTAAATGAGATTTTTCGCCAAGAGCAACAAAGTAAGATTATTATAAATGCCCATTTAGTGAATAAGGGTAGATTGCCTGAACTGGATAGACAAGAAGAATTTGCTTTTGTAGAAACTTCTGACGACCAAGAGGTTGCAGAGAAAATAGTGCAATTATATGATGAATTTTATCAGAAAAACGGTGTACAGGTCGTGCAGGTATTATCACCAATGTATAAACTTGCCTGCGGTGTAGAAAATTTAAATAAGATGTTGCAAGACAAAATAAATCCAGCCGATTTTAGCAAATCAGAGATTGTAACAGTTAGGCAAGTTTTGCGTGAGGGCGATAAAGTAATGCAAATGCGCAACAACTATGAAAAAGAAGTGTTTAACGGCGATATTGGTTGGGTTAGAGAAGCGCAAGGTAGAATGCTAAGAGTATTTTTCCCTGATGTTGGTGAAGGACTTACGGTAAGTTATGAGCAAGGAGAGCTAGACCAGCTCCAACTTGCTTATGCTATAAGTGTACACAAATCTCAAGGTAGTGAGTATCCAGTAGTAATTTTAGCTTTGTCTCGTGGTCATTATGTTTTTTTGCAGAGAAATCTTTTTTATACAGCAATTACAAGGGCAAGTGTCAAGACAATTGTCGTAGGACAGAAAAAGGCAATGCAGACGGCTGTTTTAAATGATAAGATGCGCCAGAGGTATTCTCTTTTGTCGCAAAGATTGCAAGAAGGTGTATTATGCTAATGAAATTATTGCAGGCGGTCTTTGATTTTTTCTCACCGCCATCTTGTAGTGTTTGCGGTTTGGATATGGAAGATAAAGCAGGTTTTTGTACTTCTTGCCGTGATAAAGCATTAGCATTTAAAAAGATTTGTGGTAAAGATATTGATTTGTCTATGTTTGATATGGTTTTTGTTTTGGCACATTATCGTGGCGGTTTTCAGCATTTGTTACACAAGGTTAAATTTTTGCATAGTAAAAAAGCACTTTTATTATTAGAACAAGAATTTATTTTAATGTGGGATAGAGTAGAAGCAGATTTTTTTTCATCTTTAGCAAGCAAAAATATTTGCATCGTACCTGTTCCAACAGACGAAGATAGGAAAAAGCAAAGAGGCTTTGATGTTCTGGAAAAAGTGTTTTATACTTGGGCTAAAAATCAAGGTTTTTCTTGGCAAAATTGCTTGAAAAGAGTAAAAAAAACCCGCCCACAGTATGAATTGTCTGGGGCGCAGCGAAAAAAAAATTTAGCTGGTGCAATTAAAGCAGATTATATTCCAGATGAGAAAATAATTTTGCTTGTTGACGATGTTTTGACAACTGGTGCTACAGCGCAAGAATGTGCAAGAGCATTGAAATCAGGTGGTAAAAGACAGTGTATTGTTGGATTTTTTTTGTCCAGTGACATGTAAAAAAATCGACCAAAGCAGTTGTTTGGTCGATTTTGTCAATTCTTCAAAGCTTTTATAAAGGCTTTTACAACTTCTGGATCAAACATTGTGCCAGAGTGCTTAATAAGTTCATCAACGCTCGTATTAGTATTTTTTTGCCAGACACGTGTGGATGGATTTATGTGTTGGTCGTAATAGTCGGCAACAGCTATAATTCTTGCACCAAGAGGAATATTAACCCCCTTTAAGCGCTTGGGAAAACCTGTTCCGTCCCATCTTTCATGATGATAGCGAATATAAGGGATTATATTTTGAAATTCTAAAATGTTCTCTAACATACAAGAGCCGGCATTGCAGTGGTTTTTATATGTGCTAACCTCTCTAGTAGACAAATAAGGATACTTATCTATTATAGAGTTTGGAATAGCAACCTTCCCAATGTCGTGCAAAAGTGCTGCAATTTTTATACGATTTATTTCTACTGATGATAGTTTCATTTTGGCAGCCGTGCTTACTGCGTAGTTTGCTACCTGCTGGCTATGGACATACATTGCTTGATTTTTTTCTTTTAAAAGATCTAAATATATATATGCTTTGGCACTTTCTGTGCCAGAAATATCAAGAGCTAGTACTTGTTCAGTGAGCAATTTTACCACAAAAAATCTTCCTTCCGTTATTAAAGATAAAACAAAATAAGCTTAAAGTAGTATAAATATAGTTGTGCTAAAGATTGTTTTTGGAGTAACTAATCTTAAACATATATATATTATATGACAAAAAAAGTAAAACAACTATCTTGACAAAAAAAAAAAAACAGTTTTTGGCAAAAAAAAAATCAAACAACCACTCTGCCATGACTTTGACAATAATTTAAATTTGTAAAAAAATTTTAGACAATTTTAAATAAAAATTTAATAAAATGAAAAAATCTACGATAATATTAACGAATAGAGAATTTTTATATGTATTTATATTTAGTAAGAGGTGGGTATTATGTTTATTAAATCTACTGATGTTTTTGGTAGTTTAAAAGTTTATAAAGAACAAAATATTCAGGCTAAAAGGCTGGATGTTGTAAAGAGTAAAAACGGCAATTTGCGTCCAGACGAAGTTATTTTGTCTAATCGTAGTCAAGAGCTTAGCTCTATTGTAAAACAAATTCGTGAACAAAGCGATGTTCGAGAAGATGTTGTTGCCCAAATGAAAGAAAAAATTGATTCTGGTAATTATTACGTTAGTTCTTATGATATAGCAGGACGCGTAATAGATACTCTAAAGGGTAGTTAATTATGTCTGATAAAAATACTTGGACAGAGCTTATAGAGGTAATAACTCAAATATCTGATTGTTATTCATCTATGATTGATTTGGCTGAAGAAAAAAAACATTCCTTAATAAAGGTAAACATCCAAAACGTAAATAAGATTATTATAAAAGAAGAAAAAATACTAAAGAAAATAAATGTTTTAGAAACTAGGCGTATAGAACTTGTAGAGAGCATTGCCAACAAAGAAAATTGGCAAGAACCTAAGATAAAACTGCTCGATATTGTACAAAAAGCACCGCTGGAATTTGCAGATAAGATGAAGCAGGTAGGACAAGATATGGCAGATATTATTATGCAGATGACAGCGCTTAACAATGTAAATAACAATCTTTTAAAGCAAGCACTGCAAATTGTAGAGTACAATATAAACTTTTTATCACAAGCCAAAGCTACGCCTTTTTATGATGCCGGCGGTAGCCAAGGCGGCAATACTAAAGACAATGCGGGACTTACAGTTTTTGATCGCAAAGCGTAAATATAAAACAAAGGAGAAACTACATGTTATCGTCTTTTACAGGTCTTAATACTTCAAAATTAGGAGTTATGACAAGCCAAAAGTATTTGTATACTACTGGTCATAACATAGCAAATTCAGATACAAAAGGTTTTTCAAGGCAAAGAGTTACTGCAACTACTATGCCTTCAATTAGTCTTTATGGCAACGCCGGAAAATATTATTTAGGTACCGGTGTTGACGTTGCCGCTGTAACTAGAGTAAGAGATTTTTTAGTTGACCGCCAAGCGTGGAAACAAAGTGCGGCAAATTCTTATTATAGCAATCTAAATTCCGTCCAATCTAAGATGGAGACAATTTTTAAAGAACCATCAGAAACAAACTTTCAAACAAGTTTAGACAAATTTTGGACAAGTGTGCAAAACGTGGCTTCCAATCCTGGCGATGTTGGCACTCGTACAACAATGCGTCAATCGGCAGTTGACCTTGTTGATATGATAAAATCTTGCACTAAAGAATTGGGCAGTCAAGTGGAAGATGTTAATTTTAACATCGCCAAAACTGTCGATAGAGTCAACCAAATAACAGAACAAATATTAGCTTTAAACAAGCAAATAGTGTCAATGGAAGCAACAGGCGGTATGGCAAACGATTTGCGCGATTCTAGAGATTTGCTTGTTGATGAATTGGCAGGTTTTGCTAGAGTAAGTGTAACAGAAGATAAAACAGGTGCTTATACTGTCAACTTTGACGGTCAGGTCATAGTCGACGGACTAAACAGAACACGCCTTGAAGTATATGAAGATAAAAATACACAGCTTAGCAAACGCTATGGCTATCAAACACTAGATGTAAGAGTTGCGACAGTCCCACCTATAGCAATGCGTTTTACTGACGGATCTTTACACGGCTTGATAACAGCACGTGATAGTTCTGAACAAGGTGTATTATCCAAACTAGATATGCTAAACGATATATCCAAAGCGCTCCTTTGTGATTTTAACCAAATACATAAAGAAGGATTAGGACTAGATAACTCAACAGGTCTTAATTTTTTCGGCTCAAGTAATGTGCAGTATGCAAAAACATTGACAACAATAACAAACAATCCTATAACAGGTGATCCGCTAAGGCAAGACGGTGGTTTTAATCCGGAAGCTTATGGCGCTAACGGCTCAGAACGTAACTGGATACATTACCTTAAAGTCAACGAAGTATTTTTTGACCCGATAAATGGTCTAGATAAAATTGCTGCAAAGACTTTGGCTGGTAATCTTGAGGTTGTTTTGTCAACACAAAACAGAGTAAACACTGTAGGTCCAACACCTCCTCTAGTACCACCAGTACCACCAAGACCACCTGCGGCAAAAATTGAATTTGTCGGACAATCGACAATGGTCTTTAAAGGACCAACACAACAAAACATTCAAATAAGAGTAGATACTGTTGTAGATGGCATAGTGACCGAAGCTAGCTATACTCTCGATGGTGGTGCAAATTGGTTACAAGCAGATTGCACAGACGATACAGGTAGATCTGTATTGACTCTAAAGAGTACTATGCCATTTGAATATAACATCCAAGTAGCTATAGATCCTGGAACAACAAGTAACTCATTGGCTGTTAACGACACCTATGATATGGTAATAAATCCAAAGACGGGTGGCTCGGCGAGCCTGCAAAACACACAATATACCATTTTTAAAAGTGTAAATCAGTACTCTTTTACTCTGAAAAATACAGGTGTGAATAATGGTAAAGTAACAGGTTTGGAGCTGTCTTTTGATGGCGGAGTAACACCTTGGCCTGCTACTGACTATACAGTAACTCCGGTTGTTCCAGCACCAGCTGGTGCAAATTTATTTACAATAAAAGGAAAATTGCCTGACGGCAAAGATTTTGCTTTTCAAATAGAAGTAAAAGATGATGCGGGCAACACTGTGGGCGATTTGTATCAATTTAAAATGCCACCGGGCGATGCTGCCAGTGATAACGCAGTTAGACTATCCCAATTTTTAAAATATGGCGTTGACGACACTTCTGTAACAAAAGACTCTATTTATATGGGTGATGTAAAATATAAAGGAGCGCTGGGCGGTAACTCTATTGACGAAGCATACGCCGAAGGGCTTGGTAACCTTGGTGTGCAAACGCAAACAAGCTATAGTATGTGGATAAACCAAACGGCAATGCTTGACCAGATACTTACACTTCGTGCAGACATTTGTGATGTTAGTCTAGATGAAGAGATAACCAATATGATTATGTACCAAAAAAGCTATACCTCTAACGCACGTATGCTGACAACACTTGACGAAGCGTTGGATAAACTTATAAATGGCACAGGACGTGTTGGGTTATAATAGATAAAGAAAGGTGATTAGTAGATGCAAAGAGTAAGCACAAACAATATGAGTATGCAGTACCTAAGAGATTTAAACAGAGCACTTGTCAAACAAAACAAATTACAAGAACAACTATCGACAGGCAGCACTATAAACAGAGCATCAGATGACCCTATAAGAGTATTACGTAGTTTGAGGTTTTCCAGTGCCTTGTCACAAAACGACAAATATGTTAGTAACTATGGCGACGCGGAAACTTGGATGAAAAATACCGACCAAGCTCTACAAACAATGAGTTCGGTTAATATAAAAATAAAAGAACTTGTTGTACAAGCAGCTAATACCGGAACAAACACGCAAGACGAGCTAAGAACTATGGGTTTGGAGATAGATAGGCTTGTTGATACACTCGTTGATGCCGCAAACTCTAAAGTAGGCGATAGATACCTATTTGGCGGTCAAGATGACAAAAATCAACCATTTATTAGAAACCCTGATGGAACAGTAAGTTTCTCTGGCGACAACAACTACATTTCTATGAGACTGCAAGCAGGTGGTGTCAGCCCAATGCAAGATTCTATCAACATAACATGCGCTGAAGCCTTTGGAGCAGACCTAGAGATGTTTAACAACATTAACGAAATTGCCCAAAAACTAAAAGACGGCTCAGCCACAGGAACATGGTTATCTTATGTAGGACTTGCAAATGTTGATGCTGGACAAACACAACTGTTAAAAGCTAATACAGCACTAGGTTCTAGAATGAACTCTTATGAAATGCTTGGCAATATGCTTTTAGACAGAAACACTAATATAGAAACAGATATAAGCAATAACCAAGATACAGATTATGCAAAAGCACTTAGTGAATACAAAATATGGCAAAATGCTTATGATGCATCTTTAAAAGTAGGTGCTAAAGTATTGCCTATGTCATTGGCTAACTTCGTATAAAATGCTATAATAAAAGCGGCTAAATATTTAGCCGCTTTTATTAATAAAAAACTGGAGGACTGACTCAAAATGATTATAAATTCTACTCGTTTTGGTGAATTAGAAGTAGACGAAAAACAAATATTCACATTCGAAGGAGGCATACCAGGATTTTTTGAAGAATACGAATTTGCTTTTATTCCTCAAGATAATAACACTGGAGACAAACCAACTTTTGCTTATCTGCAATCATTAAAAACTCCAGAACTCACCTTTTTGCTAGCCGATCCATTTGCCTTTTTCCCACATTACGAATTTACTATCGGCGATGAACTAGAACAAGAACTAGGAACAAGTGCGAATAACTTACCAATGGTTTGGGTTACAACGACAATTTTAGATACAATAGAAAATGCAACAGTAAATTTACTTGGTCCACTGCTATTTAATACCCAAAACCAAAAAGCTACTCAGCTTATTTTAGATATCAATATATACTCAACAAAACATCGCATCTTTGAAAATACCGAGCAAACCTCAAAGGAGGGCAATTAAATGTTAGTGCTAAGCAGAAAGCCGGGTGAGAGTATCAAAATCGGCGATAACATAATTATCCGCATAGCAGATGTTAGAGGCGATAACGTTCGTATAGCTATAGAAGCGCCGCGCCAAATAAAAATCTATCGCGGTGAAGTATATGACAGTATATTAGAAGCTAATAAGCTTGCCGCAAACTTTGAATTGCCTGCAAATGTTCACCTTAAAAAAGACTTATAACAAAAATATAAAACTACCTGCAATACAACAGATTAACTAAAAAAAATCTGTTGTATTTTATTTTGCCAAAATCTTTAGGACAATCTTGCATTTGCCCTCTAAAAGCTGTTTGCAAAGCTATATGTATCAAAAATATTTTACAAAAACATTTAAGTTACATAAAAATAGTTCGATATTATTACTGTAATAACATTAAACTATTTTGCTTTTTTCTAAACGGCCGAAGAAAAAGTGCAACTTAGATTTAAGGTTAAATTTGAAAAAGAGGGTAAGGAAACCTTCTTTAAATTCAGGGAGGAAAAAATAATGGCAAGCGTAATCAATCACAACATTCCATCATTAAATGCACAAAGATACTTAGGCATCAATAACAAGGCAGCAGACAAAGCAATGCAAAGACTAGCATCAGGTCTACGCATCAACAGCGCAGCAGACGATGCAGCAGGCTTAGCAATATCCGAAAAAATGCGTG
>CAZKFG010000036.1:0-19819 GCA_964551985.1 uncultured Acidaminococcales bacterium
TACTTTTAAAATCCCTGAAGGTACTCAACCAAACACAGTATTTCGTTTGCAAGGTAAAGGCATACCGCGTTTGCAAGGTGTAAACGGTGGTGCAAGAGGCGATCAGATGGTCAAAGTAAAAGTCGTCGTGCCGAAAAATTTAACAGAAAAACAAAAAGATCTACTCAAACAATTTGCCGAAGCTAGCGGCGATAACGTAAGTCCAGAAGAAAAAGGTTTTATGAAGACACTTAAAAACCTATTTAACTGACGTTTGGAGTAAATGCAATGAATTGGATGCAAATCATAGTCACAACAAGACATACAGCCACCGAAGCGGTGGCTGAAATTTTTACAGATTTAGGTTCAGGTGGCGTGGAGATTGAAGATCCACGCACGATAAATGATTATTTGAGCTCTGCTATTTGGGACTATACAGATATTGAGATGCAACCTGACCTTGGCACAGATGTTGTCAAGGCTTATTTTCCTTGTGATGAACATTTAAAAGGTAAACTAGAGTATCTTGATGCTGCGCTAGATGGTGTTAAAAAAACTATAGATAACGCAATACCTCAAGAGATAATATATAGCCAGATAAATGAGGAAGATTGGAGCAGTTGCTGGAAAAAATATTTTCATCCGATAAGAGTGGGTGAAAAAATTATCATAAAGCCAACTTGGGAAGAATATCAAGAAAAAAAAGGCGACATTATCGTACACTTAGACCCTGGCATGGCATTTGGTACAGGTACTCACGATACTACTTGCCTTTGTATAGAACAACTAGAAAAAGTAATAACTCCTAAAAGTACAGTATTTGATGTCGGTAGCGGTTCTGGAATACTTTCGATAGTAGCAGCAAAGCTTGGTGCAGATAAGATAACTGCTATAGATATAGACAACCTTGCGGTAAAAATTGCCAAAGAAAATGCACTACTTAATGGTTTGTCAGATAAGATAAAAGTTTGGCAGGGTGATTTATTAAGCGTTGTTGACGATAAAGCAAATGTCATAGTTGCCAATATAATAGCCAGTATTATCGGTGAACTTGTTTTTGACATACCTAAAAAACTATCTGATGATGGCGTATTTATCGCCAGCGGTATAATATCAGAGCGTGCTGATGAAGTGGTTGAAAAGGCGCGAAAGGCGGGTCTTAGACTTTGCGATAAGGTGCAAAAAAATGGCTGGGTTATGCTAGTTATGCGTAAGGAAATTGACAATGAATAGATTTTTTATAACGGATGAAATTTGTTTAGATGCTATAGTAAACATCCAAAAAAAAGACATCAATCATATAAAAAATGTTTTGCGAATGAAAAAAAATGATTTGATAACAGTTGTAAGTCAAGCAAAAGTTGCTTTAGCAGAGCTTGACGATATACAAGATGATGCTATAACTGCAAGGATAAAAGAAATTTTGCCTGAAAATAACGAAGCGCCTATTAAGATTATTTTGGCGCAAGGTCTTAGTAAGGGCGATAAGATGGATTTTGTAGTTCAAAAAGCGGTAGAGCTCGGCGTAAGCGAGATTATCCCGCTTAATTTGCAACGCAGCGTAGTGAGTTATGATGATAAAAAATCCGAAACCAAACAACAACGATGGCAAGATATAGCCGAAGGCGCTGCTAAACAGAGTAAAAGAAATGTCATAACTTATATACATCCTGTGATGAACTTAAAAACAATGCTTGAACAAATAAGCTTTGATAAAGCGATTGTTGCATATGAACAAGAAGGTAAACAAAGTCTAAAAGCTTGTTTAAAAAGCACTAATGCTAAGACTATTTTGTTGATAATTGGACCTGAAGGCGGTATTACAGATAGAGAAATGCAGTTTTTGCAAGAGAATAATGCACAAAGTATAACGCTTGGCAAACGCATCTTGCGTACAGAGACTGCAGCGGTAGTGCTTACAAGTCTTGTCATGTATGAACTTGGCGATTTAGGTGGATTTTATGAGTAAAACTGTAGCATTTTATACTCTCGGTTGTAAGGTCAATCAATCTGATACAGGTGCTATGCAGCAGCTGTTTAAACAGCGTGGTTATGAGATAGTAGACTTTAAAAAATCAGCTGATGTTTATATTATCAATACTTGTATTGTGACAAATGTTGCCGAAGCTAAATCCCGTCAGATGATAAATAAAGCGATAAAACATAGCCCTAATGCCGTTGTTGCTGTTTGTGGCTGTTATCCACAGACATTTTCTGATAAGGTAAAAAGCATAAAAGGCGTGCATCTTATTGTCGGTAATGACAACAGAGCTAAAATAGTTGATTTAGTGGAAAAAGTAAAGTTATCTGGCTTTGTCGATGCTGTTTCAATTATTAATAATAAGACAGGTTTTGAAGATTTGCTTGCAAGCAACATCGAAAACCGTACTAGGGCGTATCTTAAAGTGCAAGAAGGTTGCAATCAGTTTTGCTCTTATTGCATAATTCCTTACGCTAGAGGTACTATGCGTTCGCGTCCATTAGATAGCATAAAGACCCAAGTGCAAGATATTGTACAAAAGGGTTTCCAAGAGATTGTTTTAATTGGTATACATTTGGGCGCTTATGGAATTGATTTAAAAACTGTAAAATTGTTCGATGCTGTTAAAACAACTTTAAATGTAGCTGGTTTGCAGCGTTTAAGATTAGGTTCTATTGAATGTGTTGAATTGTCTGATGAACTTATTGACTTGCTAGCACAAGACAAAAGAATGTGCAAACATCTGCATTTGCCTTTGCAATCAGGTTGTGATGCCATATTAGAGAAAATGAACAGACCATACACAACTAGAGACTATGCTCTTTTGATAGATAAAATAAGAAAAAAAGTACCTGATATCGCTATAAGTACAGACATAATAGTTGGGTTTCCAGGTGAAACAAAAGATATGTTTAAAGACACGTGTAATTTCGTCCAAAAAATGAATTTTAGCAAAGTGCATATATTCCCATTTTCAGCAAGACGTGGTACACCTGCATCGAATATGCAAGATAAAGTCCCTTCTAGCGAAAAAAAAATGCGTAGCTTGTTACTTGATGAAATTGCTAAACAAAAAAGTAATGATTATTTAAAAACGCAAGTTGGCAAAGAAAAAGAAATTTTATTTGAACAATTTGACAAAACAGGTAAATATATAATAGGTATGACAGATAATTATATTAAGGCGTATGTAGAAGAAAACAAAGAACTACTTGGTAAAATAGCTAAAGTTAAACTAGAGAAAATAATGGGACAGGATTTTTTTGCACAAATAATTTACTAAGTTTGCAGGAATTTGAAAAGATAAAGCGAAATTAATAACAGTTTATTAAATTTTATGGAGGGACGAAGATGAACAATCATTGTATTTTTTGCAGGATAATATCAGGCGAATTTGAATCAACTAAAGTATATGAAGATGATAATATACTAGTTATTAAAGATATTAGTCCAGCAACGCCAGTGCATGTGCTTTTCTTGCATAAAAAACATGCAAATAGTATACTTGATGCGGATAGTAAAATGATTACAGATTTAATGTCTAAAGTACCAGAAGTGACGAAAAAACTTGGTATTGCTGAAAAAGGTTTTCGTATTGTTATAAATACAGGCGATGATGGTGGACAGACGGTAGACCACTTACATATACATCTTTTAGGCGGACGGGAAATGCAATGGCCTCCAGGTTAAACAAGAGTTGACAAATACTATTAAAATATGGTACTATACAATAGTATCTTTACAAATAACTCTCCTTAATGCGGATTACGGAGGGGAGGGATGATAATGGCTGAAGTAAAAGTTGGGAAAAACGAAACATTAGACAGTGCATTACGCCGCTTCAAAAGAGCGACTCAAAAGGCAGGTGTCTTATCAGAAGTAAGAAAACGTGAGCATTATGAAAAACCAAGCGTAAAACGCAAGAAAAAATCAGAGGCAGCGAGAAAACGCAAAGTAAAATAATCGGAGGAAAAAGATGTCAACAAAGCTCCGTTTAGAAGAAGATATGAAACAAGCGATGCGTGAGCGCGAAGTAGGAAAATTTCGCTTGTCTGTTATTCGGATGGTTAGATCTAGCATAAAAAATGCTGAAATTAATGAACGCCGTGAACTAGGCGAAGAGGATGTTTTAGGCATTTTAGCCAAAGAAGTAAAAATGCGCAAAGATGCTTTTGAAGAATTTACAAAAGCACAAAGACAAGACTTGGCAGACCAAGCACAAAAAGAAATACAAATTCTCCAGTCTTATTTACCTGCGCAATTGACTTTAGATGAACTAGAGCTACTGGTTAAAGAAGCAATAGCAGCAACTGGTAGTGCCAATGCCAAAGAGATGGGAAAAGTTATGGCTTATCTTAATCCTAAAGTAAAGGGTCGTGCTGATGGTAAACAAGTTAGCGAACTTGTAAAAAAAATGCTTAGCTAATATGTGGAGGGAGATGTGTTTATTAGACATCTTCCTCTTTTGAATTTTAAAACGTCAGGGGTGAATTTATATTGAAAAAACTAGTCAGTACCCTGTTGATTTTTATAGTTATGCTGTTTGCTACAAATATAGCAAATGCAAACAAACAAGAAAATACAGTTGTAATAGTCGAATTAAGTGGCGAAATAGACCAAGGACAAACAGCTTTAATTGATAGAGGGCTAAATCTTGCCCAAAAAATAAATGCCAAAGCGTTTATCTTGCAAATAGACACCTTTGGTGGTCTTGTAGCTTCAGCAACAAGCATACGCGATAAGTTGCTTCAGACAAATATTGAGACAATTTGCTATGTCAAAAACAGAGCATGGTCGGCAGGGGCACTTATTGCCATATCTTGTGATAAAATAATTATGGCGCCAGGTTCTAGTATCGGTGCTGCTGAACCAATTCCAACAACCGAGAAAACAATCGCTGCAGTAAAAGCTGAATTTGCCTCAACTGCAGAGAAAAAAGGCAAAGACCCGCTTGTAGCTCAAGCTATGGTGGACAAGACTCTTGGCTACAAGAATTATGCTCAAAAAGGACAGATACTTGCTCTTACGGCGCAGCAAGCAGTGGAAGTAGGTTATGCCCAGTTTATCTGCCCTGATAGACAAGAATTATTGCAAAAATTAGGTTTAGAAAACAGTAAGCAAGAAATAATAAATAAAACTTGGCAGGAAAATGCTATAGGCATATTAGAGTCACAAGCTGTAAAATCGGCACTTTTATCAATAATTATTCTGGCAATTTTTACAGAAGTAAAAACAGGCGGTACAGGCTTTGGTGCAGCAGTTGCCATTGTTTGTGGTATGCTGTTATACGGCACTAGTTTTTTAGGTGGTATTGGTAGTTGGCTTGAGCCTGCCTTGTTTATATTAGGACTTGTACTTTTAGGTGCCGAGATGTTCATACCAGGCTTTGGGATATTTGGTATTGGTGGTATAATATCTATTTTTGTTAGCTTCTTTTTAGTGCTGGGTGGTAATCAAAACGCCTTTTTCTGGTTGGCAATGAGCCTTGTTGTTTCTATTGTCTTGTTTTTCTTAGTAATAAAAAAACTGACACCGGGACTTTTTGGTAGTAGATTTATTTTAAAAAATACTGAAAGCCGCCAAGAAGGATTTAGCTCAAACCCTGATTACGAAGAATATATAGATAAGATTGGTATGACAACAACCCAGCTAAAACCTGGCGGTACAGCCGATTTTGATGGTATGAAACTAGACGTATTGACATATGGAGAGTTTGTCCAACCAAATAAAAAAGTACAGGTCGTCAAAGTGGAAGGCAATAAATTATTTGTCAAAACAATAGATTAAAGGAGAGATATCAATGGAACTAGGAATATCAATAGCTATCGTATTATTTTCGATTATTTTTATTATGGTGTTTTTAAACTTTTTCCCAATCGGACTTTGGATTTCTGCTGTATCAGCAGGCGCAAACGTAGGAATTGTCAATCTTGTAGGGATGAGGCTCCGACGGGTTAATCCAACTCAAATAGTGTTGCCACTTATAAAAGCCAACAAAGCTGGCTTAGAAGTAAATACAGACCAACTAGAAGCTCACTATTTAGCTGGTGGTAATGTTGATAGGGTAATAGATGCACTCATCGCTGCTCAAAGAGCCCAAATATCACTTACACTACAAAGAGCCTTTGCTATAGACCTCGCTGGTCGTGACGTGCTAGAGGCAGTACAAATGAGCGTTAATCCTAAAGTTATAGAAACTCCAGCAATATCAGCTGTTGCCAAAAATGGTATAGAGTTAAAAGTAAAAGCACGTGTAACAGTTCGTGCAAACATTGATAGACTTGTCGGCGGTGCAGGCGAGGCGACAATTATTGCGCGTGTTGGTGAAGGTATTGTAACGAGTGTTGGTTCTAAAAATTCACACATGGAAGTTTTGGAAAATCCTGACCACATTTCAAGAACGGTACTGGAAAAAGGACTTGATGCCAGCACAGCCTTTGAAATATTGTCAATTGATATAGCAGACGTTGACGTTGGGCGCAACATTGGAGCGCAACTGCTCACAGAACAAGCCGAAGCAGACAAACGCATAGCTCAAGCAAAAGCAGAAGAACGCCGTGCTATGGCAGTGGCTAAAGAACAAGAAATGAAAGCCCATACTCAAGAGATGCAGGCAAAAGTTGTAGAAGCGCAAGCACTAGTACCACAAGCACTATCAACAGCCCTAAAAGAGGGTAAACTTGGTGTTATGGACTATTATAATATGAATAACGTAATTGCTGACACTCGTATGAGAACGACAATCGCCTCTCAAGGAGCAGAAGAAACTCCAACACAACCATTGCATGCAGGTGAATAGCTATGGATATAGGCGATTTTTTAAGGATTGGGATAGTTTTATTTTTAGTCTATAATTTACTTTTTGGTAAGAAAAAGCAAGAACAAAAACAAGAGTATGAATACCCAACCTTTCCTGAAGAAGAAAAACCAGATGTTAAAAATGAAGAAGAAAAATTAAGACAATGGCTTGAAGAAACATTCGGTGGTAAACAACCTTCTAGACAAGAGGCGGCACAAGCTAAAGTATATATAGAGCCAGAGCCGAAAATAGAGATTGAAGATAAAAAAGAAGAATTGCCAATACTACCGAAAATACCAATGCCAGCTAACCCTAAACCCAATATGCAGCTAAAACTTGGCAAAATAGGCAAGAGTCAATTAGCGCAAGCTGTTTTAATGAAAGAAATTTTAGATGCGCCACGTTCTAAACGACCGATGAACTATTATAGATAGCTAGGAGATTTATATTCATATGCAAGTCGAATATTTCAAAAAATATAGCCCCAACCTTAATCGGGATATGGAATATAAAGTATACGGAACTACAGGTAAACCTGCTATTTTCTTCCCTTCTCAAGATGGTAGGTTCTATCAGCACGAAGATTTTGGCATTATAGATGCCTGCAAAAACTTCATAGAACAAGGAAAACTAAAAATTTATTGTGTAGATAGCATTGACTGGGAAACATGGTCGGCTTTGCATTTGCCTGCAAGACAAAGGGTAGAACAACACGAACGTTATGTCCGCTATATAATAGATGAAATAGTGCCGACAATAAAGGCACAATCGGATAAGCAAAAATTGCTCGTTGCTGGCGTTAGTCTTGGCGCATCACATGCGACCAACTTTTTCCTTCGCTTTCCAAATATTGCAGACAGCCTAATTTCGCTTAGCGGTATTTTCGGTACACAACATTTTTTTGGTGATTATATGGACAAAATTTTGTACGAAAACTCTATAATGCAAAGACTAGAAGATTTAACAGATGAAATAATATTGAATAAATACAGAAAAAGTAAAATAGTGCTTTGCTGTGGGCAAGGTGCACATGAAGAATTAATGCTAGATAACATCAAAAAAATGCAGCACATAATGCAAATCAAAAACATACCGGCATGGATAGACATTTGGGGCTATGATGTAGCACACGACTGGGATTGGTGGCAAAAACAACTACCATATTTTCTGGGACATATTTTATAAATGAATAAACTAGAACTCTATCAACAGCAAATAAGAATAGTTGACCATTTGGCGGCAAGACAAACTTTTATTCATTCACTTAATGCCAAATCGAAACTAATGACAACAATAATATTTTTACTAATAGTTATAGCTCAACCAAAGCTGCAAGTAGCAACACTACTTGCACTTTTTGTCTATCCGATTTTTATTATTACGGCTGGCAATATTGATGTAAAATTTCTCGCACTAAGGCTTTTGATAACATCACCATTTATCATTTTTTTTGCAGCTTCAGGACTTGTTTTTTCAAATGTTGAAAATGCAAAAATCTTTGGTATGACAATGCCGCAGTCATCAATTGTGGCAATAAGCATCTCCCTAAAATTTATTTTATCAATACTTGCCTCAACACTACTTACGGCAACAAGTGGATATTACAAATTAGCACAAGCTGTGTACACTTTGCCTTTGCCAAAACTTTTTTTGCAGCAGATAATTTTTTTGTACAGGTATATTCACGTGATGCTTGTAGAGATAGAATATACACTGCAAGCCTATCTTCTAAAAGCAGGTAAAACTAAAATTAGTAAAAATATTTGGGGTAGTCTTATTGGGCAACTACTTATTAGGACAATAAGTCGGTGTGAGAAAATCAATCAAGCGATGATTTTAAGAGGATTTAATGGTCAAATAATTATGTTGGGCGATAGTAAAATGACTTTTGTAGATTGGGTGTATATCTTTGTAAATACAAGTATTTTTTTGCTAATAACGTTATATGTAAACTGAAAGAAGAAATTATGGACAATATTATAGATGCAAAAAACTTAAAATATATCTATCCTTGTGGACGACAAGCGTTGGCCGAAATAACCTGTCAGATAAAAAAAGGCGATAGTATAGCACTTATCGGCTCAGTTGGTGCTGGGAAAACAACTTTTTTATCTCTTTTGGCAGGGCTTGTAATGCCCAAAGAAGGTAGTGCTATAATTTGTGGTTATAAACTTGAAAATGCTAATTTAAAAAATATAAGAGACAATCTTGGTTTTATCTTTCAAAATTCAGATAATCAATTGTTTATGCCAACAGTATTAGACGACGTGGCTTTTGGACCGTTAAATCAAGGTTGTAGTCCTGACAAGTCTAAAGAACTTGCACTTGATGCTTTAAAAACACTAGATATTTTACATCTTTCAGAACGCCCACCTTATCAACTATCAGGCGGTGAAAAAAAGCTTTCGGCTATTGCCGGCGTACTATCTATGCAGCCCCAAATAATCCTGCTTGATGAACCGTGTAATGGACTAGATCCATATTCTAGGCGAATAGTAATAAACGCCCTAAACAAACTTGAACAAACAAAGATAATTGCGACTCACGATATGGACTTAGTGCTTGATACAAGTGATAGAGTGTTTGTCCTCAATGAAGGAAGATTGCTAAGACAAGCATCAGTAGAGAAAATATTTAAAGACCAAGAATTTTTGCACTCTGTTAAATTAGAACAACCGCTAAGAATGCAAGGTTGTCCAGTGTGCAAAATATAGACTGAAGTTAAAGCAGCACTTTGCTGATTATATTCATTTTTTGCTACAAAATAAAAAAGCGTGATTTAGTTAAATCACGCTTTTTATCAATTTAATGCTATCAAAACTATTTGTATATACAAAGACAAAGTAGCGATAAACTGTGCGGCAGAACCCATATCTTTAGCTTTTTTGGCAAGAATATGCCAATCGGGAGAGACTAAATCTACAATATTTTCTATTGATGAATTGAACAGTTCGATGATAATGCAAATAAACAAACTTAAAAATAATATCGCTTTTTGGGCATAACTAAGATTGATAAAAAAGCTTAAAATAAATATTATAATTGCCTGCAACAGTACTATGCGAAAAGCGACCTCTTCGGAAAACGCAGTCTTTAGTCCATCGACAGAATAGAAAAACGCTTTTTTTATATGGTTTAACATGTCCTACCTCAAAATTAATTTTTTCTAGTATAATTGTATAGCTTTTTTATGAAATACGCTACAATTTATTTGTATAAAATTATCTGAAAATGGTATAATGAAAAATATAAGAGACAAAAAGCATTTTCAGGTGGTGATAAATTGAAGTACAATCATTTTAACTACAATGCTTTTGAACTTTGGGAACTTTGTACAAATGCGAGCGATAGCCAAGCTCAAGAAGTCTTTTGGTCAGATATCGTGCTGCATGTAAAGGCAAACCCTGGTCGAGCAGTATTTTTTGAAAACCTGTTTAAAGAACTTAAAATAGTCGATGACCAAGATGATAAAATAAAAGAACCACTTGATATAGCTAGTAAAAAACTTCTTGCCTTTGCAGTCTATTTTGACAGCGATTTTTGGAGTAAGATAATTAAAAACTGGGCAAAAATAAATATAGAGCTAAAAATAAGAGCCCAGACCCTTCTTTTACAAAGACCAAGTCTTATAAAAGAGTTTTTGATAAGCGTTTTAGACGAGCAAAAAAATCCCAAAACGGTGATAAATAATATTGCCAAAGAAAGCGCTCTTTTGACGAAATATGCCAAAAACGATGTCGTACTCATGCTTTGTCATATTATAGCAGAGAGTTTTGAAGATTATCAAACGGACGATAAGGAGATAAAAAGTGTTATGAATGACGGAATTTTTCAGATGGCAGACGAAATGATAGAAATTGAAAATCAAGATTTATCAGAACAAAATCCAACGGCACAACTACAAACCACAGGAACAAAGATAGAAAACGACGATACAAAAGTTAGACAACTAAAAGATGTCTGCGAAGAATTTGTATTGACATTAAATCACCTTAATATTGTTGACAACGAGTGGGAAATAGTAGAAGCTTATTTAGAAGATGCAAGAAAAATTGCTATAGATAAAAACTCAAAGCGCCAAGAAATGTTAAAACGTCGTAGGGTAGTTGACGATTTTACAAACAAATTAAATTACTTTAAAGATGCTTTTTGCTTGCAGTTGGATAATTTAGCAATACAACTGCCTTGTCCAGATGTTGTAGATGGACTAGATAACAACGCTCTTGAGTCAGCTACCGCTTCTTTAAACGTATTGCAAGATTTGATGAACAAATATAAAACCCTAAGCCAAGAAAAAAGTGGTAATATAGCTCAAGAAAAAAAACGACTGGGCTTGCTGTACACTGTGATGACTGATATTGAGACTATTGTACAATCGTTTTTTGAGGTGCTTTCTAGCGAGGTTCCGCTTTCAACACAAAATGATGTAGTAGAAGAGCTCGTTGAGGATGAGGCTGAGCAGGCTCCTGAACAAGCTGAACAACAAGAACACTCTGAGCAACAAATAGACTTGTTTATGACAAAAGTAGAGAGTTAATGCGTGTAGAGATAAAGTGCAAAGACTACTTTTTAGATGCACAAGTCCACTTATCAGAAGAAAAAAACTGCCTGCAAACAATAATTATCAGTCATGGCTTTCGTGGATCTAAAGATGGCGGTGGTAGGGCGATTGTTTTAGCAGAAAAATTAAAACAGTATTTTCATGTTGTGCGCTTTGATTTTTCGCCACTTGGCAGTCTGACAAAACAAACGCAAGAGCTACATAGTGTAATAGAATATGTGCAAACAAACATAACCGAAAAAGTGATTTTATTTGGTCGTAGTATGGGCGCTTGCGCGTCACTTGCGGCAGTAGAGCAAAATAAAAATATAACAGCACTGATTTTATGGTCGATGCCGTTTGACTTATCTGATACTTTTAAAAAAGCATTAGGTGAGGATAATTTTCTGAAAATAAAAAAGGGCATGGATATTAGCCTTTACGACCAGTGGGGAAGTTGTACTATAAAATCAAGCTTTTATAAAGACTTATTAAGCTATGACCTAAAAAATAAATTGCAACAATTACCTTCTGATATGCCGGTATTATTTGTGCAAGCAGAATACGATGAACTGATAAATAAAGCGGATTTTAAAAAAGAATTTGATTTATGCACAGCAAATAAAACACTGTGTCTTATCAAAGGAGCAGACCATAGATTTATAAATGGTTTTGACGATGCTCTTTTAGGCGTTAGAACATGGCTTTTAAAAAATTGCTTATGAAAGGAGGAAAGTGCCTTGAAAAAATATTTGATAGCAGCATTTTTAGTAATATGCTTGCTTGCTTCTTTTGGCTACTCTATTAGCATAACTACTGAGCCTACTCCAAAACAAATAACTTACAGTAGCCCTAAAAAAGAAAAAGAGAAAAAAGAACCTAAAGAACCAAAAGAAAAAGCAGTCAGCCAATTGGTTATTACTAGCGTAGAGCGCAAATAGTTACTATTTGCAAAAGCAAAGCTTGACTAACACAATATGCTAAAACCTTACAATAGATTTTACTAATGCTTTGTTTTGCACAACCGACAGGTACAAAAGGTTTTGATAAAAGTTGATAATTGGCTTACAGTCAATTATCAACTTATCACCAAAGGAGTAGAAAAAATGTTAAAAAAATACTTAGCTTGTACAGTTTTAGTACTTAGTCTGTTTGCATTGATAGGCTGTTCATCTAGCACTTGGGCAGAGAAAAAAGACCCAAAACAAACAACTTACAGTAGCCCTAAAAAAGATAAAGTAGCATCAGCTAAACAACAAGTGGCGATATTTGAAACAAGTAAAGGCACCTTTAAAGTGCAACTATTTAATGATAAAGCACCAATTACAGTTGATAATTTTGTCAAGCTTGCCAAAAGTGGTTTTTATGACGGCTTGATTTTCCATAGAGTTATTGATGGTTTTATGATTCAAGGCGGAGATCCTAAAGGCAATGGTACAGGTGGTCCTGGTTATTTTATTAAAGATGAATTTTCTAAAGATTTAAAACACGACAAAAAAGGCGTGTTGTCAATGGCAAACGCTGGTCCTAATACTGGCGGTTCACAGTTTTTTATTACGCTTGTTCCAACTTCTTGGTTAGATGGCAAGCACAGCATTTTTGGTCAAGTTATTGAAGGTATGAACGTAGTTGAACAGATTGGTAAAGTGAAAACAGGTGTAAATGATAAGCCTGTAGAAAATGTTGTAATCAAAAGGATAACCATTCAAGACTAACTCAAAGGGGACAATTTTTTGCAAGAAGTGACCGAAAAAAAGATAATTTTAAACGATCAAACAGAAGCATTAGGTGTATTAGGGCGTAATGATGAATTTTTACGCCTTATAAGTGATGCTTTTGATTTTCGTATTTTTGCCAGAGGCGAAGAAATAACTATCAATGGTTCATTAGAACAAACAGAGCAAGTAGCCAGGTTGTTTGAAGAACTATTGTTTTTATATAGGCAAGGAGTGCTGCTTACAACTCACGATGTGCGCTATAGCATCAAAATGATTAAAGAAGATAAGGCGGAAAACTTACATAGAATGTTTGCCGATACAATTATTGTTACAAGTCGCGGTAAACATATAAAATCAAAGACATTAGGACAGTGGACTTATCTGCAAACAATTAAACACAACTTTGTTACAGTTGGCATAGGTCCCGCCGGAACAGGCAAGACTTATCTTGCTGTTGCGATGGCGGTAAATGCTTTGAAAAATAGAGAAATAGAGCGGATCATCTTAACTCGTCCGGCAGTTGAAGCAGGTGAGCGGCTAGGTTTTTTACCGGGCGATTTGCAAGATAAAGTAGATCCATATTTAAGACCATTATATGACTCATTGTATGATATTTTAGGTAGTGAAGTATTTCAAAAATATATGACCAAAGGAACTATTGAAGTCGCGCCACTTGCCTATATGCGAGGCAGAACGTTAAATGATTCGTTTATAATTTTAGACGAAGCACAAAACACTACACCAGAGCAAATGAAGATGTTTTTAACAAGGCTGGGTTTTGGCTCTAAAATGGTAGTTACCGGCGACGTTACGCAAACAGATTTACCACTTGGTAAGATAAGCGGTTTAGCACATGCGCAAAAGGTGCTTTGTGATATTAAAGGCATTGGCATAGTGCAGTTTTCCAAATCAGACGTAGTGCGCCACGAGATAGTCGGTGCTATCATCCAAGCGTATGAGAATTTTAACGATAAGGACTTTAAATAATGCAAGTTTTTTTCAGTAGTGAAGTGAAAATAGAAAAAGAATATCAAAAGCTTGTTAAAGAGGCGGCAGGAGCTGTCGCCAAAGAACATAAACTAGCTAAAAATTGTCAAGTAAGCATAACGATAGTTGACGATGCAACAATAAAAGAGATAAATAGAGAGTATCGAGGTATTGACAAGGTAACAGATGTCATATCCTTTGCGCTTGACGAAGGTGAGCAGCCTGAGATTATAGGAGATAATCAGCCGGATCTTTTAGGCGAAATTGTATTGTGTTTACAAAAAGCGATAAGCCAAGCCAAAGAGTATGGTCATAGCACACAAAGAGAACTTTGCTATCTGACAGTGCATGGAATGCTGCATTTGCTTGGTTTTGACCATATTAAAAAAGCCGATAAGACTCTAATGCGTGAGCAGGAAGAAAAAATAATGACAATACTTGGTTTAAAGCAAGATGAGAGCAGCATGTTTGATATGGCAATAAAGGCTAGGGATAAGGCTTATTCGCCATATTCAAACTTTAAAGTCGGAGCGGTAGTCAAGTCTACAGACGGGGATTTGTTTACAGGTTGCAACATAGAGAACGCTTCCTATTCTCTTAGCTTGTGTGCCGAGCGGGTCGCGATATTCAAGGCTATAAGTGAAGGTAAGAAAATAAAAGAACTGCTTGTTGTAGCAGATACAAAAGAGCCTGTTGTGCCTTGTGGGGCTTGTTTGCAAGTTATACAAGAATTTGATATTAAGACTGTTGTGCTGGCAAACACAAAAGGTGATATAAATACATTAACATTAAAAAAACTATTGCCGTTTTCGTTTAGTGGGGAAAATTTTGATAAAAAAGAGTGATAATATGCAAGAGAATAAATTTAAATCAGGGTTTGTAGCGGTTGTTGGTAGACCAAATGTCGGTAAATCAACACTGATTAACGGAATAATCGGCGAGAAAATCTCCATAATTTCAGACAAACCACAAACTACAAGAAACAGAATAATGTGCGTTTATACTGACGATAAGCAGCAGATAGTATTTTTAGATACGCCTGGCATTCATAAACCAAAACACAAACTTGGCGAGATGATGGTCAAAGCAGCCGACAGCGCTTTAAAAGAGGTAAATGTAGTTTTGTTTGTTGTAGATGCAAGCCAACCGCCGGGTGCTGGTGATGAATATATTATGGCGAAATTAAGCCAGCTTGACGTTAAGGTTATTTTGATAATCAATAAAATTGATAAATTAGACAGCAAAGAAGAGCTACTCGCTATAATAGATACATACAGTCGTAAGTTTAATTTTGCAGCGATTATGCCAATGTCGGCTTTGCAAGAAGATGATTTTTCCGATCTTATTTTAGAACTTGATAAATATCTTCTATTTGGACCTAAATATTTTCCTGACGATATGATAACAGACCAACCTGAACGTCTCATTGCGGCAGAGATGATAAGAGAAAAAGTCCTTCATCTGACTAAAGATGAAGTGCCACATTGCATAGCTGTAGATATAGAACAAATGCAAAAAAGGCAAAACCAAGATATTTATATGCGTGCCACTATATACGTTGAGCGTCAATCGCAAAAAGGTATTATAATAGGTAACAAAGGCAACATGCTCAAGAACATTGGTCAATCGGCAAGAGAAGATATTGAAAACCTTTTAGGAAACAAAGTTTACTTAGAGCTGTGGGTAAAGGTTAAAGACAACTGGCGCAATAAATCAAGCATTTTACAAGAGTTTGGTTTTGGCAATCAATAATGAACACTTATCAAGATGAGGGAATAATCCTTCAAGTAAAAGACTGGCAAACCTCAGATAAGCTTGTTTGTGCCTATTTTAAAGAACACGGTAAAGTGATGTTTATTGCCTATGGCGTAAAGCATCTGAAAAATAAAAATGCGGCACTGCTGCAAAGCTTTAACAATGTCAGTTTACAATTATCTTGTGGCAAAAAATTTGACACTTTAAGACAAAGCGAGCTAATTGAGCGGCTTGTTTATAGTCCTGATATTGAAAAACTAGCTTATGGAGGCTTTATTTGTGAACTTACAAGTGAATTAACTCCAGATAGGCAAGGCTGTGAAGAAGTATATTTTTTATTAAAAGATGCCCTTTCGGCACTCAATGTACGCAACTTAAGGCTTGTATGTTTAGCTTTTAGTTTAAAGCTTTTGCATATAAATGGTACTTATCCAGAACTATCTCGTTGTGTGTGTTGTCAAGGTGAACTTGGTGAGAATATTGCAATAAGCCCGTTGCAAGGTGGTTGCGTTTGCTCAAACTGCCAAACAGGCGGTGAGAGCGGGTTTTCTCATCAGGCGATAGATTTGTCCAATAAACTGTTTAACCTTGATTTTTCAAGTACAGAGAGTTTTAATGTGAAAGGAAGAGAGCTATTATTGTTAGAAGGGTTTTTGCATAAATTTATTTTGACCCAAACGGACAAACAGCTCAAGAGTTTGCAGTTTTTGGCACAGCTATAGTTTTGCCTATTGACAAACAGCGTTAAATTTGGTATATTTCCATAAAGCGATGACAAAGAAAAAGCTTTTTTAAATAAAGAGAGTCGGATAAGGTGAAACCCGACAGAAAAAAAGTGCGGCACTTTGGAGCTTATATACAAAAAAAGAGGGTTGCTTTGCAACCAAACAGGGTGGAACCGCGGGTAATTTCAGCTCGTCCCTGTGGCTTAATGTCACAGTGGCGGGTTTTTTATTTTAAAGGAGTGAAAAAAGTGGATTTTCAAACTATTATTTTGACTTTGCAAAACTTTTGGTCTAAACAAAACTGTATTTTAATGCAGCCTTATGATGTGGAAAAGGGTGCAGGGACTATGAACCCCTCAACCTTTTTGCGTTCGTTAGGTCCAGAGCCTTGGAATGTTGCTTATGTTGAACCGTCAAGAAGACCAGCAGACGGGCGTTATGGCGACAATCCAAATAGGTTATTCCAGCATCATCAATACCAAGTTATCATGAAGCCATCGCCTTCTAACATTCAAGATTTGTATCTCGAGAGCTTAGCTCAGCTTGGCATTGTTGCTCAAGATCATGATATAAGGTTTGTCGAAGACAACTGGGAATCACCTACACTTGGTGCTTGGGGACTAGGTTGGGAAGTATGGTTAGACGGTATGGAAATAACCCAATTTACATATTTTCAACAAGTCGGCAGCATTGATGTAAGCCCTGTTTGCGTGGAAATAACTTATGGCTTAGAGCGCTTAGCTATGTATATTCAAGGTAAAGACAATGTTTATGACATACAGTGGGTTGGTGATGTCACTTACGGTGATGTATTTAAACAAAATGAATACGAACAATCTGTTTATAACTTTGAACTTGCTGATACTAAACTACTATTTCATTTATTTGACAGCTACGAACAAGAAGCGAAAAGAGTAATAGAACAAGGCTATGTTTTGCCTGCCTATGATTATGTTTTAAAATGTTCACATACCTTTAATTTGCTCGATGCCAGAGGTGCTATAAGTATTAGCGAGCGTACAGGCTTTATTACAAGAGTGCGTAATATGGCAAGACTGTGTGCCAGCAAGTACTTAGAGCAAAGGGGAAAACTAGGCTATCCTATGCTAAAAGGAGGCAAAATAAATGAATAAAGATTTATTACTTGAAATTGGCACAGAAGAAATCCCTGCAAAATTTTTGCCAGGTATGCTTTTGCAATTAAAACAACTTGTACAAAATCAGCTTGAAAGTTCACTTATAAAAGTAGGAAATATAGATGTTTATGCAACACCGAGAAGACTTGCTTTTATCGCACATGATATACCAAAAGTGCAAGATAAATCAACAATGCAAAACAAAGGGCCATCAGTTAAAATAGCTTATGATAAAGATGGTAATCTATCTAAAGCTGCACTTGGCTTTGCTCGCGGTCAAGGAGTGGAGGCGGATAGATTAATAGAAAAAGACGGTTATTTGTATGCCGAAAAAACTGTTGGCGGTCAGGCAACTTTTGAACTTTTGCCTGATATATTATTGAGTATTATAAATTCACTTAATTTTCCTAAAAGTATGCGGTGGGCGGATTTGGATTTTCGCTTTGTCAGACCGATTCACTGGTTTGTCGCTTTGTTTGATGATAAAATAATAGAGTTTGAAAAAGCAGGCGTTAGATCCTCGAATGAAAGTTTTGGACATAGATTTTTAAGCAAGGGAAAAATTACAATCAAAAAAGCAAGTGACTATGTAGATACTTTAAAAGAACATTTTGTACTAGCGCAGCCTGATAAAAGAGAAGAAATTATATTAGCTCAAATACAAGAACTTGCCAAAAAAACTGGCGGTAGCGTGCCTATAGATAAAGAGCTACTAGAAGAAGTAGTGCATTTGGTTGAGTATCCAACAGCTTTAATAGGCAATTTTGACAAAGAATTTTTAGCGCTTCCTAAAGAAGCAATTATAACGCCGATGAAAGAACATCAACGTTATTTTCCTGTGTTAGATGACGAAGGCAATTTGATGCCATGTTTTATAACGGTTAGAAACGGTGATGATAGAAATATAGATGTTATAGCCAATGGTAACCAAAGAGTGCTAAGAGCAAGGCTAAGTGACGCACAGTTTTTTTTTAATGAAGATAAAAAAACCAGTCTATATTCAAGACTTGATAAACTAAAAACAGTTGTTTTCCAAGAAGGACTTGGCAGTATATATGATAAAACTTTGAGAATTGGTAATTTGTCCGAGTTTTTTGTGCAAAATGCTTTTTTGCAAGAAGATGTACAAATGCCGTTCGTAGATAGAACAGCCTTACTGTGCAAGACTGATTTGGTTACAGGCATGGTTTGTGAATTTACCGAGCTACAAGGGGTTATGGGTAGAGAATATGCTATTTTAGACGGCGAGAATTCTGCGGTTGCCGAAGGGATTTTTGAACACTATCTGCCACGCTTTTCAGGCGATATTTTGCCTAAAGGGTACTGTGGTAAGATTGTCGGTGTTTGTGATAAACTAGACAACATTGTCGCAACTTTTAGTCGCGGACTCATTCCAACTGGTTCGCAAGACCCATACGCCTTGCGCCGTCAGGCAATAGGTATTATAAATATCTTATTGCAAGCAGACTACAACATTTCACTATCAGCATTAATTGAAAAAAATATGCAGCTACTCAAAGTAGACAAGCCTGAGCTTGTTGAGCAAATAACAGAGTTTTTTAAACTTAGAATTAAAAATATCATGCTAGAAGATGGACTTCGTTATGATATAGTAGATAGTGTACTTGCTGTTGGTATAGATGACATTACAATAACGTTCAAACGCGTTCAAGCATTGCAAGAGTTTTCACAAGATAAAGAGCAAATGCAGCTACTTGTCAGAGCTTTTACCAGAATTGACAACATAAGCAAAAAAGCAAAGCTAGACAATGCTGCTGTAGATGACAAGCTTTTTGAAGATGATGCAGAAAAACAATTATATAATGCCTTTAAAGCTGCTCAACAGAGTATAGATGAGAGCTTGGCTAAATGTGATTATCTTGCCACATTAAATGATTTGAGTAAAATAGTTGCACCGGTAAATAACTTTTTTGATTCGGTAATGGTAATGCACCAAGATGAAAAAATGAAAAATAATCGCTTGGCACTTTTGCAACAAATAAGTGGTCTAGCTTCTAGCATTGCCGATTTTAACTGCATAGTCGAATGATAAAAAAATAACTCTCTTAGGAGAGTTATTTTGCTTTACATATAAAAACAAATAGTGTATACTAAATAAAGAAATTAAGACAAATAATATATACTAATAATATATACTAATAATATATACTAATAATATATACTAATAATATATACTAAT
>CAZKFG010000036.1:19919-25415 GCA_964551985.1 uncultured Acidaminococcales bacterium
AAAATATACTAATAAAATATACTAATAAAATATACTAATAAAATATACTAATAAAGGGGAGGCTATTTTATGGCGACAGCAGAAAAGTTATTGTTGTGGTTTGAAGAGATCAACAAAGAGGACGTACATTTGGTTGGTGGAAAATCAGCATCTTTAGGGGAGATGACTTCAAAAACGAAGGTGCCGGTACCATATGGTTTTGCAACTACTGCAGATGCTTACCGTTATTTTATGGACAAAAGCGGACTAAATCAAAAGATAGAAGAACTTTTAAAAGATTTGCCTGATGTTGAAGACAGCGCTCAGCTTAGAAAAGTAACCAAACAAATAAGAGAGACAATAATGAATTGCCCTATGCCTGACGATTTGCAAAAGGCTATTAGTGATGCTTATGCCGAGCTTGCTAAAAGAGTAGGTGAAGAAAATCCTTTTGTTGCAGTGCGTTCTAGTGCTACAGCCGAAGATTTGCCTGATGCCAGCTTTGCTGGTCAGCAAGATACTTACCTAAATGTTCAGGGCGCTGGCGAAATAATTGAAAAAATTAAAGAATGCTATGCCTCAACCTACACAGATAGAGCGGTTTATTATCGCGAAAATAAAGGTTTTACCCATTTGGATGTAGCCCTTAGTGCTGTTATTCAAATGATGGTATTTTCCAAATCATCAGGTGTTATGTTTACAGTTGACATTGTGACAGGAAACGACAATAACATTTTGATTGAAGCGGCTTGGGGACTTGGCGAGTATGTTGTGCAAGGAACTGTAACACCAGATTGTTACATTGTAGAGAAACAGGGTAAAAATATTCAAAGCAAAGAAATTACCGAAAAACCTGTTATGCTTGTACGCTGCCCGGGTGGCGGAGTAGAGGAAAAACAAGTGCCGCAAGATATTGCTAAAGCGCAAGTTTTGACAGACGAACAAATAAAAGAATTATCAAGCTATGCCTTGGATATAGAAAAGCATTACGGTTGCTATATGGATATGGAATGGGGCGTTGACGAGCGCACAGGCAAGCTTTGGATACTGCAAGCAAGACCTGAAACCGTTTGGTCAAGACGCAACAAAGAAGGAAAACCCAAACAAGAAGAAATAAGCTTTAGCACAGAGCGTACAGTTATAGTAAAAGGCTTACCGGCAAGCCCTGGTAAAGCGATTGGCAAAGCAAGAGTTATTTTAGATCCGCTTAAAATAGATGAATTTAAAGAAGGCGAAATATTAGTTACCGAAATGACAGCTCCAGACTGGGTTCCGGCAATGAAAAAAGCCAAAGCTATCGTAACAGATTCCGGCGGAACAACTTGTCACGCTTCTATTGTAAGTCGTGAGCTTGGCATTCCTTGTATTGTTGGTACAAAAAGTCGTGGCACCGCGGCAACAAGCGTAATTACAGACGGTATGCAAATATCAGTTGACGCAAGTAACGGCATTGTATATGAAGGCGCCTTAGAAGATTTGGCACAAAAACAACAAGCGCAAGAGAACGCTCAAGTCGCCGAAGTATTCCCTGTTACAGGAACAAAAATTTATATGAATTTAGGTGATCCTGACCTAGCTGACAAACATTCACAATTGCCTTGTGATGGCATAGGACTTATGCGTGAAGAATTTATTTGGACAACCTATATTCACGAACACCCATTATATCTAATTGAAACAGGTCGCTCTGATAAAGTTGTCGATAGTCTCGCTGAAGGCATGAGAAAAGTCTGCCAAGCAATGTCGCCAAGACCTGTAACGCTAAGATTTAGTGATTTTAAATCAAGTGAATACCGTGATCTAAAAGGTGGAGATAAATTTGAGCCACACGAACCAAGTGCATTACTCGGCTGGCGCGGAGCATCACGTTATTATGACCCTAAATATATAGAAGCATTTAAACTGGAACTAAAAGCAGTTAGAAAAGTCAGAGAAGAATACGGTCTTAAAAACTTACACGTAATGATTCCGTTTTGCCGCAATGTAGATGAGGCGGAAAAAGTAACTACAATGATGGCTCAAGAAGGACTAGTAAGAAACGCTGATTTTAAAGTTTGGCTGATGGCGGAAATTCCATCGAACATAATTTTGGCAGATAAGTTCAATAAATATGTTGATGGTTATTCTATCGGCTCCAATGATTTGACAATGCTTGTTTTAGGTTGTGACCGTGACAACGACACAGTATCACACATATATGACGAGCGTAATCTGGCAGTAAAAAGAGCGATAAAACACCTAATTGAAGTTGCGCATAAAGACGGAAAAACAGTCTCTATCTGCGGACAGGCACCAAGTGTTTATCCTGAATTTGCCGAGTTTTTGATTAGAAGCGGTATAGATTCTATATCGGTAAACCCAGACACAGTAAAATTTACCAAAAAAATGGTCGCACAAGTAGAACAAAGAATCATGTTAGATGCTCTAACTAAAAAAGGCAAAGCAGATGACACTGATTATGAATGGTAAATAAAAATTTAGCCGCATTTTTATGCGGCTAAAATCATAGAAAATAGGTGATACAAGTGCCTCTTAGTGAAAGACAAAAGCATATCGCCAAAATTGTCAAAGAATGTGGTCCTATAACAGGTGATAAAATTGCCAAAAATTTAAATGTTACAAGAGCTGCCCTACGCTCTGATCTTGCAATACTGGTTATGGGTGGAATTTTGGACTCTCGGACTAAGGTCGGCTACTATTTTACAGGTAAAAAATTAGGCTTTTTTACAGAGCAAATAAAAAAAATAATTGTCAAAGATGTACAGTCGATACCTGTCGTTGTAAGTGATACAGCAAATGCTTATGATGCTCTAGTTGCGATGTTTACAGAAGATGTTGGTAGTTTGTTTGTTGTAGAAAAACAAGATATATTGGCAGGTGTGTTATCAAGAAAAGATCTCTTGAAAGCCTCTTTAACATCACAAGGACAGTTAGATAAGCTACCTGTCAAGATGATTATGACACCACTATCTAAAATGATTGTCACATATCAAGACGAACCAGCAATCAAAGCGGCACAAAAAATTATTGACCATGAAATAGATTCTTTGCCTGTTGTGCAGGAAATTGACAAACAAAAGCGAAAATATAAAGTTGTAGGTAGATTTACCAAAACCAATATCACAAGAATATTTCTAGACCTAGGAGTAGAAAAAGGAGGAGATTAATTATAAGTAGCGACAAATACACAATCTTTGCCGTATCGGATTCTATTGGTGAGACGGCAGAACACTTAGTCAAAGCAGCAGCAGCCCAGTTTGAAACAGATAAAATAAAAATAATAAGAGTGCCATATCTAGAAAACCAAGAACAAATAGATAAACTAATAGAGGCAGCCAAAGACGGAAAATGTACCATCTGCTACACAATTGTATCATCAGAAATTAGAAAAATGTTTGAAGATAAGGCAAAGCAAAACAATATAGCGGCAATTGACACCTTAGGACCTGTCCTTAGCAATATAGAACAAATGACTGGCTTAAAATCTAGAAACAAACCTGGTTTAATGCACGCACTGGATTCGGACTATTTTAAACGCGTTGAAGCAGTGGAATTTGCTGTCAAAAATGATGATGGTAAAAACCCATGGGGACTTGCCAAAGCCGACGTAGTTTTAGTTGGCGTCTCTAGAACCTCTAAAACGCCTCTTAGCATGTACCTTGCCCACAAACGCCTTAAAGTTGCCAATGTTCCTTTGGTTCCTGAACTTACAGTTCCGGAAGAACTATTTAAAATCCCGTCAAATAAAATTGTCGGACTGATAATAAACCCTCACAAACTAAACGAAATCAGAAGTGAACGGCTCAAAACAATGGGACTGTCGGACAATGCAAGCTATGCCGATGTCCTGAGAATAAATGAAGAACTAGACTACGCCAAAGCGATAATGAGAAAACTTCGTTGCCTAGTAATAGATGTATCCAACAGAGCTATTGAAGAAACCGCCAACACAATTATCGACTACATAAACAAAAATAACTGCAAAAACTAGAAAAAAGCCACCAATGGTGGCTTTTTTTGCTGCAATAAAATAACAACAACTAACCATTATCAGCAAAATACTGCCACAAATACCATACTGCAAGCGAACGCCAAGGCTGCCAAGCTGCTGCTATTTGCGTTATCTCACTGCGTTTTTGTGGTACTTTAGGCAAATTAAATACATCTTTGATAGCTTTTTTTAAGCCAAAATCGTCGGCAGGCAAAACATCAGGTCTATTTAAAGCTAAAATTAAAAAAATCTCTGCTGTCCAGCGTCCAAAGCCTTTTATTTGGGTCAACTGCTTTATAATAACATTATCTTCAAGGCTGTCAAAATCTTCTAAAACAATCTTCTTTTCAGCAATAGCTTGAGATAAATCCTTTATATAATCAATCTTTTGACGAGGCAAACCACATTGCAACAAATCTTGCACCTGAACATTAGCAATGATTGTAGGGTCAGGTGATATGCTATATTTACTTACAAAAATATCAAACAAAGATTGCGAAACATCACTTGCCACTTGTTGAGAGATGATACCTTTAATCAAAGTTATATAATACCTATCTGGCTCTATTGGCGATAGATCACAACTGCCATATTTATTTATCAAATCCACAAAAATCCTGTTACTCTTGGCAAGAAAATCCTCGCCTTCCAGCCAGTTAGTCTTATTTAGCATGATAACCTCCGTAAACAAATATTCTAACACTATTTTATATACGACAAATAAAATGAAAAACCTTCTTATAAAGCAAAAAAAGCTTGTTATTACTGATATATTTGATATAATAATAGCATAAAACTAATTTCGGGAGGTATCATAATGGCAAATACAAGCTTTAAAATTGGAAGATTCATAGTAGGCATATTATTTTTAATATTAGCATTCTTTTCTTTCAAAAACCCACTTGTAGATTTGTTGGCAATAGCCATTTTATTTGGGATAACGGCACTTAGTAATGGCATAATTTTAATCTTGCAAAAAAGAAACACACCAGGAATAATTTTAGGTATTTTAAATATAATAATTGGCGGGGTTTTTCTGTTTAATATAGGGCTATCAATAATGTTAGTACCATATATGTTTGCCTTTTGGTTCATAGTAAACTCTGTTAGCAATCTTGCAGCACTAGGCAGTATGCAAGAAGTAGGCAAAAACTTTTACTGGTTTTCACTGATATTTAATATAATTGGTATACTTTTAGGTGCATCTTTATTATTTGACCCAATAACATCTGTCCTCACAATCACATTTTTAATTGGGATATATTTTATTATAGCAGGGGTAGACCTTATAGTTCTCGCATTTGTAGGCACAAATAAAAATAATTCATAAAAAAGCTTGTAAAAAGCTTTTTTTTATGTTAAAATCAATATCTGTCAGGGAGTATTGGCCCGGTAGTTTAGTTGGTTAGAATGCCGCCCTGTCACGGCGGAGGTCGTGGGTTCGAGTCCCATCCGGGTCGCCAAATGCGGAAATAGCTCAGTGGTAGAGCATCGCCTTGCCAAGGCGAGGGTCGCGAGTTCGAATC
>CAZKFG010000037.1:0-25396 GCA_964551985.1 uncultured Acidaminococcales bacterium
CTCTTCTTAGTTTTATTATATCTCAATGTCAGATTTTATCTTAGCTAGTTCATATTAACAGTTTGTGTATATATTATCTATATTACAATTTATGACTATAATTTTTAGTTGTATTCAAATAAGCAGTATTTATGGCGCTAAATAAGATTGGTGAAAAATTAGCAACTGTTTGATGACAAATAAGACATTGAAAAAACAGCACACAATTGTTGCCTAAATGTAAGTAGACGTGTGAATATTCCTTTGCTACTGTTAAAGTAGAAAATTGAAAAAAATGGAGGGGATATTTATGAAGCCACTAGAAGGAATACAGGTACTTGATTTGACAAGAGTGTTGGCGGGACCTTTTTGTGCAATGATATTAGCAGATCTTGGTGCAGATGTTTTAAAAGTGGAAGCACCGAAAGGAGATGATGCAAGAGGAAACGGCCCTTTTAAAAATGGTGAGAGCACTTATTTTATGAGTTTAAATAGAGGAAAAAAAAGTATAGTTTTAGATTTAAAAAATGAAAAACATAAATTGATATTGCTTAAGATGGTAGAAAAAGCCGACATACTTGTAGAAAATTATCGGCCCGGCACTATGGAAAAACTAGGTCTTGGTTATGAAGCCGTGTTGAAAAAAATAAACCCAAAATTAATTTATTGTGCTATTTCAGGATTTGGCCAAACTGGTCCATATAAAAAAAGAGCAGCTTATGATATCATCGTTCAGGCGATGTCAGGAATAATGAGCATTACTGGGCAAAAAGAGGGGGAACCTACAAGGGTAGGCTCATCTATAGGAGATATAGTTGCAGGTTTGTATGGTGTGATAAGTATCCAAGCAGCATTAGAAGCAAGACACAAAACAGGTAAAGGACAGCTCATAGATATAGGTATGCTAGATTGTCTTGTATCCGTATTAGAAAATGCTATAGTAAGATACTTTAATACAGGCATTAGTCCATCGCCTTTAGGGAATAGGCATCCTGTTGCGACACCTTTTGATACTTTTAACACACAAAAGGGTAAAATTGTCATCGGTGTGCAAAATAATGCTCTTTGGGAGAAATTTTGTAAGGTTATCAATGCTGATGAGCTATGTTATGATAGCAGATTTAAAGATAATGCTTCACGAACTGATAATGTTGAAGAGCTAAAGGTGCTTTTAGAAGAAAAACTCAAGAGCAAGTCAGCAGATAATTGGATACAGTTGCTTATAGAAACTGGTATACCCTGTGGACCTATAAATTACATCGAAGATGTCATAAATGATCCACAGATAATGGCAAGAGATATGATAGTTGAACTAAAAGGTCATCCTGTAGCTGGAGATTTAAAGTTCGCAGGCAATCCAATGAATTTTTCTGAAACAAAATGTGTTATTAAAAAACCAGCACCAGCACTTGGTCAACATACTGAGGAAATATTACAAAAATTTGGTATTGCAAAATTAGATTATAATTAATTGTATTTTAAAAGGAGGGGATTAATTATGTCATTAGCGTTAATGTCTTTGGTAGCTTTATTGATTGTCATAGCAATTTCATGTTTTTTACCCTACAATGTGGGACTTTTGGCGGTTGCCTTTTCGTTTATTATAGGTTGTCTTATTGCTGGACTAAAGGCAAGTGCGGTAATAAATGCTTTCCCTATAGGTTTGTTTATAATCTTGATAGGTGTAACTTATCTTTTTGGTATTGCACAAGTAAATGGTACATTAGATAGATTGGCAAATACTTGCATACGCTTGGTAAGAGGAAGAGCAAGCCTTATTCCAATAGTATTTTTTGTTTTAGGATTTATACTTTCAGCTATTGGACCTGGTGCAATTCCGCCAACAGCATTATTGGCACCACCGGCAATGCTTTTGGCAAGTAAAATGAAAATAAATCCATTTCTTATGGCACTATTTGTCATTAATGGTTGTAATGCCGCAGCGATGTCTCCGATTACTCCTTCAGGTGCTATTGCCGTAGGTATTATTAATAAATTGGGCATGAATGATATTTCATGGATACTCTTTAGAAACGCAACTGTTGCTAATGTAGTAATCAATGCTTTTGCTTATATACTTTTTGGTGGACTTACTCTTATAAAAAGAGAAAGAAATGATGCGGCAAGTGAAACAGCAAAGCTTGATGTAGAAGTTATGAAATATGAAAGACAACATATACTAACACTTATAGCTATTGTTGTAATGCTCTTTGGCGCATTAGTTTTCAATATGGATGTAGGTTTATTGGGTATTACAATTGGTATGGTGCTAATAATTTTAGGTTGTGCTGATGAGAAAAAAGTTCTTGCAACTATCCCGTGGGGAACAGTTTTGATGGTTTGCGGTATAACAGTGCTGGTAGGTTTGATGAGTAAGACAGGTGGTATGAAAATGTTTATTGATATGATGGCAAGTATATCTACACCACAAACACTTACTTTAGTAGCAACGTTTATTCCAGGAGTAATTTCCGCCTATTCAAGCTCAACAGGTGTTGTTTTACCAACATTTTTGCCACTTGTACCAGGGCTTGTTGAACAAGTTGGTGGTAATTTAGAAAAAGTTTTTTCAGCTGTATGCCTTGGTAGTTTTATAACAGATGCAAGTCCGCTATCAACGCTTGGTGCACTGTTACTCGGTGCTGCAACTCCTGAAATGGATAAACGAAAACTCTTTAATCAGTTGTTAGCATGGGGTATGTCTATGTCTGTTATAGGTGCATTAGCTGCATGGATTCTATTTTAAAGATTAGTTTTGTGCAAATGTTATAGAAAATTTGGAGGTTGCATTATGATTAACATAGATAACTTAATTCAAGCAATGAAAGAAAAAAGGAGAAAAATAGAACTCGGTGGCGGGCAAGAACAAATCCAAAAGCAACACAAATTAAATAAACTTACTGCTCGTGAGCGTTTAGAATTACTTTTAGATAAAGATAGTTTTATAGAAAATGATATGTGGTTACAAAATCGCTGTATTGATTTTGATTTTCAAAATCAAGAATTCCCCGGAGAAGGTGCTGTTATTGGTTTTGGCAAAGTAAATAATAGGAAAGTGTTTACTTTTTCACAGGATTTTACCTTAATGGGTGGTTCACTTGGCGAAGCTCAAGGAACAAAATTATGGCGTATATGGGAACAAGCTATGAAAGTAGGCGTTCCTATTGTTGGAATAAACGATTCTGGCGGTGCGAGAGTGCAAGAAGGAATGGGGGCTTTGAATGGTTATTGTTCATTATTTTTTCAAAACTCAATAGCATCAGGTTGGATACCTCAAATTTCTCTTATTCTTGGACCTTGTGCGGGCGGTGCTGTTTACTCACCTGCAATAACAGACTTTACAGTTGTTGTTGAAGGTATATCAAAAATGTTTATCACCGGACCTGCTGTAATACAAGCTGTTACAGGTGAAAATATAACAGTAGATGAACTAGGCGGCGTGCAAGTTCATTCACAAAAAACAGGTGTGGCACATTTTGTAGCTAGCACAGAACAAGAAGCATTTGAACTTGTTAGAAATCTTTTAAGCTACTTACCACAAAACAGTAAAGAAAAACCACCAGTTTGTCAAAATAATGACCCAGTAGATAGAGATACATCTAATCTCAAAAAATTAATCCCAGTAAATTCAAGTACTAGCTATGATGTAAGAAAAATAATTGAAGAAGTAGTAGACAATAAAAAATTTCTTGAAGTACACAAAGATTTTGCTACCAATATGGTCGTTGGTTTTGCCCGTATGGACGGAAAATCTGTTGGTATTGTGGCAAACCAAACAAAACATTTAGCAGGTTGCCTTGATGTGAATGCTTCATGGAAAGCAGCAAGATTTGTTCGTTTTTGCGACGCATTTAACATACCGCTTATAACTTTTGTGGATTGTCCTGGTTATTTACCTGGTGTAAATCAAGAACATCAGGGAATTATTAGAAATGGTGCAAAACTTTTATATGCTTTTTCAGAAGCAACTGTTCCGAAAATTACTGTAATACTCAGAAAAAGTTATGGTGGAGCCTATTCTGCTATGTGTGGTAAAGGACTTGGCGCAGATATTGTTTTAACTTTACCTACTGCTGAAATTGCAGTAGTTGGTCCTGAAGCTGCAGCAAATCTTGTATTTAAAAAAGAAATTAAATCAGCAAAAGATCCGATAGCAAAAAGAGAACAGCTTGTAAAAGAATATAGACAAACTTTTGCAACACCTTATAAAGCAGCGCAATGGGGTCTTGTAGACGAAATCATAGATCCTACGCATTTACGCAAATATCTTATAAAGTATATAGATATATTTGCAGAAAAAACAGAATGGCGACCATACAAAAAGCATTCTAATTTACCGTTATGATCTTACAGATTTATAGAAATGGAGGAATGAAAAATGACGATAAAATCAGGTACTCAGTATGAAGAAAGCTTGCGTAAAATGAATTTTAAAGTTTATGTACAAGGCGAATTAGTTACAAATCCTGTTGATCATCCAATGATACGCCCATCAATGAATTCAGTAAAAATGACCTATGAATTTGCTAACAAGCCTGAATATGAAGAACTTATGGTTGCGACATCGCATTTAACAAAAAAGAAAATTAATCGCTTTTGTCACTTACATCAAAACACAGACGATTTAGTAAAAAAAGTAAAAATGCAACGTCTTTTAGGCCAAAAGACAGCATCTTGTTTCCAAAGATGCGTGGGTATGGATGCAATTAATGCAGTATCTAGTGTCACATATGAAATGGATCAAAAGCTAAAAACAAATTATCATGAAAGATTTAATAAATTTCTTTTGAAGATGCAAGAAGAAGATTGGACAGTAGATGGTGCTATGACTGACCCAAAAGGAAATAGAGGACTTGCGCCGTGCATGCAGTCCGACAAAGATTTATTTTTACATGTAGTAGAAAAAAGAGCGGATGGGATTGTTGTAACAGGTGCAAAAGCACATCAAACAGGTGCGATAAACTCGCATTGGATAGTTATCATGCCAACAATATCAATGACCAAAGATGATGCTGATTATGCTGTATCTTTTGCCTGCCCTGCTGATGAAAAAGGAATTACCTATATATATGGAAGACAATCTTGTGATACAAGAAAACTAGAAGGTGGAGAGATAGATGTAGGCAATAGTGAATTTGGCGGGCATGAAGCTTTGATGATATTTGAAGAAGTTTTTATTCCTTATGAAAATGTTTTTATGTGTGGTGAGTATGAATTTAGTGGATCTTTAGTGGAACGTTTTGCTGGTTATCATCGTCAGAGTTATGGTGGCTGCAAAGTAGGGGTAGGTGATGTATTAATTGGAGCTGCTGCTCTAGCTGCAGATTATAATGGCGCAAACAAAGCAACGCATATCAAAGATAAAATAATTGAAATGATACATTTAAATGAAACGCTTTATTGTTGCGGAATAGCCTGTTCTACAGAAGGACATAAAACTAAGTCGGGAACATATTTGATTGATTTACTTTTAGCTAATGTCTGTAAACAAAATATAACTCGCTTCCCCTATGAAATAGCAAGACTTGCTGAAGATATAGCTGGTGGTTTGATGGTAACAATGCCTTCAGAAAAAGATTTGCATCATCCAGAAATAGGAAAATACGTTGAAAAATATTTTCGTGGTGTTGATGGCGTTTCTACAGAAAATCGAATGAGAATATTGCGTCTTATTGAAAATCTCACACTTGGAACAGCTGCTGTTGGATATCGCACAGAATCTTTGCATGGAGCAGGATCACCACAAGCACAAAGAATAATGATTGCAAGACAAGGAACTTTAGAAGAGAAAAAAACTCTTGCCAAGAACATAGCGAAAATAAGAGATTGATAAAATCATTTTTAGTAAAAATCAACTCTGTTTTAACGGTTTGATTTTAAACTGTTAAAGACCATAAAATAAAAACATAATGTTATCAAAGGCTTGCATTTCTGCAAGCCTTTCCCCTTTTTCTGCTAAGCCAAGTTGCTTTCCAGTTAAAGTAAATTTTTTATTATTTTAATATAGTTGTGTTTGTTCAAGCAGGGCTTGAATATATTTGTTTATAGAAAATATTGACAATGCTTTTTCGTTTATTTTATCGACCAAGCTTTTTCCATAAAGTTGTACGACTTATACCTAGTAAAATCGCTGCGTGTGTTTTATTCCCATCTAAAATAACTAAAGCTTGTTCAAGTATTTCTTTTTGCATTTTATCTAAAGTATCTAATTTTATTTTTATGAAACCTTCATTTAAGATATTTTTATTAGGTACTAGTTCCTTATTTTTATTTACAAAATCTTTCACAAGTTCTAATTCATTTGCCGTACTATTTTTGCTAAGAACTACATATCGTTCAACAAAATTGTATATTTCTCGAACATTACCTGGCCAATCATAATTTGATAGTAAGATTATTGCTTCTTTGGAAAGAGGTTCTGTACATCCATGAATTTTAGAGAAGTATTTAACAAAATATTCTATCAGTATTGGTATGTCTTCTTTGCGTTCGCGTACAGGTGGTATAGGCAAATTCAAAACATTTAAACGATAATATAAATCTTCACGGAATTCATTTTTTGCGATTTTGTCTTCTAATGATTCATTTGTGGCTGCGATAATTTTAACATCAACAGGGATAACTCTATCGCCACCTAGTCTTAATATTTGTTTTTCTTGAAGTACTCTTAGCAATCTAGCTTGTATTGATGGTGATATTTGATTTATTTCATCTAAAAATATTGTTCCTTTATTTGCTAATTCTAAAAAACCGGTCTTACCACCTTTTCTAGCTCCTGTAAAAGCACCTTCTTCGTAACCCATAAGTTCGCTTTCTAAAAGATTTTCTGGCAAGGCGGCACAGTTTATAGCGATAAAAGGCTCAAATCTACGTTTACTTTCATTATGTATACTTTGGGCAAAAATTTCCTTGCCAGAACCTGTCTCGCCTTCGATTAAAATTGTCGAATCAACCATAGAAAAAGCTTTTGCTCTTTCTATGGTTTTTTGTATAGCGTTACTTTGACCAATTATTTCTTTAAACGTATTTTTTGCGGTGAGTCCGGCAGTTTTAATTTTGCGATATTTTTGTTCTAGCTTTTCAATATCTTCAGTTTTTTGAAATGTAACAACAGAGCCGACAATGCTGCTATCAGGCAACATAATAGGGTAATCGCTAACAAAGAACATATTTTTATTAAATTCTCTGATTACATCACGTGACTCTCTGCCATTTATATATGATGTAGCCCAGTTCTCGTTTCTTATTACATTATATATTTTTTTGCCTAAAATATCTTTTTGGCTAATTCCTAGCTGTTCATAAGCGCTGATATTAAAATCAACAATAATTCCATTGTTGTCAGTAACAATAATGCCATAAGAAAAAAGATTTAAAATAATGTTTGTTCTAGATGCTCTTTCAATGGCAGCATGCGCGGCTTGTAGCAAAGAGCGACCTTTGTCAATTGCTACGTTTAATGTTTCATAACCAAAATATAATAACCAATTTTGCATATTAGCCTTTTGTGCTATATGTAGACTTGTTGGTCCGCCTATAACTACATCCATACCGTCAGATATAGTTTTCATTATTATTTTTTCTATATCTGTATCATTTTCATAAGTATATAAGTTCAGGTGGTTATTAGAAAATGGTTGGATTTTACTCAAGTCAACAGGTCTAGAGTTGTGCAATATGAAAGCTAGTTGCTTATCGGTAGTGCCTGTATATTTTTCAAATCTACGAACAGAAGTTAATAAATCAAACAAGGTTGTTTGAATAGGAATAACAGGAATAGAAACAACTTTTGATACTCTAGAATGAGTGCCGACTGTGCAAATGATGACTTTTGTACCAGCGTTTTCCAATTCTATAGCTAATTTTGCCGAACTTTTAATGTCGACATTTTCAAATATATCAATATCATCTAGATAGATTTGTTCTTTTTCGTTTAATTTACCGCCAATTATCAAACTTAAATCTTTCACAACATATCCTCCTAACAAAATAGTATTACAAAGAAACTTTTAAAAGCAAAAACAAAGTTTGTTGTTTTAAAAATGAACGTTTTTATTTACATTGTTTAGTTTTCATTATAAATGTTTTTTTGAGACAATGCAATTTTTTCCAGAATTTTCAGTTAAATTTTCATTAAAAATAAATAAAATGTCTTTGGCATGGTTATTGCTTTACTACAGGTGTAAACATTTTAAAAACAATGTTTATAAAAATTTAGGGAGGTTTTTATATGCTAAAGAGTAGATTGAAAAACGTATTTTTTGTCGCGTTGGTGGGATCTAGCCTTATTTTATCTGCTTGTGGTGGGTCTGGCGGTGAGAAAAAAGCTGCTGAAACTAAAAAAGCACTTAATTTTCCAACTAAAGCAGTTAACTTGATTGTTCCTTACGCTGCTGGCGGTTCATCTGATCTTAGTGCACGTCCTTATGCTGATGAAATGGGTACTTTAATGAAACAACCTATGGTTGTTATTAACAAACCTGGTGCAGGTGGTGGTATTGGTGCGGCAGAAGTCGCAAGAGCAAAAGGTGATGGCTATACTTTGCTTAATGCATCTATTGGTAATGTAACTATTGTTCCTTACACCTCTAATGTCGGTTATGATTATACATCTTTAAGAGCTGTGGCACAAATGACAGATATTCCGCTTGCTATAACTGTAAAGAGTGATTCACCGATAAAAACGCTTAAAGATTTTGTAGAATTTGCTAAAGCAAATCCAGGGAAAATTCGTTATGGAAGTCCTGGTGCAGGCAATATTCAACATGTAACAACAGAAGGTTGGACAAAGAGAATGGGCATAAAATTAACTCATATGCCTTTTGAAGGAGCAAACCCAGCTATTGCGGCGCTATTGGGTGGACACGTGGAAGCTACTGCAACAGGAGTAACAGAAGCTGTTCCGCATCATAAATCAGGAGCGCTTAGAATTTTGGGTGTAACTTCAGAAAAGCGTATTAGTTTAGTAGATGTTCCTACTTTTAAAGAGCAAGGTTACGATTTGATTGCTGGTGTTTGGTATGGCGTTTTGGCACCAAAGGATACTCCTGATGAAGTTGTAAATTATCTTGCAGCGGAACTCAAAAAAGCTTATGACAGTCCAAAAGTTCAAGATGCTTGGAAAAAACTGTTTTTGATTCCAGATTATCTAGGGCCGAAAGAATTTGAGGCTCGTATAAAAAGAGAAGCCGAAACAAACCAACAAGTTTTAAAAGATATTGGTCTTTATAAAAAATAATATAGACCAAAATTAGGTGGTGTAAAGTATGATTTTCAAAGATCAAGACATGCTGTCGGGTAGTTTTTTAATAGTTTTTTCGCTTATTGGGTTCTTTTTTGCATCGCAACTGGAAAATTTAGCGGTAGCTGATCTGTCTGCAGCATTTTATCCTAGTCTTTTATTTAGCGCATTGCTTATTTGCGGTATTACGTTGGTTGTGCAAGGGTTTAGAAAGAAAATAAAAACTGCTTTGCCTACATTTAACTGGAAACAACTTGTGCCAATGTTTACAGCACTATTTTTGTATGTGCAACTTATGGATTATATAGGTTTTTTAGTTGCTACAATACTTTTTGTATTTAGTGCAATGTTTATATTTGGTGAACGCAGAAAAAGATTTTTGTTTACTGTACCTATATTGACTGCAACTATAGTTTATGGGCTTTTTAGTACAGCTTTTATGATTGTACTGCCATAATCTAAAAAGAAAGGAGGTGCTGTATGGGACTTGAAACATTACAAGCAATCCCCGGTGCTTTTTTGATGGAGTTTAATTTTGAGATTTTAGGCTGGATAACTTTGGGTACTGTTGTGGGTATACTTTTTGGCGCAGCTCCGGGTCTTACGGCAACAACTGCTGTTGCTTTGTTTACACCGATAACTTTTTATATGCCACTTGATGTATCACTATCTTTTTTGATGGGTATCTATTGCGGCGGTTTTTATGCTGGCAGCATACCAGCTATTTTGATAAATACACCCGGAGCGCCAGGTAATGCTGCAACTGTTATGGATGGCTATCCTATGGCTAAAAATGGCAAAGCTGGTGAATCACTTGGACACTCTATTATTTCTTCGTGGATAGGGGGAACTATTTCCGCTTTTGCGCTACTGATATTTGCACCGATTATTGCAAAAGTAGCGTTAAAGTTTGGAGCACCTGAGTATTTTGCGGTTGCTGTGCTCGGATTAGTTTGTATTGCTGGAGTGTCAGGAAAGTCGATTGTTAAAGGAATAGCAGGAGCTTGTATTGGTATGGTTCTTGGCACTATTGGAATGGATCCGATAGATGGTTTACCAAGATTTACAATGGATAATCTAAATCTTATGGGTGGCATTGCCCTGATACCAGCATTGGTTGGATTGTTTGCTATAACAGAGGTGTTGGCAAAATGTGAAAGTGTAACAGAGAAAGCAGATGCTGTTATATGTCAAGTTAAAAACAGCCTACCAAATTTAAGCTTATATTGGAAATACAAATGGATGATTTTAAAGTCTACTTTTATAGGGATAGCGATTGGCGCAATCCCCGGTACTGGTCCTACTATTGCATCTTGGATGGCTTATAATGAGGCAAAACGCTCATCAGAGCACCCAGAAAAATTTGGCACTGGAATTCCAGAGGGTATTATGGCAAGTGAAAGTTCTAATAATGCTGTAACTGGAGGTGCTTTAATACCGCTTTTAACTTTGGGAGTGCCAGGAGATACTGTAACAGCAGTTTTGCTTGGGGCATTAATGATTCAAGGTCTAACTCCAGGACCTATGCTTATGGTGGAGAGATTTGATATAGTAGCAATGCTGCTGTGGATATTGTTGTTTGCCAATTTGGTTATGTTGGCAGTAGGGCTTTTGGGCAGTAGATTTTTCCCTTATATTTTGAAAATGCCTGTAAGCATTTTGATGCCTGTGGTATCTGTATTGTGCATAACTGGTGGTTACGCAGTGAACAATTCTTTTTTTGATGCAACGATGGTTGTTTTGATAGGTTTTGCTGGTTACGCACTTTTGAAACTGGGTTTTCCTGTCGCACCGATAGTTTTGGGGTTGATTTTAGGACCGATAATTGAGCCGAATATGCGAAGAGCTTTATTAGGTCACGATTTGAGTCCGATGGTGTTTTTCTCAACGCCAATTAGCGCAGGACTTTTAGTTTTATCTTTTGTATTGGTTTATATAATGAATAAGCGAAGTAAAAGCGCTTAACGTAAAAGGAAGTGTTATTTTGTTGCCATTAAAAGGATTAAAAGTTTTAGAATTGGGACAAGTTGTTGCTGCTCCCTTTTGCGGTGCTATGTTGGCGGATTTTGGTGCACAAGTGACGAAAGTCGAGGCACTTGAAGGGGATGGGCTTAGAAAAATGGGCCCTATTGTAGATGGTCGCTCGCTTTGGTATTCAGTAGAAAATCGTAATAAAAAAACAATTTCTATTGATTTAAAGCAATCTGATGGTAAAGAGATATTAGAAAAGATGATTGCTAAAGCAGATGTGATGACAGAAAATTTCAGACCTGGCATACTTGCCAAATTAGGCTTTGACTGGGATAAGATAAATAAAATAAATCCCAAAATAATTTTGGCAAGAATGTCTGGCTATGGACAGACGGGTCCTTATAAAAAACGTGCAGGTTATGACAGGGTAGGAGTTGGTATGGGCGGACTTACCTACATAACGGGTTTTCCTGATAGAGCTCCTTTAAAACCTGGTGTTTCCATTGCAGATTATTTGGTAGGTTTTTCAGCGGTTGTGGGGATACTTACAGCAGTGTATGAAAGAGATGTTTTAAAAAGCGGTATGGGTCAAGAAATTGATATTGGTTTATATGAGCCAATTTTTCGTATATCTGAATTTACTGCTCTTAATTATCATCTTACAAAAACTGTAAGAGAGCGCACAGGAAACGTTTTTGCAGCTACTGTTCCTAGCGGTCATTTTAAAAGTAAAGACGATAAATGGATTAGCTTGGCGGTTGCTAATGATAAGTTGTTTACAAAGCTTATGCAGCTTATTGATAGAGAGGATATTTTAACAAGAGCGGAATATAAAACACACGAACAACGCCAAAATAATCGCCAAGAGCTTGATGCTGCAGTGGAAAAATGGATATCTGAGCATAATGCAAAAGAGTGCTTTGATATACTAGGAGAGCACGTCCCTATGGGTCCGATACACGATATTGAAGGTATTTTTGAAGATCCGCATATAAAAGCTCGAGAAAATATTATTCAGGTTAAAGATGATTTGTGGGGCGAGGTCAAAATGCAAGGGGTGGTTCCACAGCTTTCTAGAACGCCTGGTCAGGTAAGATGGATTGGACCTGATTTAGGGGAAAATACGTGGGAGATATTAAAAAAGTTAAATTATAAAGAAGATGAAATTCGTCAATTTGAAAAAAATCAAATAGTAAAAGGTAAAACAAATTATGACGAATACGTAAAATTACAAAACAAAATATAGTTTAGGAGGTGTTTAAGCGTGACAAAAAATTATCAAACGATTTCAGGGTTAAGTGTACAACCTCTTTATACTCCAAATGATATTAATGATTTTGATTATCAAACAATGCTCGGACAGCCTGGACAATATCCTTTTACTAGAGGCATAAACGAGAATATGTATAGAGAAAATTTATGGGTTATGGGGCAATATTCTGGCTTTTCAACGCCGGAAGAAGCCAACAAACGCTATAGATACCTTATTGAGCAAGGTCAAACTGGCTTTTCTATAGCGCTTGATTTGCCAACACAGATGGGTTACGATTCTGATCATTATATGGCTCAAGGCGAAGTTGGTAAAGTTGGTGTATCTATCAATTCTTTAGCTGATGTAGAAACATTATTTGATGGCATACAGTTGGAAAAAGTAAGGCAAATAAGGACTACTGCTAATGCTAATTCTTTAATTTTGATGGCAATGTTCGTTGCTTTTGCCAAGAAAAACAATGTTGATCCTAAAGATATAAAATTCTTTTTGCAAAATGACATTTTAAAAGAGTATTTTTGTCGTGGTACTTTCATTTTTCCGCCCAAGGCTGGTGTTAAGTTGTCTGTGGATGTTATAGAGTATTGTTCAAAAAATTTGCCTACTTGGACACCGCTGGCAATTTGTGGCTATCACATTCGTGATGGCGGAGCAACAGCGGCGCAAGAAATTGCTTTTGCAATGGCGGATGCTATTTGCTATTTGGATGCGGCAATAAAAAGAGGCTTGGATATTGATAGTTTTGCACCTAGTTTATATTTTTTCCTTGCAGCACATATAGACCTTTTGGAAGAGGTAGCAAAATTCCGTGCGGCAAGAAGAGTGTGGGCAAAGTTATTGAAAGAGCGCTACAAGTCAAAAAACGAGAGTTCACAAAAAATGAATATTTTTATTATGACTATGGGTGGGGCGCTAACAGCTGAACAACCACTAAATAATGTCGCCAGAGTAACTTTAGAGACTTTGGGGGCGGTGCTAGGCGGCGTACAGACAATAGCTACATCGTCTTATGATGAAGCTTTGAGCATACCTACTGAAGAATCAGTGACTGTTGCGCTAAGAACGCAGCAAATTATTGCTTATGAATCTGGTGTTACAAATACTGTAGACCCACTTGGCGGTTCATATTATGTAGAATATTTGACAGATAAAATAGAAAAAGAAGTGTTTGAATATATCAACAAAATAGACCAAATGGGTGATGCTATAACTGCTATTGAAAAAGGATTTTTTCAAAAAGAGCTTGCAGATGCTGCTTATAGATATCAAAAGAGCGTAGACCAACAAGAGCGCATTGTAGTTGGTGTAAATAAGTTTACCGATACTAAAGCGGCAAAAGTTCCACTTTTTAAAGTGAATGATGAGATTGCTAACAAGCAGATTAAAAAGCTCAATGACTTAAAAAGCAAACGTGACAATCAAAAAGTTGAACAAGCACTAAACAAACTTGCTATAAGTGCGCAAAAAAATGAAAACTTGGCACAAGCGATGATTGATGCAGTATCTGTATATGCTACCATCGGGGAAATTTGTGATACTTTGAGAAATGTTTTTGGTAAATATAAACCACCGACAATCTTTTAACTTTTTACCAAACCAATGAAAGGAGTTGGGCATTTTGAATAAACGAATAAAAGTAGTTGTAGCTAAAGCTGGTCTAGATGGGCACGACAGAGGCGCTAAAGTTGTATCTAGGGCACTTAGAGATGCAGGTATGGAAGTTATTTATATGGGACTTCACAATACACCTCAACAAATAGTTGAAACGGTATTGCAAGAAGATGCTGATGTTATAGGACTGAGCATTTTATCCGGCGCGCATAACAGTCTTGCAAAAAGAGTTTTTGATTTATTAGCTCAAAAACAAATGCAAAACACGATTGTCGTTATTGGTGGGATAATACCTGATGATGATATAGCTTATCTAAAAGGTCTTGGCGTAGTGGGAATTTTCACACCGGGAACAAATTTAAATGATGTTGTAAAGGTTATTGAGGAAAATGTAGTTAGAAAATAAAGGGGGGAGCCAAAATGTTTGGCAAAGGTATTTTAGATGGTGTAAGAGTGCTTGGCATAGAGCAACAGGTAGCTGCACCATATTGTACAATGATGCTTGCAGATCAAGGCGCAGAAGTGATAAAAGTCGAAAGAACGGGTGAAGGCGATTCTGCAAGAGAGATGGCGCCAATTTTAAAAAATGGTGAACACAAAACAAGTGGTTATTTTGCTAGATTTAATCGCAATAAACAAAGTATTACAATTGATTTTAGTAAACCAGAAGGCGTAGAAGTATTGAAAAGTCTTATTGCTAAAAGTGATATTGTTGTAGAGAATTTTAAACCGGGTATGATGGATAAATTCGGTCTTAGTTATGAAGAAATAAAAAAGATAAATCCTTCAGTAATATATGTTGCTATTAGCGGATTTGGACGACTTGCTAAAAAGCAAGGTCCATATAGCCAAAGATTAGCTTATGATATTATTGCTCAAGCTATGGGTGGATTGATGCACTTAGCCGGTCAAAAAGGTGGTCCACCAACTTGGCTTGGGGTTGCTGTTGGCGATGTTGGTACGGGTATTTGTGCAGCTTATGCGGCAATGCTTGGTTACATAAAAAAACTCAAAACAGGCAAAGGAGATTTTTTTGATGTATCAATGTACGATTGTATGATTGCCTTAGCTGAAAGAGCACACAATGTATATTCGTTTACAGGCAAAATTTTGGAGCGTGGTCCAGATCCTCTTATTTGTCCTTGGGGTCCGTTTGAAGCTAAAGACGGTTATGTAGCCTTAATTGTACCTACACAAGCTAGTTGGGTTAAATTTTGTAATGCTATACAAAGACCTGATCTTATAACAGAAGAGCTTAACTCAGGACCAAAAAGATTTGAACATTTAGATATGTTAATGCCGATAATAAAAGGTTGGATGTCTGATAAAACCAGAAATGAAGTTTGTGAAATATTAATGAAAGAAGGATTGCCTTGCGGTCCTGTCCAACATTCTGGTGATATATTCAATGAAGAACACGCCAACATAAGAGAAATGTTTGTCAAAATACCAGATAAAGTAATGGGCGAACTTACAGTTGTTGGTTCACCTTATAAAATAGATGGTGAAGAGCCTATTTACGGAGCTATTCCACAACTTGGTGAACATACAGAAAAAATTCTTACACAGCTTTTAGGTTATGACAAAGAGCAAATAAATAAATTAAAAGAAACTAAAATAATATAAGGAGAGGTTAAACAATGGCAAAAGAAGTTGTAATTGTCAGTGCCGCTAGAACACCATTTGATAAATTTGGCGGAATGATGAAAGATATGAATACTGTACAACTGGCGAGCCTTGCCAGTAAAGAAGTAATGAGGCGCATTGATCTATCACCAAATGACGTAGAGGAATTTTATCTTGGCATAAATATGCCCACCCAAAATCGCTCAATAGCAAGACAAAGCGCCTTAGAGGCTGGCATTCCAGATACTGCTAACGCTTTGACGGTGGATAGAGCTTGCTGTTCTTCTTATGCAGCTATGGCAATGGCATATCGTTCAGTAGCCCTTGGAGAAACTAATATAAGTCTCGGTGGCGGGTCTGAAAATATGAGTAATGTTCCTTATTTTATCAGCGATTTAAGATGGGGAAAACGACTTGGCGATGTTGTTTTAAAAGACATTATGATTGTGTCTTGCCCTTATACAGGTGAACCAAGAGCAGTACAAGCTGGTAAAGGTGCGGTTGAATATGGCATAAGCCGTGAAGAACAAGATTTGTGGGCATATAATAGCCATCAAAAGCATGCTCTTGCTCAAGCGGCAAATAAGTTTAAAGATGAAATATTCTCAATTACTATTCCAGGGAAAAAAGGACAAAGCATTGTCATTGACAAAGATCAATCACCGCGACCTGAAACTACACTAGAGAGTTTAGCTGCACTAAAAACAGTCTACAATAGTCCTACCGTAACAGCAGGTAACGCTCCTGGAATGAGTACAGGCGCTGCAATGGCTGTATTGATGAGTAAAGAAGAAGCGCAAAAAAGAGGCTTAAAACCACTAGCGACAATCATAACTCATGTTCAAGCTTCGGGTCATCCTCACAGTATTTCTTCTATCCCTGGTATTACAGCGCAAAAGGCACTTAAAAAAGCCGGACTTACTGCTGATCAAATTGATTTATTTGAAATAAATGAAGCTTTTGCAGTTATGCCTTTGGTATCGACAAAAATTTTAGGTGAAGATAATCCGGCTAAAATAGAAGCAATTAGAAATCGAACAAATGTTAATGGCGGCGCAATAGCTATTGGGCATCCAACCGGAGCTACAGCAGCGAGAATTGTTATGACACTTTGCTACGAGTTAAAACGCAGAGGTGGTGGCATTGGTTTAGCTACGATTTGTGGTGGTATTGGCGAAGGAGAATGTATGATATTTAAAGTTGAGGCTTAAAAATTTAAAGGGGCTTTGAGCCCCTTTAAATTCAAATTAGATGAGGTGATAACATGAAAAGATTAAAAGATAAAGTTGCTGTTTTGACTGGCGCTTGTGGAGGCTTAGGTCTTTGTTTTTCCAAAGCATTTTTAGATGAAGGAGCAAAAGTAATTTTAACTGATGTTACAGACAAGATGATGCAAGATGCCCAAGAAGAACTGCAAAAATTGTATCCTGGTCAGTATAAAATAATGAGATTGGATGTTAGTTCACACGAAGATGTACAAAAAGTTATGATGCAGATAAACGAGGAATTTTCTCGTATTGATATTTTAGTAAATGTTGCAGGTGGTAGTTTGTTTACGCCTAAAAAATTAGAAGACATTACGGAAAAAGATTGGAATAAAGTTCTGGATGTAAATCTTAAAGGCACATTTTTTTGCTCACAAGCAGTTGTTCCTTATATGAGACGCAATAAATATGGCAAAATAATTAATCTTACGTCTATTGGTGGGCGAACTGCCAGCATTGTAACAGGCGTTGCTTATGCTGCGGCTAAAGGTGGAGTTATTTCTTTTACAAGACGCTTAGCACTTGAGGTAGGACAAGATAATATAAATGTCAATGCTATAGCACCGGGGACGGTTCTTAGTGGTGATAGGATGATAAATTTATGGAACGAACTGAGCGATGAGCAAAAAAGAGAAACTGTTGCTTCCATTCCACTTGGTAGACAATCTACTGCCCAAGAGCAAGCAAGTGTAGTTGTATTTTTAGCTTCTGATGATTCAAGTTATATGACCGGTTGCATTCTTGATGTCAATGGTGGAAGGCTTATGGCATAAAGTTTCGCAAGGAGTGAATATTATGATAGTTGACTCTCATCAGCATTTAGGTGGTTGTTTTACTTTTGATCATCATGTAGATGAAGATGAATTAATAAATTCTATGAATAAAAATGGTATAGATACATCTATGGTAATGCCTTTTCCTGGCACTAACCAAGAGGTAAAAGTTCACAATGAAATTGCAGATATGGCAAAAAAATACCCGGGGCGTATTTACGGTATGATTTCTATAAACCCGCATCGTGAATATAATGAGTATATGCAAGAAGTAGAGCGTTGTATAAAGATGGGTTTTCGTGCAATTAAATTACATCCATTAGGTCACGCCTGTATGGTTACCGGTAAAGATGCTGATAAAATTTTTCAAGCTGCAAAAACTTTTGATATACCTGTCATTATTCATACAGGGATGGGTGTTCCGTTTACATTACCGTCAGTTGTTGTGCCAAGAGCCAAAGAGTATCCAGATTTAAAAATTATCCTCGCACACGCAGGAGCATATATATACAGTTCAGAAGCAGAATTGATTGCCAAAGAATTTTCTAATATTTATCTAGAGACATCTTGGGTTGGCGCACCACATAGAATAAAAAGCTTTGTAAAAAGCATAGGTGCACAGCGTGTAATGATGGGTGCAGATTTGATAGATAATATGGAAAATGAACTTACAAAGTTTCGTTCAATAAAATCTTTTAGTAAAGAAGAGTTGGATTTATGTTTAGGCTTAACTGCTAAAAATGTATTTAAACTTTAAAAGTTTATTTTTAAAGAAAGAAGGCTTTTAAATGGATACAAAAACTGCTGTGTTGATTTTCTCTGCGTGCTATCTTGTCATTTGCTTTGCACTATCTATTTATGCTTCGAAAAAATCAACAGAAACATCACAAAAAGATTTTTATGTAGCTGGCGGTGGGCTTGGAACATTTGTTCTTTTTTTGACATCTCTAGCGACTGCTTTTAGTGCGTTTGCTTTTCAAGGGCAACTTGGTCAGACTTACAACCAAGGTCTAAGTGCAATTTTTAATTTTTTTGGCTATGGCTTGCTAAGTTATCCATTGTTTTTGGTTATTGGAAGCAAACTTTGGTATTACGGGAAAAAGTACTCTTATATAACACCAGCAGATTTTATTGCAGACCGTTATGAATCGAAAAAATCTTCACGTATTTTAATTGGTTTGATTATTGGTATATATTTTTCTATTTTCTACATAGTTATACAAATAAAAGCTTGTAGCTGGGTTTTGCAAGAAGCAACAAGTGTTTCAACTCCTATTGCCACATTAGTCATATCGCTTATATTAGCAATTTATGTTGCTAAAGGTGGCATGCGTGGAGTAGCCTATGTTGATGTTGTTCAAGCGTTATTTTTGCTTGTTGGTTCATCTGTGATAGTCGGTTCGATGATTTACGCCAACGGTGGAGTAGAACAGCTATTTGCTAAAGCTATTGCTATAAAGCCAGATACTTATACGGCAAGAGGCAACATGCTAGATTCTATGAGTTCAGGAATGGTAATGTGGCTATCTATGCCACTTTGGCCGGTTCTTTGGACAAAATACTATTGTGCTAAAAATATGTCTACATTGCATAGTGTTGCGACAGGCTGTGGTTTAGGAACGGTAATTGTTACAGTAAGTTTCCCTTTGTTTATAGTTGCAGGTTTGGTTATTGCGTTTCCTGATGCTAAAGCTGCTGATGCGGATAATCTTGTTATACGCTATATGCTAAATTTTACTAATCCTGTAGTGGCATCTTGTGTTGTAGGCGGACTCTTATCTGCGGCTATGAGTACTGCAGGAGGGCTTTTACTGCTCATTTCTTCAATAATAACCAAAGATTTGCCAGAGGTACTTTCTCAGTCTAGTCGTAGCAAGATATCTGAAAAAACAATGGTGCGCTTTGGCAAAGTGATGGTATTTGCAATATTAATTATATCTTATCTTGTTTCTTTAATGCCGCTAGGTGGATTGGTTGCGGTTGGAACACAATTAGCATACCCAGGCTATTTGCTTGCTCTTCCTGCTGTTGTAGGTGGTTTATGGTGGTCGCGTGGTAACAATAAAGGAATGACTTGGAGTTTGATTATTGGATTGGTTACAATTTATATAACTACATATGTAACTAGAAATCCATTTGGACTGCACAGCGGTATTTGGGGGCTTTTGGCTTGTAGTATTGTTTATATAGTTGTTAGCTTAATGACCAAGCCCAACAGCCAAGAAACTTTATCTAGGTTTGGACTTGCTAGTGGGCAGTGGGAAGAGGGCAAAACTATGACAGCGGTTGAATACGCTGCTTTTAAGCAAGGCAAAGTGAACTGAAAGGGAAGTGGCAACATGAGAATAAAAGATAATAATGATGCTATATTTCATCACTATATATTAGATTATGGAAGAAGACAAAGAGAGCTAAAATATACAATAGGGATGATTATACTTACGGCGGCGTTCTTTTTTTGGGTGCAATGTGTTTATCAAAATCCTCCACTAGAAGCTTTTGGTAGTGTACCGACAATAGTTTTTACGATAATTATTTCTCAAGCAGCATATTATTTTCTTTATACTTGCTATATAGGTAGTAAGGTCTTGGATGTTGAATGTGATAGAAAAGAAGGATTGTTAGAATCTACAGCCGAAGGTAAATTGTAAAATATTTATCCAGTTTAAGTATGTTTTGTTATATTTAAACTGGATAAATTATTTGGATTACTAAGATTATGTGGTGGTGTTTAAGTTGAAAATGTTAAACTCTTTTAAACAAACTAAGATTTGTATATATTTACTTATTGCAATAACGGCCTTGCAAATGTTATCACTTTTAAATATTTACAATTTTAAAAATATTATTGCCTTTTTAGGCTTCTGGATGCTTTTTTTAGCATATAACATAATGAGTGCAAGCTTTAAAAAAATGGCAGGAATATTTTTCATTTTGGGAGCTTGTTTAAATATTTATAATCAACAACCATTACAATCTTGGATAGATGGCATAAACTATATGCTAAATATTGCTGCTATTTTAGTTATTATGCAGCTTTTTACCATACCTATAAAATTAGATGATTATAATAACTGCTTAAAGTATTTGATATTACGTACTTTTAAAAACGAAAGAGTTGTCTATATTTTTACTTTGGTTGTAGTGCATATGTTTTCAAGTTTTTTGCTGTTTGGTACAATACCGGTTATGGTATCACTTTTAGGTGAACCACTGAAAAAAGTAGTCAAAAATTATCAACAGTTTCTTAGCACAGCACTGACACGTAGTTATTCAATGGCGGTAATGTGGGCTCCCGGTGCGGTAAATGTCGTGCTTATTGTTAATGCTACAGGTGCAAAATGGGTGGATATGTTTTTTTTAGGCATAGCATTGACTTTATGGGGTTTATTTCTTGCTTATATCAGCCAGTTAAAATATCTAAGCTCTAGCCCTTTAGAAAAAACTGATGAACAAGTGCAAGATATGCCTGATTTATCTAAAAAAGCATATAAAAAATTACTTTTTATACTGTTTGTTGTTATAGTATTAATATTGTTGATATTATTTTTTGAAAAGCTTGCTATAGGCGATAATACTTCTAGAGTAATGTTGGCAAGTCTTATTTTGTCTGTAGCTTGGATTTGTATGTTTTTGAAACATAAAGAACTTAAAAATGCTGTTAATGATTATTTGAATGAAAATCTTGTAAAAACAGTAGATTTGACAGGTCTTTATGTATGCTTGGGAATTTTTTCCAAAGCTATTGAAACGTCTGGAATACTTGTATTTTTTTATCCATTTTTAAATAATATAGGTGAAAGTACTGGAATTTTTATGATTCCAATATTATCTTTTTTAGTATTTATTTTATCACTTATTGGACTGCATCCTTTTATAATTATGGTTGTCTTAGGCAAGATGGCAACATCAATAGCACTGCCTTTTTCACCTGAAATTATTGCTATGTCAATTCTTTTAGGCGCTTCGGTAGCTTATATGAGTTCTCCTTTTGTGGGAATTGTGCTGACGGCATCTAAATATCTTGATGTTACTTCTTATACAGTTGGGTTTAAATGGAATGGTTTTTTTGCCTGTTGCTATTTTGTAACTGGTGTAGTTATAATAATGCTTTGGCATATGCTATATACTTGACTGGCTGCTAGAAACACAGGTTTACAAAGGGCTTGCAAAAATGCAAGCCCTTTGTTTTTTGCCAATAAATCTTATCTTTGGAAGAATTATTTTATGGAGTTGTTTTTCAAGTCTATAAAATACGAAAAGCTTAACAGGCAGCATTTTTCTTGTCTATTTTTTAGATTTATAAAGATTTTTATAATCTTATACGTTCTCATTTAGCTAATTCTTTTTTGAGGTTTATCCAGTCTATGCCAGACAAACAGTACAATCAGTAAACATGTAAAAACAGCTAAAAATAAAGCATTGAATCCTACATAGCTGATAAAAAAGTAAGCAATTACTGGTCCTAGAGCAGAACCTAAATCAATAAAAAAAGAGTGTGCAGCAAGAATGCTATTGGATTTTTGGCTAGTACTAGCTATGTCTGCAGCAGTGGCATCAACTAGAGTTGTTATGCCTGTAGCTGATATTTGAATGAGCATAATTATTGTGAGCCATAGCCAAAGGTTTAATTTTTGTGCAATGAGTAAAAATAATATTGCTGAAAATAAACAAAATTGTTTTAATAAAAATCGTCTATCTTTAAATCCGTCTGAAATAAAACCGATTTTCGGTGCTAAAAATGGTTCCCATAGCCAACGTACAGCTTGCAAAATACCTGCAAAGCTTGCAGATCCGAGTCCATAAGCTTTTAAAAAATCAAAATTTATATCATTATAGCTTACTAAATAACTTAAAGTGGAAGTAAAAACTCCTTGATATATAAGCGCTGTTAGAAAACTTGTGCAAAAAAGTGCAAAAATAACTTTGTTACTTAGCAATAAAGAAAAATAGCTAAAACTTTCTTTATTGGTTTTTTCTAAAGTGTTTTTAGGTATGCGAAAAAACACTATTGGTAGAGCAAATAGGGCAAAACCCGAAAAGATGTATCCAGCTGCCAGTGGGGTTATAAATTCTGCTATTAAAGCTCCGCCAAGCATTCCAAATAAGCTACCCAATCTAAAGATGCCGTTGTATAATCCCATATGATAACCACGTTCAGATATGCCGGAGATTTGTAAAATAGAAAAATAGGAACCAAGTCTAAGAAAGCTCCAGGCAATACCCCAGAAAGTACGAGCTATTAGTAAGGAATAAAAACCTGTAACAAAAGAGTAGGAAAATGTCGTTATAAAAGCTAGAAAAACGGCAATGTAGAAACATTTTTTTTGACCCAAAATGTTAGATAAACTAAGAGCCATTGGGTTAAATGGTAATCTTACAAGGCGGTTTACGCACAATAAAACTCCCACTTGCCAAAGAGCATCTAAGCCAAATTGTTTCCAAAACAAAGGAAGAACTATATATAACATGGAGTCGCCTAATAAACAAAATGCTGTTATAAGAGAGATTAATATGGTTTGCTTGGCAGAGCTATGGGGGGCAGACATAAAAAACCTTCTTTCAAGGATACAATATTATAAAATTACTTTGATAAACAAGCTGTTTGTGGTAAAATATAGTAGAAAAGCTACAGTAAAGGATAATGTTTATGAAGTTGATAAATAATATAGACTATATGTTTCGTAGAGCTTTAAACACTTTAGATTATCGCTTGTTAGATCATGGTGAAAAGGTGGCATTTATTGTTTTAAAGATGTTAGAAAGTGAGAATAAATATAGTAAAATACAGCTTATAGAGGCATATTATCTGAGCTTATTTCATGATTTAGGTGCTTATAAAACAGAAGATGTTGATAATTTAGTAAATCCTAATAATCTTTTTGGTTTTGAAGTAAAAAGTATGTTACAACATAGTATATATAGCTATTTATTTTTGAAGAGTTTTTCATTTTTGCAACAGTATGTTGATGCTGTACTATTTCATCATTTTACATATCCTAAACTTATGCAGACTAATTGTCAAAATAAATTTTTGGCAACAAAAATTTTCCTTGCAGATAAAATTGATATTTTAATTTCGCAGAAAAAAGTAAGTACAGTAGAGGATATTTTCCGTTTTTTGCAAAGCCCTGTATTTTGCCGCGAAGATGTAGAGATGTTGAAAAAACTTGAAAAAGAGCAGCAGGTTATTACTAAGGTGTTAGATTATAAATATATGGAAGAATTGCTACCTTTTTTGAATAATAAAGATCTCACACAAAAACAAGAGAAATCTCTTGTGGCTATTTTGCCTTATACTATCGACTTTAGAAGCGAAAGTACAGTTACTCATACTATTGCAACAGTTGAAATTACACGAGAATTAGCAACTTTGTTCAATCTATCTAGCGAAGATAAGCAAAATCTTTTTTACGGCTCTTTATTGCACGATATAGGAAAATTATCTATATCATTATTAATTTTAGAAAAGCAAGATAAATTGACAGATTTTGAATTTTCACTAATGAAAGATCACGTTTCGCTTACGGAATATATTTTAAAGGGTCAAGTAAGCGAAGAAATTTTCAATATAGCAATTAAACATCATGAAAAATTAGATTCGACTGGCTATCCTCATGCTATTGGTGCAGCTGATTTGAATTTAAATGAGCGTATTGTTGCTGTTGCAGACATTATGAGTGCGTTGATGGGAAAACGTAGCTATAAAGAAATATTTCCTAAAGAGCAAGTAATTGGTATTATTCAAAAAATGGCAACACAAAATAAAATTTGTGAAAAAGTAGTACAAGTAGCTATTGAAAACTATGATGTCATAGAAAAAAGTGTTATAAAGGTAAGTGATAACGCTTTGGTAAGACATAAAAAACTGACAGAGGAGTATTTTTCTTTATTAAAAGAATATGAGAGTTATTTTTAAGAAAGGAATTAGATATGAATTTTGAAAATAGTAAAACAAAGCAAAATATAGAAAATTCATTCATTTGTGAGTCTCAAGCACGCAATAGGTACTCTTTTTACGCTCAAAAAGCTCGAGAAGAAGGGCAGGAAGATATAGCAAATATTTTTGAACAGTTAGCTGATAATGAGAAAGAGCATGCTAAAGTGTGGTATAAACTTCTAAATTCTGGCATAGATGATACTCCGACAAATTTGCAACAAGCTGCTAAGACGGAAAACCAAGAATGGAAACAACTTTATCCGCAATATGCTAGAGAGGCTAAAAAAGAAGGATTTGAGGATATAGCAGTATTATTTGAAAAGATAGCATCTATTGAGTATAGTCATGAGAGAAGATTTAATGAAGCAATACTAAATTTACTAAATAGTAAAGAAAAAGAAATGAAAATTAGCTTTAATGATGAAATACTAGAACAGAGTTATCAATGCATCTTTTGTGGTTACAGTCAAACTGCTAAATTTGATATATGTCCTGTGTGTGATAGTCAAATGTAAAATAAAAAAAGCACTGGAATTTTCCAGTGCTTTTTTTGTTGAATTTATTTACCGGGGAAAAATGGCCAAACTATAGGAACCACTATCATACAAACTACGAAAGAAACTAACACTAGACCAGTACCAGCTTTAACATAGTCCATAAAACGATATCCACCAGGTCCTAAAACTAAAGTATTAGGTGGTGTACCAACAGGAGTAGCAA
>CAZKFG010000038.1:0-23538 GCA_964551985.1 uncultured Acidaminococcales bacterium
CCTCCGCCGTGACAGGGCGGCATTCTAACCAACTAAACTACCGGGCCAAACGCATTATTAATTCTATTGCATAATAAAGAATTTGTCAAGGTCTTATTAAAAATTTTTCAAACTATATTTTAATTTTTCTATAAGCAGCTTTTCTAAATCTTTTATTTGCCTGCTATCAAAGGCGCTTGTGGTGCTTACAATTCCCTTGTTTTTAAGTTCTGCATAAAAGCTGTCAGTCAGTTCATTATAATAAATTAAAAACTGTTTTTGTTTTGAAAAGTCGCTGTAGTCAATTACAATATATGCACCGTTTATCAATTTAACAGGTTTATCAGGCATAATGTATAATTCAAAATCTTCTATTGCAGCAGGTAAAACATCTTTATAATTCCAATGATAAATGCCTTTTTCTTTTAATATAAAACTTTTATCTGGTGAGAGCGGCAATAAAAATTCTTTTAACGTTGCCTCAAGATTACTCTCTAGCAATTGCTGCATTTTTTCTAGGCTTGGGTTGATAAAATTAATATCATTATATTCATTAAAACCAAACTGCCTCTTTAGCATATAATCTTTCGTTTTAACATTATAGTAAAACAAAAGTTTCTTTTTTAAATGCTCGGCAGCATAGGAGAAAATTTCTATGCTTGATTCATCTGCTTTTATTTGTTTTATCAACAAAAATTCTTCAACTTTGTCCGGTAAGCTGCTTGGATATTGCCAATTATTTATTTGCTCTATTATATCGTCCATTTACTCTCCATCACATGCTATTGTTTTATTTTCAATAAATTATGCATAGCTTGGTCTAAAATAGGACGCGAACAAGCCATATTTAATCTTGCAAAACCTTCGCCGCCTTTTCCAAAACGCACGCCCGCGTCAAGCCATAGCTTTGCTTTATTTAGTAAAAGTTCATCTAATTTTTCAGGGCTTAAGCCTAAACTATTAAAATCCAGCCAAGCGACGTAAGTACCTTCTGGTTCTATAAGCTGTACTTCTGGCATGTTATCTTTTAAAAAGCTTCTTATTAAGTCGAGATTGCCTTGCAAATACATCTTTACTTCATCAAGCCATTGTCTACCATCTTGATATGCTGCTTTACAAGCAATAGGTCCAAAAATGTTTGGTTCTTTGTAGCCAGTCTTGGCTATCTCCAGCTCAAAGAGTTCTTTTATATCTGGATTAGCAATAAATATGTTGGAAATTTGTACACCGGCTAAATTAAATGTTTTACTTGGTGCTGTACAAGTTATTGTGTTTTGTAAAAATTCTTTTTTGATACCTGCAAAAACTGTATGATTATATCCATTATAGATAAAATCTTGATGTAGTTCATCACAAACGACTATTACTTTGTGTTTTAGGCAAATATCGCCTAATTTTTCTAGTTCCTCTTTTGTCCATACTCTGCCGACAGGGTTATGCGGATTGCAGGCAATAAACATTTTTACATTATTTTTTATTATTTTATCTTCAAAGTCCGCGAAGTCTATCGTATATTTCCCATTATCGTACAACAATTGGTTTACAACAAGTTTGCGTTGATTTATATTAACTGCTTGAGCAAACGGCGGATATACTGGCTGCTGGATTATTATTGCATCGTCTTTTTTTGTCAAACTGCGAATAGCTGCCGAAAAAGCAAATACCACTCCCGGCGTTTTGACAAGCCAATCTTCTTTTACATGCCAGTTGTGGTAGGTTTTAAACCAATTTTCTAGTGCCTGAAAGTAATCTTGTTTGGGCTGTGTGTAGCCAAAAATTCCGTGCTCTGCTCTTTTTATAAGTGCATTTGTAATACAATTTGGTGCCTTAAAATCCATATCTGCAATCCAAAGAGGCGTAGCATCCTGTGGTTTGCCATGTTCTTGCGCAAAGTCATATTTTACGCTATCTGTGTTTTTGCGATTTATATACTCATCAAAATTATAACGCATAACGATTCCCCCTAATTTTAAACATCTCATTTTTATATTATAGCAAAAAATCATCAGTAAGACTATATTAAATGTTTGTTGACAAAGCACTTTAATAGTATTATCATTCAAAATAAGTAAAGGAGATTTATTATGTCAAATATTACAAATCGCTTAGATGATCTTGTTGGGCAGACGCCCTTATTAAAGCTTGAAAGATATTGTAAGGCTTTATCAATTCAAGCAAATATTTTAGCCAAACTAGAATATTTCAACCCTGCTGGTAGTGTAAAAGACCGAGTTGCTAAAGCTTTACTTGATGATGCCGAGCAAAAAGGACTTATTACAAAAGATACGGTAATTATTGAACCAACAAGTGGAAATACTGGTATCGGACTTGCCTTTTTAGCTGCAATGCGTGGTTACAAGATAATTCTTACAATGCCTGAAACCATGAGTTTAGAGCGGCGTAATCTTTTAAAAGCCTATGGCGCAGAGCTTGTATTGACAGCATCTGATAAAGGTATGAATGGCTCTATTGAAAAAGCAAACGAGCTGGCTAAACAATTAGATAATGCCTTTATTCCAAGCCAATTTGCCAATCCATCTAATCCAACTGCACACATAAAAACCACTGGTCCTGAAATTTGGCAGCAAACTGATGGTAAAGTGGATATCTTTGTTGCCGGAGTTGGAACAGGCGGTACCATAACAGGTGTCGGCGAATATTTAAAAAATAAAAATCCTAATATTAAGGTTTTTGCAGTTGAACCTGAAGACAGTCCTGTATTATCAGGTGGTAAAGCAGGTAAGCACAAATTACAGGGCATCGGTGCTGGTTTTGTACCTAACATTTTGAATACAAGCATTTATGATGAAATTATTCAAGCAGATTTTGAAAATGCAGCTCTAACAGTAAAAAAACTTGTTGCAACAGAAGGTTTACTTTGTGGCATTTCGTCAGGTGCTGCTATTTGGGCTGCCAGTCAATTAGCTATGAAAAAAGAAAATAACAACAAAAATATTGTTGTTATTTTACCTGACGGTGGCGAAAGGTATTTATCTACAGGATTATTTGATTAATTTTATCTTTTTTAAAAAATTATATCCCATACAAGTATTATTAGCCAAAAGAAAATAGATGTAAAGATGAAGCCACAAAATATCCACAAAATCATTTGTGTATAAGAAATATACATCTCATCCACATTGCTCTTTACAGTTTCTGGACTTTTTTTCGTTCTTGATGCCTCGTAAGCTATTCTTGCCAATTCTAGAGATTTATTGCAATTATTTATTATCTCTGTATCTTCACAAGCTAGTGCTAAAGCTGTATTATACATTCCTATAGCTTTTTTAAAACTACTAGCCCACATACAAATTTCCCCTAAAGAAAAAAGTGTTTTAGCATGTAGTTTGCATATAAATATGTACGTTGCTGAATTATCACCAGATATTTTTTTAACCTTTTCAAGTAATGGCCACATATTTTGCCTATATAGTTTTTCTGCTTGGTCAGCTAACTGTTCTCTTATACTGATTTCCAAATCTTTATTTGTTAAATTTTCTGTTATAAAATCATTTATAGAGTGAAAGTTTCTTTTCGATTCTTCTACAAGCATTTGTTCTTCTTCGCTGTCTGCTATATATGTTTCATCTACTTTAGTGGCATCATCACTTTGGTCTGTTGTTGTTTGTGTTTTTACCAGACGTTTTTGAGCATAAATTTTGTCATATGTTTTACGTTTTTTTTCATCTGTTAATGTTTCGTACGCTTCTTTTACTTTTCTGTCTTTATTTTTTATATTATTGTACTTATTTTGTATCTCCTGTTTGGATGCACTTACTGGAACATCTAGTATTGCATAATAATCTATAAATCTTTCTGTTACCATAATAAAACCTCTCGTTTTCAAAAGTGCTTATATTTAATTATATTGCAAAAAAGAAAAATCCACAACATAAGTTGTGGATTTTTAATATTTTTTTAACGTTTAGAGAATTGTGAAGCTTTACGAGCTTTTTTAAGACCGTATTTACGACGTTCTTTTTCACGTGGGTCACGTGTTAAAAAGCCAGCTTTTTTTAATGCTGGACGAAATTCTAGATCTACTTTTAAAAGTGCACGTGAAATTCCGTGACGAATTGCACCAGCTTGTCCAGAAATACCACCACCACAAACATTGGCAATAACGTTATATTTACCAACGGTTTCCGTTAGTACTAATGGTTGTTTTATTATTAATTCAAGTGTCTTTAAACCAAAATAGGCACTTAATTCGCGATCGTTTATGATTACTTTGCCTTCACCTGGTACCAGACGAACTCTGGCTATAGATGACTTGCGACGCCCTGTGGCATCATAATTTACTGCTGCCATTTATTGTCCTCCTCCTCAAGAGTAGTTATCTGATATTTAGCTCTAAAACTTCTGGTTGTTGAGCTGCATGTGGGTGTTCGCTACCGCTATATACTTTAAGTTTTGTTGCCATTTGGCGACCTAAGTTGTTTTTAGGTAACATACCACGAATTGCAAGTTCTACCATACGTTCTGGTCTTTTTCTAAGCATATCGCCAGCTTTGGTAAAAGTTGTTCCACCTACATAACCAGAGTGACGGAAATATGTTTTTTGTACAAGTTTTTTTCCTGTTAAAACTACCTTGTCAGCATTAACCACAATAACATGATCACCTGTGTCCATATGTGGAGTAAAGGTTGGTTTGTTTTTGCCGCGCAACACTTTTGCCACTTCAGCCGCTAGACGACCTAAAGTTTTATCAGTTGCATCAACAACATACCATTTGCGGGTAATGGTGGAAGGAGTTGCCATATATGTTTTCATAACAAATGAAACCTCCCTGTGATTTTAAAACTATCTTGTTATCTTACAACTAAACTCCGGGGCTAGTGGAGTTTCAATTTAAGTCTAACAAAATTATTTTATATGAAAATTACTCTCGTGTCAACAAAATAATTAACTATCCATAAAAAACTTTATCCAAATACAATCCCTGCGGAGGTGCTGTTTTACAAGCTTTTTTTCTGTCTTTAGCCTGTAATATGCGCAAAAATTCATCTATACTTAATTTATTTTTGCCAATTTCTATAAAACAACCGACTAGGTTTCTTACCATATGATACAAAAAACCGTTACCTTTTATAGTAAAAATTAATTGTTCATCTTTTTTTTGCCAATTGGCTTCATACATTGTTCTAATAGGATCTATAACTGTGCTACCTGAGGCTTTGAAACTAGAAAAATCATGCTCCCCTATAATAATATCTGCCGCTTGTTGCATTTTTTGTATATCCAGTTGCTGGTCAATTATAAGAGCATAGTTTGTATAAAAAGGATTGGGAAGCTTGCTTTGTAGTATTTTATAAATATATTGTTTACTACAAGCACTAAATCTAGCATGAAAATCCGGCTGGACTTCTTTGGCATCAAGCACTGCTATATCACTAGGCAAAAGAGTTTTTGCCGCTTTTACTATGTTCTGCGTTGGTATGCGTCCTGTTGTGCTAAAGGATATTACCTGACCTAGAGCGTGTACTTTGGCATCAGTTCTGCCAGAACCTGCTATTGTTATTTTATGGTCAAATATTTTACTTAAAGTTTCTTGTAAAACTTGTTGAATTGTCATTTGTCCTTTTTGTATTTGAAAACCATGATAGTTTGTTCCATCATAAGCTATTGTCAATTTCAAGTTTCTCATTGTACATACCATTTCGCTACTAGCATTGTCGCTGAGACTACAAAAACTATTACTGTAGCATAAGTGTCACGTATACCCATTTTAAGCTCAGTTAAGCGTGTACGCCCCTGTCCGCCATTATAGCAGCGTGCTTGCATTGCTATAGCAAGTTCGTCAGCTCGCCTAAATGCACTTAAAAAAAGTGGCACTATTATAGATAAAAAGTTTTTTATTTTTTTAATTAGGCTACCATGTTGAAATTGAGCACCACGTGCAGTTTGTGCCATCATTATGCGCTCTGTTTCCATTAAAAGAGTTGGTATAAACCTTAGTGCTATTGTCATCATCATTGCAAGCTCGTGTGCTGGTAGTCCAAATTTTTTAAATGGATTGAGCAATCTTTCAATAGCATCTGTAAGTTGCAATGGTGATGTTGTCATTGTTAAAAGTGAAGAAAATAAAATGAGAAAAATTATCCTTATACTCATAAGCAAGCCTTGCATTATGCCTTCTTTAGTAATGTCAAAAATCCATAGTGTATATAACACTTGACCTTTATTGGAGAACATATGCACAAGCATTGTTATTAAAATTATAGGCCAAAGAGGCTTTACAGAGCGTAATATTATTGCAAAATTAAGTTTGGCTACCATAACAAGCATTAGAAAAAAAGCAAACAGTACTATGTATGATGAGAAAGCTGTTGTAATGAAAATCATTATTATAAAAACTAAAGTGAGCAAGATTTTACTACGTGGATCTAGTTTGTGAATAAATGTTTGTCCTGGAAAATATTGACCTAAAGTTATATTAGTCAGCATTTTACTTGCCTCCTTTAGGTAATTTTTTAAGTATTTGTTCTGTAAGTTGTTCTTTTGTCAAACAGCTTTTTTCTATATCAAATCCGTGTTCATTTAAGCAATCTATAAGTGATATTATATCCGGAACGTCTACGCCCGCTGTTTGCAATTGTTGTTTATTGTCTGTAAAAATTTTCTCCGGTTTATCATCGATAATTATTTTGCCACCATACATTACAAGAAGGCGATTGGATAATTCTATCGCTTCTTCCATGCTGTGAGTAACTAAAATAACCGATATATTGCTTTTTTTGTACAGATTTTTTATTTCGTCATAAAATAAATTGCGCATCAAAGGATCTAGTCCTGCTGTTGGTTCATCTAAAATTAAATAATCTGGTTGCATAGCTATAACACCTGCAATTGCAACCCTTCTCATTTGCCCGCCACTTAGCTGAAAGGGAGATCGACTACCAATTTCTGAAACGTCCATACCAACAAATTCCAGCGCTTTTGTCACTCGCTCTTGTACTTGTTGTTCGTCCAGTTCAAAATTTCTCGGTCCAAAAGCTACATCATCAAAAACCGTTTCAGCAAACAGTTGGTGTTCGGGATATTGAAATACAATACCTACTTTCCTTTTAGCCATCTGGGCTTTATGATTTTTTTGTAGTATATCAATATCATCTATTGTTATTTCACCTTTATCAGGTGTTATAAGTCCACTTATATGCTGGACAAGTGTTGTCTTTCCTGAACCCGAGTGCCCGATTATAGCAACAAATTCGCCTTTTTTTATTTCTAAACTTACATCATCTAAGGCAAGTTGTTCATAAGGAGTTTTTTTCATATATGTGTATGATAGATTTTGTATAACTATTGACATAATGCTTGAGCCAACTCCTTATTATTAATAATTGCCGGAAGATTTAGTCCTTTTTCGTTTAAATTCTTGGCTATTTGTGCAGCTAATGGAACATCCAGTCCTATTTGTTTTATCTTATCTACTTGGCAAAAAACCTCTTTTGGCGTTCCTTGCATTGCTATACTACCTTTATCCATTACTATAACCCTATCTGCCAATGCTGCCTCTTGCATAAAATGAGTTATGTATATTATTGTTATGCCTTTTTGTTTGTTTAACTCAAGCACAGTCGCTAAAACTTCTTTTCTGCCAACAGGGTCAAGCATTGCTGTAGGTTCATCAAAAATCATACATGTTGGCTCTAGCGCAAGTACTCCCGCAATAGCTATGCGCTGTTTTTGTCCACCGCTTAACATATGCGGAGCTTGGTTTTTGTATTCTAACATTTTTACAACACCTAGGGCATAGTCTACCCGCTGGCGAATTTTCTCCGGTGGCATACCAATATTTTCTGGTCCAAAAGCTACATCTTCTTCTACTATTGCCGCAACTATTTGGTTGTCTGGATTTTGAAATACCATTCCAACATTTTGGCGTATTTTTAGCGAGTTTTCTTCTTTGTTGCAATCTAAATTGCACACTATGCATGTTCCGCTTGTTGGGAGTAATAGTGTGTTAAAGTGTTTGGCAAGTGTTGATTTACCTGAGCCGTTTGTGCCAATAATAGCAACAAACTCGCCTTTTTTTATTTCGATATTAATATTTTTTAAAGCTTGCACGCTAGTGTTATCCGCTGTTTGATAATCGTGGCAAAGGTTTCCTGTTTTAATAATGTTATCTTGCATTTTTTCTCCTGTTTTTTCTTTACTATTGATTATTGTATAAAGTATTATCGTTATCGTCAAGTATTATATTGGTTTACCTTTTTTATAAGTAAAGAAAAAATAAAAGGCGACAATTATTGCCGCCCTAAAGCTGTTAAACTAATTCAATTATTGCCATTTCAGCGGCATCGCCACGACGTGGTCCTAGTTTGTATGTACGAGTATAACCGCCTTGACGGTCTTTGTATTTAGGTGCTATTTCGTCAAATAGCTTTTTCACTACTTTTTCGCTCACAAGAAATGAAAGTGCTTGACGACGAGCGTGCAAATCACCACGTTTTGCCAAGGTAATCATTTTAGCAGAGATTTTGCTTATTTCTTTCGCCTTGACTGCTGTTGTTTCTATTTTCTCGTGTGCAAAAAAGGAGGTTACTATGCTGCGAAACAAAGCACGTCTAGCACTTGAGTCGCGACCTAGTTTTCTGTATGCCATTTGCTTTTCCTCCTTTTATTCGTAAAGATTTTCTTTTAGTGCCAAGCCTAAATCGAAAAGTTTCTTTTTAACTTCTTCTAATGATTTGCGTCCAAGGTTACGGACTTTCATCATATCGTACTCGGTTTTTTGAGTTAAATCGTTTACTGTGTTTATACCGGCACGTTTTAAGCAGTTATGTGAACGAACTGACAAATCAAGGTCATCAATAGTCATGTTCAAAACGCTTGTAGTAGTTTCTACTTCTTCTGCGGTTATATTGTCAAATTTGCTGTGGAGTCTGTCTGTTGCTGTTCCAAGCTCTTGGAATATACGCAGATAACCCATGAGTATTTCGGCAGCTTGACTAACAGCATCACCAGGTGATATGCTGCCATCTGTCCAAACTTCTAGTGTCAGCTTGTCGTAGTCTGTTACGTTGCCAACACGTGTGTCTGTTACACCGAATTTTACTCTGGTTATTGGTGAATAAATACTATCTATTGGGATAACGCCAATAGCGTGATCTGATTGTTTGTTTTTTTCTGAAGATATGTAGCCTGTACCTTGTGATACATACATTTCTATATTAAGACGTGCACCATCATCTAGTGTTGCTATTACAAGGTCTGGGTTTAGTACTTCTATGTCACTGCCTGTTTTGATGTCAGCAGCGGTTACTGTTTGCTCGCCTTCGGCTTGGATACGGATTATTTTGGGGTCATTTGTATGTGTTTTAAGGCACAGTTCTTTAATGTTCAAAATAATATCTGTAACATCCTCTTTAACGCCGGGGATAGTGGAAAATTCATGTAAAACTCCATCTATTTTTATCGCAGTAACTGCAGCGCCAGGCAAAGATGACAAGAGTACACGACGTAAACTGTTACCAAGTGTTATGCCATAACCACGTTCTAGTGGTTCCCAGATAAATTTGCCATAGCGTCCGTCTTCACTAATTTCTGATATTATCATTTTAGGTTTTTCTATTTCTATCATGAAAACCCCCTGTTTTTAAATACGTATTTTGTTTACGTTAAATTTTAGTTGAAAGAGGGTAGATTATTTTGAATATAATTCTACGATTAAGTGTTCAGCAATTGGAACATCAATCTCTTCACGTACTGGCAGGCGATCTACTGTACCAACCATTTTGCCTTTGTCGTAGCTGAGCCAAGCAGGTGTAGCATGATTGCCATTTTCTACTACGGCTTTAAAATATTCACTTTGTCTGCTTGTTTCTTTGATGCTTATAACATCGCCTGCTTTAATAAGGGCTGATGCGATGTTTAAAGATCTACCATTGACAAGTATATGACCATGGGAAACAAGTTGTCTTGATTGTCTACGTGTTGTAGCTAGACCTAGACGAAATATTACGTTGTCTATTCTGCGCTCTAAAAGAGTTAAAAGGTTTTCACCTGTAACTCCAGCCATTTTTTTGGCTTTTTCATAGTAGCGTCTAAATGGTCTTTCTAAGACACCATATATAAATTTAGCTTTTTGTTTTTCTCTTAGTTGTAAACCATATTCGCTCATTTTTTTGTTAGAACGTTTTGGTTGACGACTGGATTGTTTTGTCAAACCAACAATACCAGGCTCTAAACCAAGTGATCTGCATCTTTTGATTGCAGGAGCTCTATCAATTGCCATCTATTTTATACCTCCTAATTAAACTCTTCTGCGTTTGGGTGGACGACAACCGTTATGTGGGATTGGTGTAACGTCCTTAATTGAATTTACTTCCAAACCAGTAGCCTGCAGGGAACGGATGGCTGCTTCACGACCAGCTCCTGGGCCTTTTACGAACACTTCGACTTGTTTTAAGCCATGTTCCATAGCTGCTTTGGCAGCTTGTTCTGCTGCCATTTGTGCAGCAAAAGGTGTGCTTTTGCGTGATCCGCGAAAGCCTAGCCCTCCTGAACTTGCCCAACTAATAGCGTTTCCTTTAACATCTGTTATTGTGATAATAGTATTGTTAAAAGTCGAGCGGATATGGGCTACTCCATGTTCAATGTTTTTGCGTTCTTTACGTTTTGTACGAACAACTTTTTTTGCGGCAACCACTAAAAAAATCCCTCCTTTTTACTGCCTATTTTCTTTTCGCACCTGCTGTACGTTTTGGTCCTTTGCGTGTGCGAGCATTATTTTTTGTGTTTTGACCTCTAACTGGTAAACCCATACGATGACGACGACCACGGTACGAACCAATTTCAATCAAACGTTTGATGTTTAATGATTCTTCACGTCTTAAGTCACCTTCGGTTTTGTAATCACGGTCGATTGTCTCACGAAGTTTTGCTATTTCTTCTTCTGTTAAATCTCTAACTCTTGTGTCAGGATTTATTTTTGTTTGCTCTAAAATTTTCTTGGACAAGGTAAGACCTATACCATAAATGTATGGTAATGCATATTCTATACGCTTGTCTCTTGGCAAGTCAACGCCAGAAATACGTGCCATTAAGAAAATACCTCCTTATCAGCCTTGTTTTTGTTTATGTTTAGGATTTTCACAGATAACCATTACGTTACCTTTCCTTTTTATTACTTTGCATTTTTCGCAAATAGGTTTGACAGATGGTCTAACCTTCATGTTGTAAACCTCCTAATAAGGTTAATGTTATTTAACCTATAAAAGTTATTTAAAGCGGTATGTTATCCGCCCTCTATTTAGGTCGTACGGTGTAAGCTCTACGGTTACTTTATCGCCAGGTAAAATTTTGATAAAATTCATACGAATTTTACCAGATATATGAGCTAGTATTATGTGCCCATTTTCCAATTTCACCTGAAACATTGCGTTAGGTAGTGCTTCTACAATTGTTCCTTCGACTTCTATAGCGTCTTGTTTGGCCATTTTTCGTCGCATCCTCCTTGTGCTTTTTAAACATACTATTATAAAGTTGTTAGTATTTTAGGACCACTATCTGTTATAGCTACAGTATGTTCAAAGTGTGCAGATGGTTTTCCATCTAGTGTTACGACTGTCCAATCGTCACCTAATGTTTTTACTTTATAGGTTCCTAAATTGATCATTGGCTCAATAGCTAAAACCATCCCGGCTTTTAAAAGCGGTCCTTCATTAGCCGGTCCAAAGTTTGGTATTTGTGGTGGTTCGTGCATATTTTTTCCAATTCCGTGCCCTACATAATCTTGCACTATACCAAAGCCATAGCTTTGCACATGTGCCTGTATTGCGTGAGATACTGCGCCAAGTCTGTTGCCAACTACAGCTTTTTCTATCCCTTTGTATAAAGATTGTTCTGTAACTGTAAGTAACTCTTGCACTTGATCACTTATCTTACCAACCGGAAAGGTATATGCTGCATCTCCATTGTAATCGTCTTTTAGCACACCAACATCTACGCTTACAATATCGCCTTCTTTGAGTTTTTGTTTGCCAGGTATGCCGTGTACTACCTGACTGTTGACAGATGTACAGATATGTCCCGGAAAACCATATAGCCCTTTAAAAGCAGGTATTGCACCTTGTTTTACAATGGCATCGCGAGCGATTATATCAAGATAGTCAGTTGTTATACCAGGTTTTACTGCTTTACCAATTTCTTGTAATGCCAGTGCAACTATTCGACCAGCTTCTTGCATTAATTGTATTTCACTAGCCGACTTTAAAATTATCATATTTATTTACCGTCCAAGTTTTCAACAATATCTGAAAAAACTTTGTTTATTTCTTGCAGTCCGTCTATTTTTATATACAGACCTTGTTTAGAATAATATTCGATAAGCGGTTTTGTTTGGCTTTTATATACTTCTAAACGATTTTTTACTGTTTCTTCTTTGTCGTCGTCTCTTTGATAAAGTGCCCCTCCGCATTTATCACAAATGTTTTGTGCTTTGGGTGGGTTGTATTTTATATGATATGTTGCACCACAAGCTTTGCATATGCGTCTGCCTGTTATTCTGTCTACTAATACATCGTCTGGAACAACTATATCTACTACACCGGTTAATTTTATATCTAGTTGTTGTAATATTTCGTCTAACGCTTTGGCTTGTTCTGATGTTCTTGGAAATCCGTCAAGTAAAAATCCTTTTTTTATTTGTGGATTGCTCAAGCTTTCGCGAACTATGCCTATTGTTACAACATCAGGAACGAGTTGACCCGAGTCCATATAGCGTTTGGCTTCTTTGCCAAGTTCAGTGCCTTGCTTTACAGCTGCTCTGAACATATCGCCTGTTGAAACGTGTGCTACGTTATATTTTTCAACTAGTTTTTCTGCTTGGGTGCCTTTGCCTGCGCCAGGTGGTCCCATTATTAGTATGTGCATTGTTGTCGCCCCCTATTTCATGAAGCCTTGATAATGACGCATCAAAACGAGTGACTCTATCTGTTTCATTGTATCAAGTGCTACACCAACGACAATAAGTAGTGCCGTACCGCCAAAATATACACCTTGTATGTTTGTTATATAAACTACAAAGTTTGGCATTATTGCAATTAAAGCTAAGAATATTGCCCCGGCTAAATTTATACGCGTCATTATTCTTTGTAAGTAATCTGTAGTTGGTTTACCAGGTCTAATTCCTGGGATAAAACCACCATATTTTTTCATGTTTTCTGACATTTCAGGTATATTCATTGTTATTTCTGAGTAAAAATAGGTAAACCCTATTATCAAGATCACATACAATATTGTTTGCAGAGGTGTTCCCCATGCAAACCAACTTGCAACTGTTTTTACCCATTCAACATTAACAAATTGTCCGATTGTTGTAGGAAACATTAAAACTGATGAAGCAAAAATGATTGGAATAACACCTGCTTGGTTTACCTTTAAAGGTATATAGCTCGTGTGACCACCATACATTTTTCTGCCAACAACTCTTTTAGCATAATGTACTGCAACTTTTCTCATTCCTTGTTGTATAGCAATAACAAAAACTATCATCGCCATTGCTATTACTGCAAACAAAATTACATTTAAAATACTTATTGTACCTGCCATTAAGTATTGATAAATTACTGATAATCCTTCCGGAAGTCTTGAAATTACGCCTGCAAAAATTATAAGTGAAATTCCGTTTCCAATACCTTTTTCTGTGATTTGTTCGCCAATCCACATTAAAAGCACTGTACCTGCTGTTAAAACTATAGCAACAAGCATAATATTAAAAAAGCTTGGGTTGTGCATTGCACTTCTGATACCATAAGCCATACCAACAGCTTGGAAAAAACCTAGACCAACTGTGCCATATCTTGTATATTGAGCTATCTTTTTACTACCTTCGGCACCTTCTTTTTTTAATTGTTCTAGTCTTGGAATTACTACTGTAAGTAATTGCAAGATAATTGAAGCATTAATATACGGTGTAATACTCATAGCAAATATAGAAAATTTGCTCAAAGCACCGCCAGAGAATAAATCGAGTAATCCAAACAAATTGCCGCTGGCAAATAATCTTTCAATCATTGCTGCATCTATACCTGGGACAGGTATGTATGTACCTATGCGAAAAATTGCAAACATCGCTAGTGTAAAGACTAGTTTTTGTCTAAGTTCTGTAATTCTAACAATATTAGCTAAAGATGACAGCAACTAAATCACCTCTACTTTTCCGCCAGCCGCATTAATTTTTTCTTGTGCACTTTTAGAAAAGCCCATTGCTTTGACTGTCAAAGCTTTTGTCAGTTCACCGTTGCCTAATATTCTAACGCCATCGCAAAGTTTTTTGATTAAACCGTATTCAATGAGCAAAATTGGATCAACAACAGTATCGTTTTCAAAGCAGTTTAAAGAGCCTACGTTTATTTCTACATACTCTTTACCAAATTTATTGTAAAAACCACGTTTTGGTAGTCTTAAGTAAAGAGGTCTTTGTCCGCCTTCAAATCCTGGGCGTGTACCGCCACCAGAACGTGAGTTTTGTCCTTTTTGTCCTCTGCCTGATGTTTTGCCAAGCCCTGATCCTAGACCACGTCCTACGCGAGTACGTTTCTTTTGAGAACCTGGCTGTGGTGATAACTCATGCAACTTCATACCAGCACCTCCTATCTTAAGCTTGGATATTTTCTTCTACTGTAACCAGGTGCTCCACTTTACGTATCATACCGCGGATAACTGGTGTATCGTTTTTTATTGCACTAGAGTGCATCTTTTTAAGTCCTAAAGCTCTTACGGTTGCCCTTTGGTCTTCTGGGCGTCCTATAAGGCTTCTAGTTAAAGTTACTTTTATTTGTTTCATTGTTTAAAGCCCTCCTAGCCCAAAAGCTCTTGAACAGTTTTGCCACGTAGTTGAGCTACTTGTTCAATGCGTTTTAGTTGTTGTAAACCGTTTAGCGTAGCACGAACAACATTATTTGGGTTTGTACTGCCAAGTGATTTTGTCAAAATATCGTGAATACCTGCCATTTCAAGTACTGCACGCACTGCACCGCCGGCAATAACGCCTGTACCTTCTGTGGCTGGCTTTAATAAAACGCTTCCTGCACCAAATCTTCCTGTAACTTGATGAGGGATTGTTGTTTTTACAACCGGAACATTTATCAAGTTTTTCTTTGCGTCTTCAACGCCTTTTCTAATTGCTTCTGGAACTTCTGATGCTTTGCCAAGTCCCATACCTACATGCCCGTTTTCATCACCAACAACTACCAATGCGCTAAAGGAAAATCTACGTCCGCCTTTTACAACTTTAGCAACGCGGTTGATAAAAACTACTTTTTCTTTTAGATCTAAGTCTTTGTAGTCAATATATGCCACTTATGTCCCTCCCTTCTTAAAAATCAAGTCCTGCTTCACGTGCCGCTTGGGCAAGTGCCGCAATTCGTCCGTGATAAATATAACCACCACGATCAAATACTACTTTTGAAATGCCTTTGTCTTTTGCACGCTCGGCAATTAGTTTTCCTACTGATTGGGCAGCTTCAATGTTGCCACCGTAGGCAATTTTTGCATTTTTATCTATGCTACTTGCAGAAACTAAAGTCTCACCAGTAACATCATTGATGATTTGTGCGTAGATGTTTGTCAAACTACGAAATACATTTAGTCTTGGACGCTCTATAGTACCTTGTAATTTTTTTCTTGCACGTAGTTGACGTTTTTTGCGTTGTGCTTGTTTGTCAAATTTTTTAAGCAAGATGTTCTCTCCTTCCCTTAACAGTCTTACTTCTTGCCTTTGGCGCCTGTCTTACCAGCTTTTCTTCTGATGTGTTCGCCTTCGTATTTTATACCTTTACCTTTGTATGGTTCTGGTTTTCTAAGTGTTCTGATTTGAGCAGCGATTGAACCAACTGCTTCTTTGTTTATACCAGATATCACTATACGGTTTGGTGCTGGAACATCAAAACTAATTCCTTGTGGTGGTTCTACAACTACCGGATGAGAAAAACCTAATGTGAGATTTAGATTGTTTCCTGCCTTAGCAGCACGATAACCAACACCTGTAATTTCTAATGTTTTGCTGTATCCTGTAGACACACCAGTTACCATATTAGCAATAAGTGTACGTGATAGTCCATGCATTGCTCTGTGTTCTTTTTCATCTGTTGGACGTGACACAGTAAGTTGTGAATCTTGGATTTCTAGTTGCATATCTTTGTTTATTTTACGGCTAAGTTCGCCTTTTGGACCTTTTACCGAAACAAGATTTTCTTCTATTTTAATTGTTACTCCTTGTGGAATAGCAATAGGCAGCTTTCCTATTCTTGACACTGTTTGCACCTCCTTGTCTGTAAAAATTACCAGACGTACGCTATTACCTCTCCGCCGAGGCCTATTTTTCTAGCAGCTTTGTCTGTCATCAGACCTTGTGATGTAGAAATTATGGCGATACCCAAACCACCTAATACTCTTGGTAGTTGGTCTTTTTTTGCATATACTCTAAGACCTGGTTTAGAGATGCGTTTTATGCCACTAATTACTTTGTCACGATTAGGTCCATATTTTAATGTTACGCGAATGATATTTTGTTTGTTATCTTCAATTGTTTCAAATTCTTTTATGAAACCTTCTGCTTTTAAGATATTTGCAATCGCTTGTTTTATATTTGAGCTGGGGATTTCTACTTTGTCGTGTAGAACCGAATTCGCATTTCTTATACGTGTTAGCATGTCTGCAATCGGATCAGTCATGACCATATTTTATATCCTCCTTCCTGTTTTAACTTTCTACCAACTGGCTTTTGTTACGCCAGGAATTGCACCTTTATAACTGTACTCTCTAAAACAAATACGGCACATTCCAAATTTGCGCATGTATGCGTGTGGACGACCGCAGATTTTGCAACGGTTATGTTGACGCACTTTATATTTAGCTGTAGCTTTCCATTTTTCAATGAGTGCTGTTCTTGCCACTACTGTTTCCCTCCTTATTTTATGCGCTAAATGGCATTCCTAACAGTCTTAAAAGTTCTCTAGCTTCTTCGTCTGTTTTGGCAGTTGTAACAATGACTATGTCCATTCCACGAATTTTATCAATTTTATCATAATCTATTTCAGGGAAAATCAACTGCTCTTTCATACCTAAAGCGTAGTTACCGCGACCATCGAACGAGGAAGGGTTTATGCCGCGAAAATCACGTACTCTTGGTAGCGCTATGTTAATTAGTTTGTCTAAAAAATAATACATACGATCGCCACGTAAGGTAACTTTTGTGCCAATTGGCATTCCTTGGCGAACTTTAAATGATGCAATTGATTTTTTAGCACGGGTTACAAGTGGCTTTTGACCTGCAATCAAGGTCATATCAGCAACTGCTGCATCTAATACTTTAGAATTGGCAACTGCTTCACCAACACCCATATTTATAATAACTTTTTCAAGTTTTGGTATTTCCATTACGTTTTTGTAACCAAATTTATCCATCAAGCCTTTTGTGACCTCGGATATATATTTTTCTTGTAGTCTTGGTTTGGACTTAACTTCGCCCATTTATAAGCCTCCTTTCTAAAGAGATTATTTATCAATAGTTTCCCCGCATTTTTTGCAAGCACGTACGTACTTACCGTCAGTTAATTGATTTTTCTTAATACGGGTAGCTTTTTTACAAGACGGACAAACCAACATGACGTTTGATGAGGAAACAGGTGCTTCTTTTACTATGATGCCACCTTGCGCATTTTTTTGGTTAGGTTTTGTATGGCGTCTTACTTTGTTTACGCCTTCGACAACAACTCTAGCTTTTTTAGGTTGTGATTCGATAATCTTACCTTCTTTGCCTTTGTCTTTGCCTGCTAATATTAATACGCTGTCTCCTTTTTTAACATGCAATTTTTCTACTGCCATGTCAGTAACACCTCCTTTGCTGTTAATAGCGGTTTTTTATAATACTTCTGGGGCTAAAGATATAATTTTCATGAAATCTTTTTCTCTTAGTTCACGTGCTACTGGTCCAAAAATACGTGTGCCACGTGGAGTTTTGTCATCTTTAATGACTACCGCAGCATTTTCATCAAATTTTATATATGAACCATCTGGTCGACGAAGACCTTTATTAGAACGCACTACAACGGCTTTAACTACGTCGCCTTTTTTAACAACGCCACCGGGTGATGCATCTTTTACAGCACAAACAATAATATCGCCAATGTTTGCATACCGTCTAAATGAGCCGCCAAGAACGCGTATACACATTACTTTTTTTGCTCCGGTATTATCAGCAACATTTAGAATTGATTGCTGTTGGATCATGTCATTCCCTCCCTAATTTTTTGCAAAAATATTCTATTTTGCTTTTTCAACTATTTTAACTACACGCCAGCATTTATCTTTTGATAGTGGACGTGTTTGCATTACTTCTACAATATCACCGATGTGGCTTTCATTGTTTTCATCGTGTGCCTTAAATCTAACTGTTTTTTTCACAGCTTTATGGTAAAGAGGATGTTGTACTAAGCGCTCTATGCAAACAACTACTGTTTTGTCCATTTTGTCGCTAACTACTTTGCCTGTACGGCTCATCCTAAAATTTCTTTCTTCAGACACTAAAAAGTCCTCCTTCCAGCTATTGCTCGATTACCCTTGCAACTGTTTTTGACTTTGCACTGTTTTTATTCTGGCGATAGATTTTTTGACTTCTCTTATACGCATAGAATTATCCAGCTGTCCTGTCGCTATTTGAAAACGCAAGTTGAAAAGTTCATCTTTTAGACCGGCCAATTTTTGTTCTAATTCAGTAGCAGTAAATTCACGAATTTCTTGTATTTTCATTATGCTTCACCACCTGATTGTTTTACTTGTGCAGTGGCATTAGCTTTTTCCAATTCAGCTTTAGTAACAAACTTGGTCTTAATTGGTAATTTGTTTGCAGCAAGACGCATTGCTTCTTTAGCAACTGCTACATCAACGCCTGACATTTCAAACATTATACGACCTGGTTTTACTACTGCTACCCAGTATTCTGGTGAACCTTTACCGCTACCCATACGAGTTTCAGCTGGTTTTGCTGTAATTGGTTTATCTGGAAATATTTTTATCCAAACTTGTCCGCCACGTTTTATGTAACGAGTCATTGCGATACGCGCTGCTTCGATTTGACGGTTTGTTATCCAAGATGGTTCTGCTGCCATCAAACCGTATTCGCCATGACTTATTGTGTTACCGCGATTTGCTTTACCTTTAAGGCGACCTCTAAATTGTTTGCGGAATTTTGTCCGTTTTGGTAACAACATTATTTATCGCCTCCTTCTGCAGTTTGGGCGATTTTTATTTCTTGTTTTGCTACTGGCAAAACTTCGCCTTTGTATATCCATACTTTAACGCCAATACGTCCGTATGTTGTGTGTGCTTCGGCTGTGCCATAATCAATATCAGCTCTTAGAGTGTGTAGTGGAATACTTCCTTCTCTATAGCCTTCGCTACGGGCGATTTCTGCACCACCTAAACGACCACTGACCATAACTTTTATACCTTTTGCTCCCATACGCATTGTGCGTATAACTGATTGTTTCATTGCACGTCTGAATGCTATACGGCGTTCTAGTTGTGCTGCAATGTTTTCTGCAACTAAAGTTGCGTCAAGATCTGGTTGTTTTACTTCTTGGATATTGATATCAACATTGCTATCAGTGAATTTTTTGATTTGTTTTTTTAGTACTTCAATGTTAGCACCGCCACGACCGATAACCATACCTGGCTTTGCTGTGTAAATAGTTACGCGAGCACGATTTGCGGCACGCTCTATTTCAACGCGAGAGATACCTGTTGCGAAAAGTGTGTCTTTAATGTATTCGCGAATTTTTATGTCTTCTAACAAAAACTTTTGATAGTCTTTGTCTGCATACCATTTGGAGTCCCATGTTTTAATTATGCCTACTCTAAGACCATGCGGATTTACTTTTTGACCCACTGATTTTTACCTCCTTTACGCAAAAATTATTTTTCTTTTACCATCACTGTTACGTGACTTGATCTTTTCAAGATTTTAAATGCTTGCCCACGTGATCTTGGGTGTATACGTTTTATTGTTGGTCCTTGATCAACATAAATCGTTGAAACTATAAGTGCATCTACATTCATGTCATAATTATGTTCAGCGTTTGCTACTGCTGATTTTAAAGTTTTTTCAATAACTTCTGATGCAACTTTAGGAGTATGCTTTAGTATCGCAAATGCCTCACCAACTTTTTTGCCACGAATAAGGTCTGCTACTATACGTACTTTGCGTGGAGCAATACGGATATATTTTGCTATTGCTTTGGCTTCCAAAGGTAGCCCTCCTTTCCTTATTTTGAACCAGAAGTTTTTACGTGTCCTTTATATGTACGGGTAGGTGCAAATTCTCCAAGTTTATGACCAACCATATCTTCTGTTATATAAACAGGAACATGTTTTCTTCCATCGTGAACTGCTATAGTGTGTCCAACAAATGTTGGGATTATAGTTGAGCTACGTGACCAAGTTTTGATAACTTTTTTGTCGTTAGCAGCATTTAATGCATCTATTTTTTTAAGTACACTCTCGTGTACATAAGGTCCTTTTTTGACTGATCTTGACACTAGGTTAGCCTCCTTTTCTTACGGCTATTTTGTTCTGCGTTTAACTATTAAACGATCAGATGCCTTCTTTTTCTTTCTTGTACGAGTACCAAACGCACATTTACCCCAAGGAGTAACAGGATGTTTACGTCCTACTGGTGAACGTCCTTCACCACCACCGTGTGGATGGTCACAAGGGTTCATTACTACACCGCGGTTTGCTGGGCGAATGCCAAGCCAACGAGAGCGTCCTGCTTTACCTAGTGTTATGTTTTCGTTTTCCAGGTTACCAACTTGACCTACTGTCGCACGGCAGTTGATATGTACTTTTCTAAGTTCACCTGATGGCATACGAAGTAATGCGTGCGCACCTTCTTTTGCCATTAATTGAGCAGAAGTTCCTGCTGAACGAACCAATTGTCCACCGGCACCGATTTTCAATTCAATATTGTGAACCAATGTACCAAGTGGAATGTTTTTTAGTGGTAGCGCGTTACCAATTTTAATATCCGCATCAGGTCCGCTTACAATTTTGTCACCAACTTTTAAATTGTGTGGTGCTATTATGTAACGTTTTTCGCCATCTGCATAATGCAAAAGAGCAATGCGTGATGTTCTGTTTGGATCATACTCGATTGTAGCTACCTTTGCTGGAACACTATCTTTATTTCTTTTAAAATCAATTATACGATAAAGTCTTTTGTGTCCGCCGCCACGATGACGTACTGTCAGGCGACCTTGGTTATTACGTCCGGCTTTTTTGTATAAACGTTCCGTAAGTGAACGCTCTGGTTTATCAGTTGTGATTTCTTCAAAAGAAGCAACTGTCATAAACCTTCTGCCGGGAGAATACGGTTTAAATGATTTTACTGCCATCTATTTTCCCTCCTTTATAACAGTTACAGTCCTTCAAAAAATCCTATTGTTTGTCCTTCGGCCAATTTAACAATCGCTTTTTTGTAGTCTGGACGTTTGCCCATATTTTTTCCCATTCTTTTCATTTTACCTAAAACACGCATTGTGTTTACGTCTAGCACTTTTACTTTAAAGATTTGCTCTATTGCTTGTCTGATTTCTACTTTGTTAGCACCTAAAGCTACTTTGAAAGTATACTTGTTGTCTTGCATCATTTGTGCTGTTTTTTCGGTAATTATTGGTTTTAAAATTATATCACGAGGATTTGCAGCCATTAGGAAAGCACCTCCTCAATTTTCGCTATAGCATCTTTAGCTAACAATAATTTTTGGCAGTTTAATATATCATAAACATTTAAAAAGTCGTTAGATAAAGCTTTTACTCCCGGGATATTTCTGGAAGACTTTTCAACATTAATGTCTTGTCCATTAGTAATCATAAGTGTTTTCATTGTTCCAGCACCAAAATTACCCAATACTTTTACAGCATCTTTGGTTTTTGGCTCGGAGAATGTCAAACCTTGTACTATTACTAGTTCACCTGCAGCAACTTTTGCTGAAAGCGCACAACGAATGGCAAGTCTTCTTGCTTTTTTAGGCATGGATTTTTTATAGGATTTTGGTTGTGGTCCAAATGTTACACCACCGCCAACCCATATTGGCGAGCGAGTGCTACCTGCTCTTGCACGACCTGTTCCTTTTTGTCTCCATGGTTTGCGACCACCGCCTCGTACCATGCTGCGAGTTTTTGTTGCAGCAGTACCTAGTCGCCATGACGCCATTTGCATCACAACTGCTTGGTGTACAACAGCAGAGTTCATCTCTACTCCAAATACTTGGTCTTGTAATTCTATTTCTTCGCCAGTTGAGTTACCAGCGATGTCATATACTAAAACTTTTGGCATTTATGCTTCCTCCTTTCTTACACAACGTCTCATTTTTTTGGTTTTACAGTTTCTTTAATTACTACAAAAGCTCCTTTAGGACCTGGAATTGCACCTTTTACTAAAATAAGGTTTCTATCTGTGTCCACTTTAACAACGGTAAGTCTTTGTATAGTAACTTTTTCGTGACCCATGTGTCCAGGTAATTTTTTACCTTTAAACACTTTTCCGCCAGGACCTGACATTCTAGGTCCCATTGAACCGGGTTCACGATGTGATTTAGAACCGTGAGACATTGGTCCGCGATGAAAGTTGTGACGTTTGATTGTGCCGGCAAATCCTTTACCTTTAGATGTGCCTGTTACGTCAACAAGGTCGCCTTCTGCAAATATGTCAGCATTTATCGCTTGTCCTGCAGTATATTCACAAGGAGCGGATAAACGAAGTTCTCTAACAAATCTTACTGGCTCTATACCAGCTTTTTTGAAATGCCCTTGCATTGGTTTTGTTACATGTTTTTTACGTTTAGGATAAAAACCTAGTTGCGCTGCATCATAACCATCATTGTCAACAGTTTTGACCTGCACTATATGACATGGACCTGCTTCTACAACAGTTACAGGCAATAGTTTGCCTTCAGCTGTAAAAACTTGCGTCATACCAAGTTTTTTCGCCAAAATACCTTTAGCCATTTATAGTCCTCCTTTACAGTTTAATCTCAATATCTACGCCCGCTGGTAAATCCAGTCTCATCAATGCGTCAACAGTTTTTGGATTGGCTTCCAAAATGTCAATTAGACGTTTGTGTGTACGCATTTCAAATTGTTCACGTGAATCTTTGTTAACGTGTGGTGAGCGTAAAATAGTAAAGATATTTTTTTCTGTAGGAAGAGGAATTGGACCACATACCATCGCACCTGTGCGTTTGGCAGTATCAACTATCTTCAAGGCACTTTGGTCAAGTGCTTTGTGGTCATAAGCTTTCAATCGAATTCTGATTTTTTGTTGTTTTGACATTTATATTTACTCCTCCTTGTCGCCCGACTTATGTCTGGACTACTCAGTGAAAATTCCCCCAGTTTCTCTGGGCAACCTCTCACGTCATCGCCTTTTAAGCTTAATTTATTTTTTAAAACAATCTTGTGAGGGGGATTTCCCCTCACAGATTTAAAATACTAGATTATTTAGAAACAGTAGCAACAACACCAGCACCAACTGTTCTTCCGCCTTCTCTT
>CAZKFG010000039.1:0-22362 GCA_964551985.1 uncultured Acidaminococcales bacterium
TAATTTGCAAAGTACTCTTTTATAACATATTGCTTGTATCCACAACAAATGATATATGTACCACTAATAGCCTTTATTGGCGCAATGGTGTCATTGGTTATTGTATATCTGCTTTCTTGGCAACACAATCAAGTAAAGCCCATAAGGCTTATTTTAGCAGGTGTTGCGGTTACTGCTTTATTTAGTGGTGCGATGACAGCTTTGATGGTGTTTCATTCAGATAAGGTTCAAGGATCCATTCAGTGGATGGCGGGTGGGTTTCAAGGTAGGTCTTGGAATCACGTTAGAATGATAGTGCCTTACACACTTGTGGGTTTTGTTTGCACAATCTTTGCAGGTAGATCTCTTAACATATTGTCTTTAGGTGATGAAGTGGCGACTGGTCTTGGACTTAACGTGCAAAAAACAAGAATTTTACTTATGACTATTGCAGGTTTTTTGACAGCATCGGCGGTAAGCGTCGCAGGGCTTCTTAGTTTTGTTGGGCTTATAATACCGCATGTTACAAGACTGATTATCGGTTCAGATTACGAAGCCCTTTTACCAGCTTCAGCAATTATCGGAGCGTGCTTAATTGTTGGAGCTGATACTGTAGCTAGAGTGGTTATGCAGCCAGCTGAAATTCCTGTAGGTGTTTTGATGTCTTTTTTGGGAGCACCGTTTTTTTTGTATCTTTTGAGAAAAAGAGGTCTTGGTTAGATGGAAAATACTCTTTGTGCCAGAGATGTCACGCTATCATACAATAATACAACAATAGCTAAAAATCTAAGTCTTACAATTGACAGACCACAAATTATTTCTATAATCGGACCAAACGGGGCAGGTAAATCTACTTTACTAAAAGCACTATCGAGAATATTACCGCCACAAAAAGGCAGCATACTTTTAAACGGTAAAGAGATACAAAAAATGCCAGGAAAAGAAATAGCACGCATTATAGCAACATTACCTCAATCTGCTTGTGCTCCAGATGATTTGCTTGTTTTGGATTTGATATCACTTGGAAGAACACCGTATCAAAAACGTTTTCAACCACTTGCGCAAAAAGATAAAGAGATAATTTGTGATGCTATGCAGCAGACCTCGACAACTACTTTTTCTCAGCGGACGATAAGCTCGCTATCAGGTGGAGAGCGTCAAAGAGTGTGGCTGGCTATGGCACTTGCCCAACAACCAAAAATCCTACTACTTGATGAACCGACGACTTTTTTAGACATTCATCATCAATTGGAGATTATGGAACTTATTAGAAAACTGCATGAAAAACTTAATATAACGGTAGTTATGGTGCTTCACGATTTGAATCATGCTATGCGCTATAGTGATCGCATCGTGGCAATAAAAAAAGGCGAAATATTTGCTGACGGTCCTACAGAAGAAGTTTTGACAGAGGAAAATTTTGCTAAAATATATGATGTTAAAGCAAAAAAAATTGCAATCAAAGAAGAAGGCGAGAATTACTATGCCTTTGTCCCGTATCAAGTGTGCAGGTAGGTGTGTTATGAATACTATAGTAAAAGAAGGCAAAGAGCTTCGTTCTGGTTACACAACAGGAAGTTGTGCAACAGCTGCTAGTACTGCGGCAGCCCAGATGTTACTTACCCAAATGCCTGTTTATAATATCACAATAGTTTTGCCAAACGGGAAAAGGGTTTTATTTGCTATAAATGATATAGAAATATCTTCTGAGCAAGCATCTTGTTCGGTGGTAAAAGACGCTGGTGATGACCCTGATGTAACAGATGGAATAAAAATATTTGCCAAATGTGAACTAATTCAAGAAGGTATAGTTTTAAAAGGGGCAAGTGGCGTAGGGGTAGTCAATTGCAAGGGTCTTGGCTTTCAAGTTGGTGATGCTGCTATAAATGCTGTGCCAAGAAAAATGATTATAGAAAACGTGAAGTCAATATGTGAAGAGCTTTTTTACGAAAATGGTCTTTGCATAACTTTGTATGTGCCAAAAGGGGAAGAGATTGCCAAAAAAACTTTTAATCCAAGACTTGGCATTGTTGGTGGAATTTCTATTTTAGGTACTACAGGCATAGTTGAACCTATGAGTGAAAAAGCGTTAATTGATACAATAAAGCTACTCATAGATAAGCAAAAAACTTTAAATGACAAAAGTATTTTACTCTCACCAGGCAATTATGGCAGAGGTTTTTGTCAAGACAAACTGGGTTTAGATATTGATAAAGCAGTAAAATGTTCAAATTTTATTGGTGAAGCGTTAGATTATGCAAGATATTGTCAGTTTAAAAAGATACTACTTGTCGGACATGTTGGTAAACTTGTTAAACTAGCAGGTAGCATTATGAACACACACTCTAAAATAGCAGATTGTAGAATGGAGATTTTTGCCGCACATGCCGCTATAATTGGCGCAGATAGAGATGTTATAAAAAAAGTTTTTAACAGTTTTACAACAGATGAAGTTATAGAGCATTTAGAAAAGGCAAATATTTGTGATGAAGTTTTTGAGAGCATGATGGGAAAAATTCTTTTTCATCTGAATTATAGATTGAAAAATGAAGTTGAAATAGGGGTAGTTTTGTTTAACAATCAAACAGGTAAAATGTATCAAAGTAAAAATGTCAAAGATTTAGTAGAACAGTTTATTTAAATATTGGGAGGTAAACAATGGTTTATTTTATAGGGGCAGGTCCTGGAGCAGTCGATTTGATAACAGTTAGAGGAAAAACACTTCTAGAGGTAGCCGATATTATTATATATGCAGGGTCTTTAGTAAATCCACAATTGTTAGATTATAAAAAAGATAGCTGCATTGTTTATGACAGTGAGGCTATGACACTAGAAGAAGTAATATCTGTAATGCTAGAGGCAAAAGAACAAGGCAAGATGCTGGTGCGTCTGCATACAGGTGACCCTTCACTTTATGGTGCTATTCACGAACAGATGGTTTTGTTAGATGAAAACAATATAAAATATGAGGTAGTACCTGGTGTAAGTTCGTTTTTTGCGGCGGCAGCGGCACTAAATGCAGAATTTACTCTACCAAGTGTTAGTCAAACAGTAATTTTGACACGTATGCAAGGACGTACACCCGTTCCGGAAAAAGAGGAAATTGCAAAACTTGCTCAGCATAATGCCAGCATGGTAATTTTTTTAAGCACAGGAATGCTTGGCGAATTATCTGAAAGGTTAGTGTCAGGTGGCTGCTCACCTGATACTAAAGCGGCAATAGTTTATAAAGCAAGTTGGGATGATGAAAAAATTGTCAGAACAACAGTACAACACCTTGAAAATGCTGCCAAAGAAAATAATATTAGCAAAACAGCGCTAATTTTGGTAGGTGAATTTTTAGGTGACAAATATGAGCGTTCCAAACTATATCATCCTGAATTTACTCACGAATTTAGAATTGGTAGTACACAATGAAAATTGCTATAGCCGCTTTTACTGATAGAGGTAACAGTTTAGCAAATAAAATAATTCAGTTTAAGGACGATAAATATGTTATTTTTGACAAAACAAAACATTCGATAAAAGATTGGTTAAAAGAGGTTTTTTTTGATTGCGAGGCAATTATTTTTATTGGGGCAACAGGTATTGCGACAAGACTTATAGCAAAATTGCTTGATAGTAAAGACAAAGATCCAGCGGTTATCGTCATAGATGAATTTGCCAGATTTGTCATACCGCTATTGTCAGGGCATATTGGTGGTGCAAACTCTTTAGCTTTAAAACTTGCTGATTATCTTGCTGCAACTCCTGTAATAACTACAGCAACCGATTTGAATAAAAAATTCGCGGTGGATGTTTGGAGTAGTTCTTGTGGCTGCATTATAGAAGATAAAGATAAAATAAAAATCATATCAAGTAGAATTTTAAAAGATGAACAAATTGCTTTTTGTAGCGATTTTTCTGGCAGTGGTAAGCTGCCTAACCAATTATATGTGGCTGATAGTGGAAGTGTGGGGATATGCTTATCACTAGATATTGTAAAAAAACCGTTTGATGATACTTTAAAAGTAATACCAAAAATTTTGACACTTGGCATAGGTTGCAGGCGAAATACAGCATTTGTAGATTTAGAAAAATTTATTTTGCAAACGCTGACATATAACAATCTTTCTATAAAGGCTGTAAAAAACATAGCGACAATAGATTTGAAAGCTGACGAAGAGTGCATTTTGCAATTTGCCGCAAAATATAAGCTTGATTTTATTACCTTTACAAGTGAGCAGCTACAAGAGGTAAAAGGTGATTTTACAAGTTCACAATTTGTACAGCGCATAACAGGTGTTGATAACGTTTGTGAACGTTCGGCACTTTTACAAAGCAAAGGGGAACTTTTAATTAAAAAAACAGCCAAAGAAGGCATGACTTTTGCAGTGGCACAAGCTAACTGGCAATATTGCTTTTAAAAGGGGTTTGTGATGAAAGATAAAAAAATACTTGTTTTTGCAGGTACTTATGAAGCAAGGGTGCTTTGTGAGCAATTGGACAAGAAAAAAATAAATGCCACTTGTTGCGTTGCAACTGAATATGGATTAGATATGCTGCTCAAGCTCAATAGTTTGAAAGTTTTGTGCAATAGACTAACCCAAGATGAGATGGTAGAGGTTATTAAAAAAGAAGATTTTGATGTGGTTATAGATGCTACGCATCCATATGCAGCTATTGCTACAGAAAATATAAAAAATGCTTGTGAAGTTACAAATAGGGACTACATGAGGCTACTGCGGGAAGAAGGTAGCTATGATGGAGTAGTTTTAGTGGCAGATACTTTGCATGCAATAGAGTATTTAAAAAATACTAAAGGAAATGTACTTTTGACAACAGGCAGTAAAGAGCTTTTTTTGTATTGCAAACTGCCTGATTTTCAACAACGCTTGTTCGCAAGGGTTTTACCAAATTCTGAGGTGTTATCTTCTTGTGAAAAACTTGGATTTAAAGGCAAAAACATTATAGCAATGCAAGGACCTTTCTCTAAAAAGCTTAACACTGCCATGTTAGAGCAATTTGACTGCCGGTACCTTGTTACTAAAAATACAGGTGATGCAGGTGGTCTTGCGGCAAAGATCTCTGCGGCAAATCAAACAGGTACTAAGGTGATTATGATAGGTCGCCCTTTACAAGAGACAGGGTATAGTTTAAAGGAAGTTCTGACTTTTTTTGAAAGTTAACATGAAAAGGGGTAAGATTTTGAAAATATATGTAGTAGGCGCTGGGGTAGGTGATGAGCGTTATTTGACAGGCTATGCTTTAGAGAAAATACAAAAAGCACAGATGCTTGTTACAACAAAAAGGCTTTGCAATTCGCTTGGGCACTTAAACAAAAATTCTGTCTGTAAAGAAATAGGTCAAATAGCAGCGTTTATAAAAGAAAATGTTGGTAAAATAGCTGATGTTTGCATTTTAGTATCCGGCGATACTGGCTTTTTTAGTATTGGTAAAATGCTAAAGACACAACTGGCAGAGTTTGAAATGCAATTTATAAACGGCTTGAGCAGTTTTCAGTTTTTAGCGGCTAGATTGCAAACTAGCTATGATGATATGAAATTACTTAGTGGACATGGTCGAGATGTCAATATAGTACCTAATGTTTGTTATAACAAAAAAGTTTTTTTGCTTACAGGCGGCAATAAAAAAGCGCATGATTTTATAAGAGAATTAAATGATGCAGGATTAAAAGATGTAATTGTTACTGTTGGGGAAAATCTATCTGAAAATACAGAGCGTATAATTACAGATACAGTGCAAAATCTCTTATGTCAATCTTTTTGCGAACTTTCTGTTATGATAGTGCAAAATGATAAATTTGTAAGTTCATTTGAAAAAGTTACAGATAAAGATTTTATTCGCTCAAATGTGCCTATGACTAAAGATGCTATTCGCATTTTGTCTATCAGCAAGCTTGATATAAAGCCTTATGATAATGTTATAGATGTTGGCGCAGGTACAGGATCAGTTGCTATAGGGCTTGCCAGAGCTGCAAGCGAAGGATATGTATTGGCGCTAGAGCAAAAACAAGAAGCACTTGATTTGATAAAATTAAACAGAGAAAAACTTAGGGCATATAATGTGATTGTAAAAAAAGCATTAGCACCAGATGGATTAGACGATTTTAAGGCTGACAAAGCTTTTGTTGGTGGTAGCTCTGGTAATTTAAAAGAAATAATAAATACTTTGGTTGACAAAAATGGTTGCAAAAAAATAGTTGTAAATGCTATTACTTTAGAAACTTTGCAAGAGGCAACAACTGCATTTAAAAACAATAACATGAATACTGATATTTGTTGTATAAATGTAGCTCAATCTGAGCAAATAGGAAGCTATAATATGATGAAAGCCCAAAATCCTGTTTATATAATAAGTGGTGAAATCTATGAGTGAGATTAAAACAAATATATCAAGATTTATGCTTGCGGCAACAGGCAGCAACTGCGGTAAGACAACAATTACTTGTGCAATATTAAAAGCTCTGCAAAATAGGGGTTTAAAGCTATCGAGCTTTAAATGTGGTCCGGATTATATTGATCCGATGTTTCATTCTAAAGTTCTTGCTACTAAGTCTAAAAACTTAGATATTTTTATGTGCGGTGAAGATAATGTAAAATATTTATTTGCCGAAAACAGTAAAGGCACTGACATTGCTGTTATTGAAGGCGTTATGGGTTTGTATGATGGCTTGAAGATGGACGATGACGCTTTTTCGTCTAATCATGTATCGCTTTTAACAGATACGCCTACAATACTTATTGTAGCCCCTAAAGGTATGGGCTTTTCGCTACTTGCCGAGATTTCTGGTTTTTTAAACTTTAAGCGAAATAACATAAAAGGTATCATACTAAATAAAGTCAGTGATGCTATGTACAAAGTGTTTAAAGAAGTTATTGAAAAAAACTTTAATATAAAAGTGTATGGTTATATGCCTGTTGTCAATGAAGCAGTTTTTCCAAGCAGGCACTTAGGGCTTGTAACTGCAGAGGAAATAAGTGATATAAAAAAACGGCTGGATATTTTAGCCGAAGTTTGTGAAAAAAGTATTGATTTGGATGGACTGTTAAAGCTTTCTAAAGAAATACCTATTAAATATAAAAATGTTTTTATAGAAAAATACTTGCAAGAGCAAGATGTTTGTATTGCTGTGGCACTTGATAAAGCTTTTTGTTTTTATTATGAAGATAATTTTACTTTGCTTAAAAAAATGGGCGCCAAACTAGTCTTTTTTTCGCCACTTGAAGATTATAGTTTGCCTGATAATATAGACGGACTTATTATTGGCGGTGGCTACCCGGAAGAATATGCAAAAATTTTAGCACAAAACAGTTCAATGAAAAAAAGTATCTATGAAAAGATTGTCAAAGAAAAAATACCTGTCTTGGCAGAGTGTGGCGGGTTTATGTACTTGTGTAAAGAGATCGCCGATATGACTGGGCAAAAACACGAGATGGTTGGTGTTATAGATTCACAGTGTGATATGACAGGAAAATTGACAAGATTTGGCTATGCCACTCTTCGCGCCAAAGAAGATAACATACTTTGTGTTGCAGGTGAAAGTATCAATGCACACGAATTTCATTATAGTGATAGCAGTGATAATGGTTGCAGTTTTGTATCAGAGAAAAAAAATGGTAATAAATGGGATTGTATACATGCCTATGATAATATTTTTGCTGGGTATCCGCATTTGCATTTGTGGGGTAATATACAGTTTGCCTATAATTTTATAGAAAAATGCAAAGAGAGCAGGGGTAATTTTGAAGGATAAATTAGGATTAGTACACATTTATTGTGGCGATGGTAAAGGTAAGACAACCGCTGCTACAGGACTTGCTATAAGAGCTTTAGGTCAAGGTTTTAAAGTTGTTTTTGTACAGTTTTTAAAAAATGGTCGTAGTAATGAAATAGGTATCTTAGAGCAATTTGATGGTTTAAAATACTTTGCTAATAAGAAAATGCCTACTTTTTCTTTTAAAATGAACGAACAGCAAAAAAAAGAAAGCCTAGAGGCTCATGTGGAAATTTTTAAAGAAGCGGTAGCTTTGTGTGAAAAAGGAAACTGCGATGTGCTCATTTTAGATGAAATAATAGGTACATTAGCAAGTGCTCTTTTTGATGAAGATTTACTTTTGGATTGGTTAAAAAACCGCCCTAGCAATATAGAGGTTATACTCACGGGTAGAAATCCTTCTTCAAGACTACTCGAGCAGGCAGATTACATATCAGAGATAAAAAAAATCAGGCATCCATATGATAAAGGTATAGCAGCAAGATTTGGTATTGAAAAATAGGAGGAGAAAAGTATGATTTTAGATATATTAGAACCAAAGGCAATAGAGGCAAAAAGTTTTGAAATGATTGAAGAAATTTTAGGTGACAGAAAAATTAACGAGAAATGTAAGCATATAGTCAAAAGATGCATACATACATCTGCTGATTTTGATTATGTTGACAATCTCCATTTTAGTGATGATGCCGTAGAGAGCCTTGAAGAAGCATTTAAAAATGGTTGCTACATAGTCACTGATACACAAATGGCTAAAGCTGGGATAAATAAAAAAGCAATGCAAGAGCTGGGGATACAAGTGCATTGTTTTATTGCAGACGAAGATGTTAGTAAGACAGCAAAAGAATTTGGTACAACTAGAGCAGCAATTTCTATGGAAAAAGCATCAATGCTTGATAAGCCTGTGGTTTTTGCTATTGGCAATGCTCCTACAGCACTTATAAAGTTGCACGCATTAATAAAAGATAGAAAATATATTCCAGCAGCTATAATTGCAGTGCCTGTTGGCTTTGTAAATGTTGTAGAGTCAAAAGAGCTAATACAAAATGCGGGTATTCCCTGTATTGTAGCTAAAGGTAGAAAAGGCGGCAGCAATATTGCCGCCGCTATTTGTAATGCTATTGCTTATAATATTTTAAAGTAGCAAATAAATGCATTAAGCCAGTCTGTACAATCGTTTAAACATTTGTTGTTGGGCGTTTGTATGGACTGGTTTTTGTTTCTGACAAAAATAGCCCTAGTAGAGTTAAAATTATGCCAACAATAGAAGTTAAACCTATTGGTTCTTGCAAAATAAGTACAGAAGATATTGTTGTAATTACTGGTATCATATATATGTATAAACTTGTTCTTACTGAACCTAAAACCTTTACAGCGAAATTCCAACTTACAAAACAAAGAGCAGAAGCGCCAAACCCTAAAAATAAGATATTTTCAAGATTTACAGGCTTTATTATCAGCGAAAAATCAATATTAAACTTTGTAAATAACAAAGTTGGCAACATAAAAATTAAACCATAAAAAAAAGTGCCTCTTGTAAATTGAATAGTATTTATACCAAAAGAACTTATTTTTTTTGTTAAAATAACATAAATAGACCAAATAAAAGCGGCAAAAAGAGCAAGAAAATCCCCAAATGGATTTATTTGTATATTGGATGCTTGACCAAAGCTGATAAAACAAATTCCTGTCATTGCTATTATAAATCCTAAATAAAAATTTAAACTAGGTCTTTCGCTTTTTAAAAAAACTGTACTTAAAATTGCGGTGAAAAATGGAGAAATAGACATTATCACTCCTACATTTGAGGCAAGAGTATAGGTAAGTGCTATATTTTCTAACAGATAATACAAAGTTATTCCACATAAACCAGCTAAAGCCAGTAAGAATTCTTGCTTTTTGCTCAAAGGCTTTGTTATATAAGGATGAACAATCCATAAAGTTATATAAGCGATTAAAAAGCGAGTAATAAGTATTTCAACAGGGGACAGTGCATTAAAAAGAACCTTTGTAGAAACGAAGGTAGTTCCCCAAATAAAAATTGTCATAATCGCAGCAATATGGCCGTTTAAAATGGTGTTTTTCACTTTTTACTCCTTTTGTTTACTAGAATCGGTAAAAATTTTTTGATACTGTTTTGGAGTTAGACCGATAAATTCTTTAAAATAATTAGTAAAATGACTTTGACTTGAAAATCCGGTAGAAAAAGCTACTTCAGCAGGCACGCATCCTTTTTTTAAAAATTCTTTTGCGTTGCTGATACGAATGTTTTGCAGATAACGATATGGGGATACTCCAACTTGATTTGTAAAGCTACGTAAAAGATATGACTTACCAAAATTTGTTAAAGAAAGCAAATCGTCAAGTGTAATGTTGTCTGGAAAATGTTTTTCCATATAATCACAAAGTAGTTTGATGTTTTGACTTTTTTCAATAGTATCTGTTTTATTTAATACTTTAACTTGTTTGTGTAAAAGCTGATCTATTAAATAAAATAAAAATTTTTCCTTTTCTCGTTTAGGTAGGTTTTGATAAATAGCAGTATGTAGTTTGCTTAGATAGTCTTCTAGTACATTGTCAGAAACTACAGTGTTGATAAATTCTGGTAAGCTGCCTTGACCGCTAATTTCTTTTACTACTTTTTTCATAACAGATGTACTTATATTAAGCGCGTGATAATCAAGTGCTTGATTATCGATCGGTTGGCAAAGATGGGCATCTTCAGGATTAAATATTACAATATCACCTTTAGCTAAATTATAATTTGCATTTTTGCAGCAAAGTTGGCGCTTGCCGTTTTTTATATAACCTATAACATAGCATTCATGAAAATGATTAGGGAATTTTTCAACAATACCTTTAAGGTAGTATGCTTCTATTTGTAAGTCTTTATCATAATGAATATGACGATTTTTTCTGAACATATGCAAAACTCCTTTATACAGATATTTTAACATATAAATAAGGTTAATTATTGCAAGATATTACACTAAATAGATGTTATTAATAAAAAAGAGGCTTTTAGCCTCTTTTTTATTTAATCAATATATTGAAAAATATTTTTTGCAATTTGAAAACCGAAACTTATCATATTTTGTCATAAAAAAGTAAAGAAGCACAATTGTTAGCCAGGCAAACCACAATGTCCAAAGGTTGTGTGAGAAAAAATGTTGTCCTCGCATTACCTGTACAAAACCCATTAACTGGCTAATGGTTATACCAAATAAAAGACCTATTATACCCCAAAAACGGGAAATGTGAATTCCTACAAAATATAAAGACATTAAAGCAGCACCACCTGAAGCGTGTCCGCCAGGCCAGTTACTGGCATTTGGTTTATCAAAAAGAAACTCAAATAGGTTTACATGCGGCAGATTGCCACCAAATTCAATAACTTGTTCTGGGCGAGATTTGTAGAATGTATGCTTTAGCAAGGATATTTCAGATGGAATTATAATCATTGATAACAATAAAAATAGCAATAATATTCTTTTAGTTTGCCAAAAAGTATTTTTATAAGAATAAACAAATAAAAGTAAAAGTGATATACTATATATTATTATTAAATACTTTATCCATACATATCCAACTGTTGCTGTCCAAAAATTGTTGTAATAAGGCCAAGAAGCTGTTTTGTAGTCGAAAAATAGACTGCTTAAATACATATCAATATTTGTATAATCAAAAACCAGCCATAATAATATAGCAGAACATATTAAAAATGAAAAATGTTTTTTATATGAGATATTGGTTTTTTCCATATTTTGTAATAATCCTTTACAGAGTAAAAAATGCTGATAAAACAATAAATTTTAATATTATTACTAGAATAATTATTGAAAATAAAAAAAGGAAATAATCCTTGGTATTAAACATTTCGCTTATATAATCAAATAAAAAAAAGTGGCTTTTCATAAACATCCTGCCTTTTACTTATATAGACTATATTAATTAATATTAAACAAGTAAACTGAAAACTATCTGAACAATGATAATTTTTTATTCAGTAAATTTTCAGTTTTCTATAGTACTATTGATTAATAAATTACTGGAGGTTATTCAATGTCTTTTTTATTAACTAAGCTAGGAAATGGTAGAGTTAAACTTTTGTCATATATGTTGTTTATATATATAATTTTCCAAGCAATTATTCGAGGAATACTATTTTTCTATTCATCTAATGCTGTTTCCTGGAATGTTTTTTCATTAGTAAAGACTTTTATTTTAGGTATGGTATATGATTTATCTGTTGGAGTGCAAGCATTATTGCCATTAATACTAATTTTTTTACTTTTGCCGGCAAAATGGTTTGAACGCAAGTGGTACAAAGTATTATTTTCTATAGCAACATTTATTTTTTATTTTTTCATGATTTTTAATGGGGTTAGTGAATATCTTTTTTGGGATGAATTTCAGACAAGATTTAACTTTATTGCAGTAGATTATTTGATTTACACAAACGAAGTGCTGGGAAATATCAAAGAATCTTACAATATATGGGCAATAGTGGCTATCTTAACAACAAGTGGAGCCTTGCTTACTTATATACAAAATAGATTTATTAAAGCAGTTTTTTTACCTATTAACTTAAAAAGCAAAGTAATTGGAACCTTTTGCCTATTGCTTTTGCCATTTTTGTTATTTAAAACCATAGATAGTAATTGGCGTAACTATGTAAGCAGTAATAAATATAATGTTGAAATAGCGGCTAATGGCTTATACGAATTTGTCAGTGCATTTCGTAATAATCAGCTAGATTATGATAAATTTTATGTTACAGAAAATGATGAGAAAGTTATTAGTCATCTAAGAGAGCTTATGAAAACACAAGATAGTAAGTTTTTAGATGAAAAGACACTGACTCGCCACATAAGTAGCGACAATAAGCTCAAGACACCAAATATTGTTATGATAGTAGTAGAAAGTTTAAGTGCAGATTTTATGCAAAGCTTTGGCAACTCTCAAAATATTACACCAAATCTTGATGCTCTAGCAAAAGAGTCGTTATTTTTTACAAAGGTTTATGCAACAGGTACAAGAACAGTAAGAGGACTTGAGTCTTTATCTCTTTGCATACCGCCAACACCAGGTCAATCTGTTGTTAGAAGACCTGAAAATCAAGATATGTTTTTGTTTGGTAGTGTACTTAAAAAGCACGGTTATGCAAATAATTTTATTTATGGTGGGTACGGATATTTTGATAATATGAATGCTTTTTATCAAGATAATGGATATAATGTAATTGACAGAACGGATATTCCAAAATCAGAAGTATTTTTTGAAACAATTTGGGGAGTTGCAGATGAAATAGTTTTTGACCAAGCTATAAAGCAGTTGGATGCAAATACCAAGCAAAAACAAAAAACTTTTCAGATGATTGTTACAACCTCTAACCACAGACCATTTACTTACCCAGACAAGCGTATAGATTTGCCAACAGGAAAGCGTGAAGGCGCGGTAAAATATACTGATTGGGCGATAGGAGATTTTATTGCTAAAGCTAAAAAGAAAGATTGGTTTAATGATACAATTTTTATTATTATTGCCGATCATCAGGCTAGCTCCGCAGGTAAAGTAAGTTTACCTGTAAGTAAATATCACATTCCTTTTATGATTTATGCACCTGGAATAATAGATCCAGCTAAAAATTACAGACTTATGAGCCAGATAGATGTTGCACCAACTATTTTGGGACTTTTAGGATTTTCCTATGATAGTCGTTTTATGGGATATGATATAAATAAATTAGAAAAAGGTAGAGAGAGAGTTTTTATAAGTACATATCAAAATTTAGGTTATATAAAGGAAGATAAGCTTGTAATTTTAAAACCTAAAAAAGGTGTAGAGATGTTTAAAATAAACAATTTTGAGACAAACGATTATACTCCTATTGCCAAAGATGAAAAATTGATTAAAGAGGCAATAGCATGGTATCAAGGTACAAGCTACCTTTACAAAAACAATTTATTGAAAAATATTTAAAGAAGGTATGTTGTGTGAAAATACTGATTGCAGAAGATGATGAAAGGCTGAGTGATTTTGTTGTTCAGTTTTTGAAAAGGCATGGTGTTGAAGTAGATGTGCTTTATAGTGGTGATGAAATTGAGTATTATGCTTTAAATAGTAATTATGATGTTTTAATTCTCGATTGGATGCTTCCTAAAAAATCCGGCGTTGAGGCTTGTCAATCTTTAAGAATTGGTGGTTATCAAGGTGGAATACTTATGCTTACTGCCAGAACTACATTGCAAGATAAAATTGATGGTTTTGCTTGCGGTGCAGATGATTACCTTATCAAACCTTTTGAACTTGATGAGCTTTATGCAAGGGTACATGCTTTAAGCAGACGAGCTCAACATACTTTTAATAACGATATTTTTGATGTCGAAGGCTGTAAATTCAACTGCAGCGAAAAAACAATAACTTATAATGGCTTTAGCATCAAACTTACAGTGCGTGAATTTCAAATAATAGAGATATTAGCACGAAATGCTGGTCAAGTTGTTTCAAGAGATATATTATTTGATCGTGTTTGGGGACTTGAAAAGGATGTATCAAATAATTCTGTTGATGTTTATATCAAGATGATTCGTAAAAAACTAGAGCAAATTAAAAACAAACAGTTTATACATAATATAAGATCTGTCGGTTATCGGTGGGAGGAAAAAGATGTTTGAAACTACTGGTCGAAGTCTTACAAAATATTATGTAACTGTCACTGTTATGCTGTTTACTGCTATGGTAATATGCTTTTTGTCACTTATGACTTGGACAATTTATAATAACGAAAAAATTGAAGCAATCACCTTTGCCAAAGAAGAAGTAACAGAATATATAGCTATTCTTGAAAAAAATTTGTTTTATACACATAATATGGCTAAAGAAGCAATTGATGATAGTGAGGCGTCATTAGAAGAGACTTTAAATGCTTTGCGGATGTTTTCTCTTATAAAGCTTCCTAATGGGGAAGTATATCCTCTTACTCTGGTAACAAAAGACATTGAAAAATGGTCTAAAATACATATAGCAGAGAAAGATTTTTCCGAACCTGTTTTGCTATCTTACAAGGTAAAAGAACAAGAGCATCATCATAGATTATTTTTTGTTAAGCAAGATATCATTAAAGATGGGATTTTTTATGGCACAATTTATGCGGGTAAAGATGTAACTATTATTGTATCAATACTAAAACAGATGACTATTTTTTCTGCTATTATAATTGTTTGTTTTGCGTTTTTGTTATTTTATTATGGTAAAAAGTTTGCACATAAGGCAATGCTTCCAGTAGAGGAAGCTATTTTGAGGCAAAAGCAGTTTATTACAGATGCTTCACATGAGCTACGTACCCCTTTGAGTATTATGCTGGCTGGGACTGAACTGATAAAAACTGACACTAGACAACCACTTTTACAGGAAAATGAAAAAATATTGCAAGATATTCAAGAAGAAATTAGAAAAATGTCTAGACTTGTGGATAGTCTTTTGAATTTATCTAAAGTTGATGAAAATGATATAGACATATTCAAAGAAGAAGACGTAATGAAAATCGCTATTTTGGCGCTTGATAAATTGCAACCACTTGCGAATGCTAAAAATATTAAATTATCATTACTAAACAGTGAACCTGTAATTTGGCGCACAAATAATGAAGTGCTTGCCCAAATATTGTATATTCTCTTGGATAATGCTATAAAGTACACTTTAAATGGTGGACAGGTATTAGTGGGGCTGAAAATTGACAATCAAAAAGAGAGAAAACTTGTTCTTACAGTAGAAGATACTGGTATAGGTATTGAAAGTGACGAACAAAAACGCATTTTTGAGCGTTTTTATCGTGTTGATAAAGCACGTTCTAAAAAAGAAAGCGGCAGTGGACTAGGACTTTCTATTGTTTGGGCGCTTCTTGAAAAGTGTGGCGGTACAATTAAAGTAAGCAGTGTATTAGGAAAGGGTTCTTTGTTTAAAGTTACTTTTCCGGAAGTAGGCAGGTGACAATTTATGTTATCACATATCAAAAATGCTTTTTTCTATTCTGTAGATGGTTTAAAAATTGCTTTCAAAGAAGAAATGGCGTTTAAAATAATTACATTGCAAGCGATGTTGATTATTCTTCTAATGATGAATTTGTCTTTTACTTATGCCCAACAAGCAATTATTTTGCTTTCTATAGCACTTACTTTTATAGTAGAACTTCTCAATTCATCTATAGAAAATATTGTTGATTTGGCTACTACAGATTGGCATATTTTAGCTAAAAAAGCTAAAGATATGGGTTCGGCAGCTCAATTTATAGCTTCTTTATCAATTTATATACAACTTTTTTTAATTGCAACTTCTTATAATTAAAGATTAGAAAAAAGCTAAATTTATTGACAAAATATTTAGCAACTTGTATACTAAATATAGAGAAGTGTAATTAATTTTAGGATGTGATTTTCATGATTGGCGCAGCTAGCAACGGAGTAAATAGTTGGCTATATAAAGGCTATTCAAGCAATCCGCTTGGTTTGTTAAATAATTCCTCTGGATTTGATTTACAGGCTATAAAAAGTCAAAATAACTCTTTAGTAGTTAATCTAATGGGTTCTTATAATGCCTCCTTAGCGCAAACTACCAATCTTTTGACTGATATGAAGTCTATGTCTGAGTCTGCTCGTGCAATTAGTTTTATAAATGCACCTGCATTTAATCGTGCACAAGCTATCTCTTCAGATGATAAAGTAGTTTCGGCAAGCTCTACAGCGATAAATTCTTCATTGAGTTATGATGTTAATGTTAAACAATTAGCAACAGGTCAAACAAATCAATCAACTAACTTGAAATCTAGCGATTTATCAGTTATGGGGGAAGGTAAAAAAAGTTTTTCACTTGATGTTGTTGGTAAAACGGTTGATTTATCTGTTGATATTACTAAAGATGACACTAATAAATCAGCCTTAGATAAAATTGCCAAAGCTATCAACTCTTCTAAAACAGGCGTTAGTGCATCTGTTAAGACAGGTGAAGATGGCAATATATCGCTTGTAATGTCTGGTAGTACAGGTGTTAAAAATTCTTTTGATATTAAAGGCACTGATATATCAAGTCTCGGTATAAATAAAACGGTATCAGCTACAGATGCTAAATATAGTATCAATGGTAGAGACTATACTTCGGATTCTAATAAAGTAAAGACAAGTGATGGTAGGATTAATTTAGAGCTAAAGAGTGTTGGCACATCTAAAGTGTCTTCTAGTTATGATGGTGCTTCTGCGACAAGCTTGGTTAGTGGTTTTGTAGATAGCTTAAATAAAGTTATGAACTCACTAGCTGATATGCCTGCATCCAGAAAAGTAGCTGGGCTTGCAAAAACTCTTAAAATCAATAGTTTTGATGCCGGAGAAATGGCCAACATAGGTATTAGTTTTGATAAAAATGGTACATTAAAAGTTGATGAAAAGAAAATGACTTCGGCTTTTTCTGACCCGAAAGAAAGAACAAGAGCTATGAGGCTAGTAAGTAGCTTGGCACAAAAAGGGCAAGAAGCTTTTAGACAGGCTCAAACTTCCAAAAAACAAATAATCAATGAAGTATATCAGTCGAACTTTACGAAAATATACCCACAAAATCAAAGAGGCGCACTACTTGATATATTTGCTTAACAATAATTAGAACACCAACAATGTTGGTGTTCTTTTGTTTTGAATCATTATTTAAAGTTTATGTATATCATTTAAAGCCAGCGGATAAGCTGGTTTTTTGTTTTTCTTTTTAAAATACTTGAAATAATAGTAAGTTAATGATACTATAAACAAGAAAAGTATTATATAATTACTATTTGCATTTTTAAAAAGTGAAGGTGGTTTGTATGAGTGGTATTGATAGTAGTGGTGTGAAAAAATTAGGCTTTTGGAGTGTATTTTTTTTAGGGATTAATTCTATTATTGGATCAGGGATTTTTTTGTTGCCAAACAAAGCGTATGCAGACGTGGGATTAGCAAGTATTTTGGTGATTTTTTTAAATGGATTTTTGGCACTATGCTTAGCTCTTTGTTTTGCGGAAAACGCAAGTCGGTTTTCTAGTAATGGTTCTGCTTTTGTGTATGCTAAGGCGGCATTTGGTAATTTTGCCGGATTTGAGGTAGGGCTTTTTACTTGGTTTATTGGAATTGCTGGTTTTGCTGCTGAAGTACAGGGGTTTTTGACGGCTTTATCTAGCTTGCATCCAATTTTTGCTGATGGATTTTTTAATAAAATTTCTGTTGTAATTATTTGTACTGCTCTGGGTTTACTTAATTATTTTGGTGTTAAATTCTCTAAGGTACTTAACAATTTAATTACGGTAAGCAAACTTGTTCCGCTTTTTGCTTTTGTTATATTAGGAACTTTCTTTATTAAAAGTGTTGATTTTACACCTGTTGTTCCAAAAATTTTCATGGGACTAGATGGCGGAATGTTTGGTATTGCAACACTTACAATTTTTTATGCTTTTACAGGCTTTGATTTGATGGCAGTGGCATCAGAGGATATGGATAATCCAAGACGCGATTTGCCTCGAGCAATAATTGGTGCTATTGGTTTTTGTAGTATTTTTTATTTACTTGTTATGCTTGTATCTATTGGTGTTTTGGGTGATAGCTTGAAATATACTTCTGTACCAATAGCTACAGCTTTTGGCGCTATGTTTGGACAGACAGGCTTTATATTTATTACCATAGGTTCTCTTGTTTCTATAGGAGGGATTACGATGGCACTTAGTTTTATTGTTCCACACTCAGCACAAGCTTTGGCTCAAAACAATTATTTACCTGCTTTGATTAAAAAGAAAAGTCGTTTTGGTACTTATGGTTACGCAATTTTTTTAACTACTCTTATTGTAATTATGTTAGCGACTTATGGTAATTTCATTTTTCTAGCAGGTCTTACGGTTGTAGCAAGATTAGTTGAATATATTCCAACAGCATTGTCAGTACTTATTTTACGTAAAAAACAAAGTATTCCGGAAGCTGGCTATAAAATGCCTTTTGGCAGTGTAATTCCGGTTCTGGCGCTTTTAGTATCTTTTTGGCTGCTTACTCAAGCAGGAGCGGAAAAGCTGATGTTTGGTGCGTTGGGGCTATTTATTGGTCTTGTTTTATATAAACTTTTTGTCGTAAAAAACATGGATTATAAATAGCTATGCTATTTGTAATAGATAAATAAAATAAGGAGGTTTTATTATGGCTTCAAGTGGACAAAAGCAGTTGACCTTGTTTGGTTTTTTTACAATAACTGCTTCAATGGTAATGGCGGTTTACGAGTATCCAACCTTTGCCACTAGTGGATTTTCTTTGTTATTTTTCTTGATTGTAGGCGGGCTTTTATGGTTTATTCCTGTAGCTCTCTGCGCGGCTCAAATGGCAACTATACCAGGTTGGGAAACAGGTGGCGTTTTTACTTGGGTATCTGGTACTTTGCATGAACGACTAGGATTTGCAGCTATTTTTTATCAGTTTTTCCAAATAACAGTTGGTTTTGTACCGATGCTTTATTTTATAAATGGCGCTTTTTCGTATGTTCTAGATTGGCCAGGATTTAGCTCTAATGCGCATATTAAGCTTATTTCTATTTTGATAATTTTTTGGTTTCTTACCTTTTCTCAATTAGGTGGAACTAAGTACACAGCTAAAATTGCCAAAATAGGTTTCATTTTCGGTATTGTAATACCTGCGTTTATTTTGATTACTTTGGCAACTATTTATGTCGTTAGTGGTAATAAAGTAAATATGGATATAAGTTTTAATAGCTTTTTTCCTGATTTTACTAATATAAATGCTTTGGTTATTATGGTGTCATTTATCTTAAGCTATATGGGCGTAGAAGCTTCTGCTTCACATGCCAATGAAATGCAAAATCCAAAAACACAATATCCAATTGCTATTTTTATGCTAGTAATAGTTGCTATGGGCCTTAGTTCTCTAGGCGGCTTGTCAATAGCTGCGGTTATTCCACATAATCAACTAAACTTAAATTCTGGCGTAAACCAAGCTTTTGCTGTTTTGATTAATCATTATGGTGATAATCTAGATTGGATAGTCAGAGTTATTGCAGCATTACTGGGTCTTGGTGCTTTAGCAGAAGTCAGTGCATGGATAGTAGGACCATCTCGCGCTATGTATACAGTAGCAGAAAAAGGCATAATTCCGTCAATGTTTAAAAAAGTAAACGAACACGATGTTCCTGTGCCACTAGTTATGTTCCAAGGCGTTATAGTAACAATTTGGTCGGTTGTTTTAACTTTAGGTGGTGGGTCAAGTAATATGTCATTTATGACAGCAATGTCTATGACGGTTGTAATTTATTTGATGGCGTATTTGCTTTTATTTATAGGTTATTTTATGTTGATATATAAGAAAAAAGAATTAGCAGAACAAGCAGGATACCAAATACCAGGTGGAATGACAACTCAAACTGTTGTTGCTGCAATAGGCTTTTTAACATCGCTTGTGGCATTTATAATTTCTTTTTTTCCACCATCTGGCATACCTGGAGGCAATACAGGAGAATATTTGACTATTCTAATCACAGGCTTTGTCATTGTAGCAATATTGCCATTTGTAATCTGTCATTTTAGAGATAAAAATGCAACAGCACAATTGCAATCAGCAGCAAAAGAAGCAATGAAAGATAGTTTCTTAACTAATCCTAAGGTACTTAGTGAAATGAACATAGTACCTAAAGCACAAGATGAAGCAAAAGAAGAAAAACAAGGTGATTCAAAATGATTAGTGACAAAGAGTTAGCAGATGTTTTAGACAAATTCAGACCGCTTACTAAAAAAGGAAAGGTAGCAGACTACATACCTGAACTTGCGTTAGTCAATCCGGATTATTTAGCGGTAGCAATCGTTAAATCTGATGGGAGTATCGTAAAAGCAGGTGACACAGATATTAGTTTTGCGCTTGAAAGTATATCTAAAACAGCAGCACTAGCTCTATGTTTGGCAGACAATGGTGAAGATAAACTGTTTGAACATGTTCACAAAGAACCGTCAGGTGATCCTTTTAATTCTATTGTAAAACTAGAATTATCTTCTGATCATTTACCTAAAAATCCTTTAATAAATGCTGGTGCGATAATGACGACTTCACTAATTAAAGGCTCTAATCCTGATGATGTGTTTGACAGATTACTTGCTTTTATGCAAAACATTTGCCAGGATAATAGCTTGAAACTAGACAGTCATATATATCTTAGTGAGCGCTCTACTGGCGATATTAATAGAGCATTAGCTTATTTTATGAAAGGTAAAGGAGTTTTAGGTCACGCAGTTGTTGAAGATGTACTTGATGTATATTTTCGTCAATGTTCAGTTCTTGTTAATGTTGTAGCATTAGCTAATTTGGCAAGATTTTTTGCTTCTGGTGGGCTTCTTACAACAGGAGAGAGAGTAATAAGCTCAAAACAAGCAAAAATTGTAACAGGACTTATGGCCACTTGTGGACTGTATGACCAGTCAGGACAATTTTTAGATGATGTAGGATTACCTGGAAAATCCGGCGTAGGTGGTGGGATAATTTGTCCTGTACCTAACAAAAAAATGGGTATTGCAGTATTTTCGCCAGCTTTAGACGAGCAAGGCAATAGTTTGGCAGGGATAGAAATATTAAAATATCTTTGCGACAGACTTGACTTAAATATATTTTAGGAGGATTGATTATTATGTTACATAGTAAAAAGGAAACTTATGTTTTTAAAGCAGATGACTCTACAACACCACTTTATGGAAGTTTAGAGTCAGACGTATTACTTCCAAAGGATAAAATAGGTAAAAATTCTGTGAATCCTGATATTGCCTATCGCTTGGTAGCAGACGAAATAATGCACGATGGTAATCCAAGATACAATTTGGCAACCTTTGTACAAACATATATGGAGCCAAATGCAAAACAGATAATGATTGATACTATTGCAACTAACGCTATTGATAAGGCTGAATATCCACAAACTTGCGAAATAGAAAAACGCTGCGTAAAAATCATTGCTGATTTGTGGAATGCACCTAAAAAAGAGCAATATATGGGTACATCAACTGTTGGCTCCTCAGAAGCTTGTATGCTAGGTGGTATGGCAATGAAGTTTCGTTGGCGCAAAAAAGCTCAAGAGCTAGGGATTGATATTAATGCTAAAAAACCTAATCTAATAGTAAGCTCTGGTTTTCAAGTAGTTTGGGAAAAATTCTGTGTATATTGGGATGTTGAATTGCGTGAATTGCCAATGACAAAAGACTGCTTAAAACTAAACCCTGATGATGTAATAAAAGCTTGTGATGAATATACAATAGGTGTAGTGCCAATAGTGGGTATTACCTATACAGGCGGATTTGATGACATTGTTGCAATAAACGATAAATTAAGTGCATACAATAAAACTGCCAAAATACCAGTGCACATCCATGTTGACGCGGCGTCAGGAGGATTATACTTGCCATTTGTCAATCCTAAATTAACATGGGATTTTAGATTGGAAAACGTTATCTCTATAAGTACGTCTGGACACAAATTTGGACTTGTATACCCAGGTCTAGGTTGTGTAATGTTGAGAGATGCTAAATATTTACCATAAGAATTACTGTTTAAAGTAGCTTATCT
>CAZKFG010000040.1:0-20932 GCA_964551985.1 uncultured Acidaminococcales bacterium
TTATCGGCATAGGTCTACTACAATCGAGCCTTTCTAGCGTTCTCTCAACCGCTCTACTTACCCCTCCGGAATAGGCATAAATACGACCTGCCTTTGAAGAAAATTCTTTTTCGCTAGCATCAATGCTTTCTAAATCAATCTCAAAAATACGGATAAGCTCTTTTACTTCTTGAAAAGTGAGTACATAATCGATAGCACCTGCAATGTCAGCTTCTTTTGCCTCCATTTTTTTAGCAATACACGGACCGACAAAAACCGTAACCGTACCAGGATGAAGTAGTTTTATAGTCCTACCTGCCGCAATCATCGGCGAGACGGTCTTTGGTAGATGAGAAATAAATTGTGGATAGAGCTTTTTAATCATTGCAATCCACATAGGACAACAGCAGCTTGCCAGTTGAAAATCTTTTTCATCTTTTATATTGTGCTCAAATTCTAAAGCTTCCTTTAAAGTTAGAATGTCGGCAAAAATAGCTGCTTCAATCATTCCATCAAAACCCATCTTCTTAAAAGCTTGACGCAGCATACCAGGAGTGACAATGTTACTAAATTGACCTAAAAACGCCGGTGCAATAATAATCTGCATAAAATGGGTCTTTTTGCTCAGCGCTTCTAAAACAGCTAAAGTTTCGTGCGATGGATGAAAAGCATCTTTAGATTTAGATAGAGCAAGCAGTCTTTCTGTAATAAGCCAATCGACGGGCGATTTTTCTACACGAAGCAAACAGTTTAGCTGGTTAATATCAAATTTTTCATGATAATAACCACCAAATTCCTCGTCTATAACTTTTTTGTACAAATCAGCAAATCTCAGAAAAATCACTCCTTTACAGTAAATATTTTTGATTGTTCAGTTTAGTACTTTTTATAAACTAATTTTACATCAACAATATAAATTACACAATATCTTAAAATTTCATTGAACAAATCTACTAAAAATTTTATAATAATCTTGATTTTAAATATATTGATAGTAAGTAGGTTTTTTTATGCTCCAATTGACAAATATTTCCAATTATTCAGGTGAAAATAACATTTTCAAAAGCGATATTAATCTATTGACAAAATTCTTAGCCGAGTTCCAATTAGACGGTTTGGAAATGGTGTTTGTAGAAAAATGGGATGAAGCCACTTTCCCTGACAATATAATCTTTGGTACTCACCTTTGGTTTTGGGGCGATTGGCTGGATTTTTGGCATGATAATACCAAAGCACTAAAGAGTGAATACTCGTCAGTAGAGGAATTTAAACAGCATTATCTAACACTTGATAAAGACAGATGGCTGGAGAATTTTTCTAAAAACATTATACAATCACAAACTGTAGACAATTTAAAATATATGGTCTTTCATGTATCAAATAGTCGCTTTAGCGAAGTATATGATCGTAATCACTACTACAGTGATGAAAAAGTAATTGATGCAACAATTGATTTAATAAATAACTTTAGCAAACATATTAAACCACAAACACAGCTATTATTTGAAAACCTTTGGTGGCCGGGAATGACGCTTACAAATCCTAGAGTTTTAGATAAACTATTTACAAATATAAATCACCAAAACTGCGGTATAATGCTTGATACTGGTCATTTAATCAATACAAACCCAGACTTAAAAACTCAAGAGCAAGCAGTCGAATACATACTAAAAATCATTGATAATCTAGGAATGTATAAAAATCAAATATGCGGCATACACTTGCATCAAAGCTTGACAGGTGAAATAATAAAACAAAATCTGCACACAAAGCCTACAACAATAAAAAATGCTTTTGAATATATAAATAAAATCGACCCACATAAGCCATTTACAGATACGTGTGTTCAAAAAATCATTCAAAAAATTGAGCCTAAATATCTAGTACACGAATTTTTAACTAAAGGCATTGAGGAGTTATCACAAAAAATAAAAACTCAACAACAAGCGTTGAATTTTGTAAAATAATATAAGAATAAACTTAGGAGATAAAAATGAATAATTTATGGTTAAAATGGACACAAATAAACTTAATAAAACGCATACTCGTCGGACTTAGTATTGGCATTATTCTAGCAATACTTGCACCTAAACACCTTGTCGGCATAACAATTTTAGGAACTTTATTTGTTGGTGCTTTAAAAGCAGTTGCGCCTGTTTTGGTATTTATTTTAGTAACAAGTGCCATATCGCAGCACAAAACAGGTCAACAGACAAACATCAAATCAATTTTAATTTTATACCTTATCGGCACTTTCGCCGCCTCTTTTTTGGCGGTTATCGCAAGCTTTTTGTTTCCTTTACAACTTATATTTACTCAAGGAGTAAATAATGCCACACCACCTAGTAATGTCATTGAAGTATTCAAAAACATATTCATGAGTATAATTTCAAACCCTATTTCTGCCCTGTACAACGCCAACTATATCGGCATTTTATCTTGGGCGACAATGCTTGGTCTTGCCCTTCGCCAAGCTCAAAATACCACTAAAACAATCATTGAAGATCTAGCGCAAGCAGTATCTAAAATAGTCAGATGGATTATCAACTTTGCACCATTTGGCATTATGGGGCTAGTATTTGAAGCAATATCTACAAGCGGAATCGCCTCACTTTACAGCTACTTAAAACTTGTTTTGCTACTTGTGGGTTGTATGGCATTTATGGCACTAGTTGTAAATCCATTTATCGTTTATGTCTGTCTTCGTAAAAACCCCTATCCACTAGTTTTCAAATGCCTAAAACAAAGCGGTATAACAGCCTTTTTCACTAGAAGTTCTGCCGCAAATATACCAGTTAATATGGCTTTATGCGAAGAGGTGAACATAGACAAAGACACTTACAGCATATCAATACCACTTGGCGCTACAATCAATATGGAAGGCGCTGCCATAACAATAGCAATCCTCACACTAGCCGCAGTAAACACACTAAATATACCAGTCGATTTTTCAACCGCAATATTACTAAGCGCAATCGCAGCTATAAGCGCTTGCGGAGCATCGGGTGTCGCTGGCGGATCACTACTTTTAATACCTCTAGCATGTAGCTTATTTGGTATATCCAATGACATCGCAATGCAAGTTGTAGGTGTTGGCTTTATAATAGGCGTCATTCAAGATTCATGCGAAACAGCACTAAACTCATCAACAGATGCCCTATTTACAATAACCGCCGAATTTGCTAAAACAGGTAGAAGATTATAGAAAACTATGGAGTATTATTGAAAAATGAAAAATTATATTTTGTTAGCTTTAATAATTACATTGAGTTCTTTTCAGCTTTATTCTTATATAACCAAAACCACACCTCAAACTTCAGCCAAAAGCCCAGTTACTTCGTACACTGCAAAAATATTTGACGAAACTGCTTCTGGAGATAAAATATATAAAAATAACGAATATAATTTTCAAATAATATTTCCATATAAATTTACCTTTTTGATGCCAAGTATGGGAAATGCCAACATAGGAATATTACATATCATGAATGAAAAAGCTGAAGATAAAGATATTGAAGCTTTAATAATAATGCTAACACTCCCTTTTTCAGAACTAAATTTTAAATCTCATCAAATAAAATCTTTGGCAAAACTAAGCACGTCAGAAAAATCTGAACTGCTGAGAAAACTTGTATCAAAAGCTGAAACATCTTTTAAAGAAAATAATTTTAAATTATTGGACAATAAGTATCTACAAGTTGAAGATAAAGAATATGCAATAGTAGAATTCACCTATCAAGAATCTAATACATTAAAATTTAACTGCCAAGCATATACTTTTGCTAACGATAAGCTATATCTTTTTTGGTTGCACTCAGATTTTGACAAAAAAGACCTCTATTACAACTCTTTTGTAGATATGTTGAAAACTTTTAAAACACTATCTTAAATTACAATCATTTTTCAAATGCGAATTTAATAAAATATATTCAATTACAAAAACCCTACATATAACAAAAAACCGCCAAACAAATGTTTGACGGTACTTTTTTACATGGTGCGCCCGGAGGGAATTGAACCCCCGACCAACGGTTTAGGAATATGATAAGCTACTTTTATCTATTTTCACCATTTTTCAAAAAACCTGTATTTTCAATGCTTCTCAATATGTATTTTTGTATTATGATAAAACTAGTTTCATCTATTTTTAACCACTACTGCCCCACCAATTGCCCCACCAAAAAGGTTTTGTTTTAGGCTGTTTTATGTGGTTTTATTCCACATTCTTCTTTATATTTTTCACTTTAACAATTTTTTACTTGCTTTTTCAATTTCTGAGCTCTTTAGTAAAGAAGTCATTTGCTCAATTGCCATCTTATTTAGGTATGCAAGCCTATCAGATTGCGAGAGACCTTGTTTTATTAGTTCAGCATTCATGCTTTCAAGATTTACAAGCACAATCAAGTGTATAATATCAGCATAATCTCGAATGTTTCTGTCAAGTTTAGGGTTGTTCTCCCTCCACTGTTTGGCTGTCATACCGAATAAAGCTACGTTTAAAATATCCGCTTCGCTTGCATAAGTAAAAATAAGTTGTTGTTTGCTCAATTCTTTTGGTATAATATGTTTTTTGATTGCATCAGTGTGTATACGGTAGTTAATTTTAGCAAGTTCACGTTTTGCATTCCACTCAAGTTGTTGGCGATGGTTTTCATCTGTTTTAAGTCTTTGGTAATCCTTGATAATATAGAGTTTAAATTCAGGTGAAATCCACGAGGCAAATTCCATTGCTATATCAACATGAGCAAATGTTCCACCATATCTGCCAGAAGAAGAACGTAGTCCAATAGCATTTGTTTCTTTAATCCATTTTTGTGGCGAAAGCGTGAAAGCATTTGAGCCTGCTTTATTTTTAAACCCCTCGAAATCGAGGTGTTTAAAATCAGGATTATTAAGTTGTTCCCATAAGCCAATAAATTCAATTGTATCACGATTGCGTAGCCAGTTTTGTATAACTGCTGTTGGGTCATCGCTTTTATATTTTGCAATATCCGTAATACATATATAATCAGCTTCTTTTGCCGATTGTACAGAAATAGATAGCCCTTTAGCTTGTATAGTTGTCTTATTTGCTTTTGGCATTTTCAACATCCTTTCAATCATCTGAAAATCTAATATTAATCAAATATTACTCTAACTATGCTATTATATTTGTCCATACTGATAATAAACAACATTTGTTTATCTTTTCTAGTAGCAATTATATTTTAAAGAGAGATGATTAGAAGATTGCTCCTATCAAACGGTTTAGTACAGAGCTTTTTTGATTTTGCGGTTTCGTTTTTAACTACTCTAGTGGTCTTCCATAGCGTTTAATATTGGCAGTTTTCCTAATATTAGATAACATTACGGTGTGTTCGTATAGTATTGTCGATATAAAAATTATCTATATATTAAATTGCATTTAATTATTGAAGCAATACCTATACACTATATATCTTCATTTATTCATCAATGCCTATTTTTTAACCCCATGTTTTATTCTTTAACAATTCTGCAATCTCCTGTGTTGAAGGCAGTTTTTCTTTTTCAAGTATTGCTGTTAAATCAAATATACGTGAACCCATAGGTGCTCTAGACGTATTTTTCTTAAAATCAGTTTCATAAAATTTTTCAACAAAAAAATATCTATGCTTAATACTACTTAAATCATAGCCATAATTAATACCATCTTCAATAGCAAGACAAATCTGTTCCTTTCTTTCATCTGTCACATCTCCATCTTCTTTATCGTATTGCATCCCTTTTTCAGTTTTAATCGCTAGAATTCGAGCACAAATTTTACCAAATGCACGTACACTCTTATTTTTATATAAACCTAAATAATCATGAGGTCTAAAACCACGTTCAATTTTATCATAATAAACATTCTCCCTTTTATTAAAATCCAAAGTCGTACCTGCCAACTGCATCCTCATAAATTTCCATGAGTCCGAATTTATAATAAGATTATCGTTATAGCAGTAATCCCTATAATCATCTAAAATATCCCTCATTTCATAGTCTCTATCTTCAACTACTTCCTCTATTGCTTTTGTTAATTCATCAAATGTTGTATTAACATGAATAATAGAGCTAGTCTTACCTTTATTATAATTATAGCTTTTCAATTTTTCATCAAAAATTTTCTTTTTATCTTCTTTCATAAGCTCAGGAGCTAATGTAATCATTACCTTATACTTTTCATCACCAAAAGCATTTAAATAACGCTCAAACTGTTCCGAGTAAAACCAATCAGACAGCTTTGTCTCTACAACAATTTTAAAACTCGGCTGTGTTATAGTAGCATCAAGTACAATATCATTAGTTTTTTCTTGTAGGTTAAAAGCAATTTCAGATTCTCCAAAGGAATTAGAAAAAAAATCTGACTTTAAGAAAGCAAAAAACTTATCCGAAGAATAATGATACAAACGAGATAACAACAACATTGTATTTGCTGTAGCAACATTCTCTTTACCATGGTACCTCTGAAAATAATGAACCTTCACCCCTATCACTCCTTATAGTTTATTCTCATATATTATTAGACTCTGGACTGACAATAAAAACTTGCTATAAACCTAATAAATACCATTAACTAAACAGGTCTAAAAACTTTTAAGGATATTTTTATCTTGCAGCATCAAGCAACCCAAAGCATTCCCGTTATAGCTTTATCAAGTATATGGCTAAAAATAAGATTGGTTTTATTTGAAAAGACTTCTCTATCATAGCTTTCAGGCAAGCAATTATTAAGAACAGTCATAATTTCGTTTCTGACTTTTTCTTTTGGTTGTTCGTCTTTTTCCCAACCCACTACAAAAAGCTCTTTTTTCTTATTTTTCAGAGTATTGTAAAGCTCTTTAGCAGCAAGTTTCACTTTTTTAAGTTCTTCTTTAGTAAGCTTATCTTTTTGCAGTAAATCGTAAAGTTCAAGTTCTGTTTCTGTCAATTCTTCTGAAATATGCCTTGCTTCTTCTGCTTTAAGTTCTTTCATAAATTTGAGTAGTTTTTTATAGAATTCATCATTTTGGGCGCCACCAGAGTTATATTCATCTATTATATTGCGAAAACGCTCTGCAAAAGCTCCCCTAGATACATTTTGTTTCATCATTTGTGCCAATTTCCTCTCGATAAATTCACGTAAATTAGCAATTTCGAGATTCTTATATTTTACTTGCTTAAACTGCTCTCCTAGTTCATCAATATCTAGCTTTGACAAATCAATCGGCTCAGTAGTGGCAAATATCAATTCTGTGCCTTTTGCATTCTTTTGATCTTCATCTGTAGCAGCAATAATACTTTGATCAAGCAACTCTTTTATTCTCGCCTTAGCACTCTCTAACTTTTCAGGACGAATTCGCCCATCAATAATATCTTTCAAATACAAAATAGCATCTTTGTACTTTGGCTCAAAATTCATCTTAAAAATATCAGGTCTAAGCGAATCGTATATGCTTTTAACCGTATTTGCACACACACGAAACTCATTTTTAATCTCATCATTAGACACAATAATATCCGCAAACGCTTCAAAATCGGATAAATTTTCAAATACCTCTTCATTATTAACTATTTTTTGTAAGTCAACGCCGTGTAGTTTACAAAAACTTTTTGTTGTTTCAATAACCTCTATGAGCTGATTAAACAGCTTATCAATTTCTTTTACAGGTATATCTTCACTATCATCAGAGGCATAATCAACTAAAGCTTTCTTCAAAGATTTAAATACATCAAGATACCCAATAACAGTTCCATTTTTCTTTCCAGGATAAACTCTGTTGGCACGAGCTATTGTTTGCATAAGAGTATGCCCTTTCATAGGCTTATCAAGATACAACGTAGACACAGAAGGTGCATCAAAACCTGTCAACCACATCGAACAAACAAATACCAACTGTAATGGATGTTCAGGATTTTTAAAATTATCCTCAATATCCAATCCGTTTTCATCAATCTTATTCATCCGTTCACGATGATACTTAACAGACAAACCCTCTTTATTAAACTTCTCCTCTTCCTTGTCCTCTTCACTAATAACAACAGCCATCTGCACACTACGCATATAATTGACCATCCGCTTAAGTTCAGCACGCTCAGCCTCATCTTTAGTTTTGCCTATCTGCACATTCAAATTTTTTATTTCTTCTTTCCAATAATGCAAAACCTTGTCATACATCCTGACAACAGTAAATTTATCAACAGAAATAACCATCCCCTTGCCTAAAAAACCACGACGTGGGAAATGGTAAACAATATGCTGTGCAATTTTTTCTAAACGATCATCACGCTTTATAATTTCAAGCTCACGAGCAAAAGCATTCTCAAGACGATTTATTTCTAAATCATTCAAATTCTCCTCTTCCAAAATCTCAGCAAAATCAGCATCTAAATACTCATTTTGCAACATAACCTCTTTCATACCATTGACATAATAAAGAGGAACAGTCGCATTATCTTTTATACTTTCAGCAAAATTATACTCGGAAACATAATCACCAAACCACGAGTTTGTAAGACGTTTTGACCCCAAAAGCGGCGTGCCAGTAAAAGCCAAGTATTGTGCATTTGGTAAACCCTTGCGCATGTTTTCAGCCAAATCCTTATATTGCGTCCTATGAGCTTCATCCACAATGACCACAATATCATCACGAGTAGACAACATAGGGTATGGTCTACCTTTATCATAGCGAAATTTATGAATAAGCGTAAACAAAATAGACTTATTCGTTTTAAGTGCCTCACGCAATTTCTCACTATTGGCAGGGCGGACATTTTCTTTTTCTCCCATAAATTCACAGCGCCAAAAATTTTTCCAAATCTGCTCGTCTAAATCATCCCTATCAGTAACAACCAAAAAAGTAAAATTGCCATCTAGCTTATACTTAATCTTGCTTGCAAGCATAACCATAGAATAACTTTTACCGCTCCCTTGAGTATGCCAAAAAACGCCAAGCTTGCCACCTAACTGTTTGCGCTTGACAAAAGAATTAAACGCATTATTAACACCCAAAAACTGATGATTTTTTGCAATAATTTTAATGCGTTGTCTGTCATACAAAATAAAGTTTTCTATATAATCAAGCAACCGCTGCTTTTTAAAAAGACCATCTATCAAATATTCCAAGCTAATAGCATTCTCACTAATAAAACTGCGATCTGGGTCTTCTTTTTCATCTTCTACCTTCAACCATTCAAAAAAATGCTCATATCCAGACGAAAAACTTCCAAGACGAGTACTTGTTCCATTTGAGATAACCGTAATTTGATTATAATTAAATAAATAAGGAATATCTTTTAAATAATTTGCTAGATTAATATCATAAGCATTTTTAACAGGAATATTAGAATTTTTAAGCTCAATAAAAACAAACGGCAAACCATTTACATAAAGTATCAAATCCGGTCTGCGAAAATGCGTCTCTCCTTTTATCCACATTTGCGATACAACTGTAAAATCGTTATTCTCTGGCGTTTCAAAATCGATTATCTTTAATCTGCCTAGCTTTTTCTTGCCGTTTTCTTCATATTCAACCGAAACACCATACTTTATCTTTTGATAATTTTGATAATTTACCTGCATCAAATCAGTAAAAGAGGTTGTAATACACAAACTATTTGCCACACTTTCCACGCAAGGTGCTGGCAAATGTGGGTTTATTTTCAAAAGACTACTTAGCAAACTAGACGGCAAAACAACCTGCTTTTTATGCTCACGCCCGCTACCATCAGGCAAAGTTTCAGGCTTTTGTGTCATACAGTTTAAAGAATTATAACCGCAATCTAGGACAAGCTTTTTTATCGCCGCTTGCTCTATATTGTCTTCTGAAATAAAGTTTGGCATGTTATCACCTCTTGCTTTTTTGTGTTATATAGACCCTACTTAAATTAATAACTGTTTTCAAATTTTTCAATATCGTTCCGTTCACCAGCATCAAAATCTACATTATATTTATAAAGAATTACTTTCTTTTTAAAAGTTTTTTTTGCAGTATCAATAAAAATATAAGCTTTTGTATTTGCAAGATCAAGTTTTGGAAAATGAAAAAAAACACAAGTTGCTTTTTTTACTCCATAGGCATCAATATTAAAAGGTACTCTTAAGCCAGTTCTTTTGTAATCTATATAGCTTCCATCTGTAATAAGTTTCGTTTCCTTTTCGTCGTCAAATGAATGCTCATTTGCAAAAAATAATTCAATTTCTGCCCAGTATTCATTATTAAAATCAGCTAAATCATATCTTATATCATCATATACTAGCCAAATATCACTAATATTTATTGGTATCAAAGACTTGTTTTTAATTTTTAAATTTGCAATTACGACATAGCTTGAAAGTTGTAATACTCCTTTCTCTTCCCTAACCTTAGTAGCACCATAAAAACAATCTGTTTTTTCGTTCTCTATTTCAATCTCTATATTAGGTATTTTTTGGCGAAATGCTAAAATAGATATAATTAAAGCAGCAAAAGATATAATTATTGAAATAAATGCAGTAATTGCTTCCACATTCATACCTCCAAATTACCACTCATTAACCGTGGTAGTAGTAAATCACGTTGTTTTTTTAGGTTTTGGTTTTGTTTCATTAAAATTTTTATTTCATTTAACAAATTGCTTGTTTTTTCATGAAAATGATAAACCAATTTTTGTTTTGGATTAATAATCTTTAATTTTTCAAATTTACCTTTACTTAAATTGGTCATTGTAGCTCCAGTTCCACCGAAAAGCTCTATTGTATTTCTCAATGATTTGCATGTAAAATATAACCATTCTAAATATTTAATATCATTTATTATAATTGAATTAATTTGTTGATTTGTATGTGCTTTTTGAGCATTTATTGCAACAACGCCACCAGTACCAATACAACTGACTAAAATTGAATTAGGTGGTAACAATTTTTTGGGTTGAGTTCTGTGCCCTTTTTCTGATAACATTTCTGTTGTTTCAGTTATATATGTATTACCATGCATATCAGGCGTTTTTACAAACATTATTTCGTTACCATAGTTATTTAAATCTGTTGTTGGGGGAGTTTTTCCTGTTTCAACTTGTCCATAATCATATATTCTTTTCACTTCCCACCCCTCGGGCAGACCGTTGACAAACTTTGTGTTTTGGTAGTTAGGGAAACGAAAACGGACAAACCATTCTTTGTACAAGTCTTGTGCGGCTTTTTCCAATACTTCTATTCTGCGGTTGTTGTTCTCAATCAAATCATCATAAGCCGATAGTATTTCCGCTATGCGTTCTTGGGTAGCAGGGTCTGGTACGGATATTTTAGCCTTCAAGAAATCTTTTTTATCAACAGCAGGATATGCAGAGCCTTTTGCTACTAATGATAAATGATCAGTAAAGCTATTTTCTGTAACTAAATAATAAACAAATCTACTGCTTGCTTCTTCTTTAGCTCTTAACACAGCAAAACCAGTTGAGCAGATTGCATTACTAGGACATTTTTTTACAAAATAATATGCTTTCAAATTTGGTCTTACTGTAGATACTATAATATCATTAGGTTTTATTATTCTTCTTGCTCTACTTGGTGCATCTTCAATTTGGTACTCTTTGTATTCTTGTAATTGACCACTATTAACAGATGAAATGTCAATATATTGTATATTACCATTATATTTAGATAATGAAAGTGTTTGTGGATTAATTTTAATTAAATCGCCTAATCTTTTTTCCTTCCACTTAGTCATTATATATTCCGCCTCTTTTTAATTCCTGCTTAATACGGCTTTCAAATATTTTACTTATACCTGTTTTTGTCAAAGCAAAAATGGGTAGATACTGATAAAATAGTTGTAGTTGTTTTTTGGGGTCTGGAATAGGTTCTTGGTTGTTGATGTTTCCGATTGTAAAACCCTTGAGTTTATTATATGCATTTATCAAAGAAACTTCTAACGGATATTTACTTTTTAATTCTTCGCTTTTTTCAAATATTGCCATATGGTTTTGAGGATTTTGAGAAAGCAAATTTTCAATATCAAGCATATCTTTTATAAAATCCGTTACATCATAAATATCTTTTATAGACATAAGCCAATCAAAAGCATACTTAAAATCGAATTCACCATTTTGTTTAACTAAATTTACATCACTAAATAATTGCTGATAATTCTTCATTCAAACAACCCCTTTAAATTTGCTGCTATTTTGTCTTCAAGTTCTCTTGCCTCTATGTTTAGTTGTTCTAGTTCATCATTTAATAAGAGCATTTGTTCTTTGAATTCTTTTTCTGTCAGTCCGTCATCTTCAATTACTACTCCTACGTATCGTCCAGGGTTTAGTGAGTAGTCTTGGTCTTTGATGCCGTCTTCGCCGTCTATTTTTGCCGCTTTGCAAAGTCCTATGACGTCTTTGTATTTTCCTTCTGGGAAGCGTTCTTGTAGCCAGTTTATTTGCGCTTGCCAATAGGTGATGTCTTTGTTTTCTTCTATTTGCTCGCCTTGTTCAAGTCTTTTTATTTGGTCTTTATATTCTTTAATTAGATTTGTAAATTCTTTTGTTTTGCCTTCGTAGAGCCTTGAGATTATGGCAAGGTTTTTGATTTGTTCGTCGCTGAATTTTCTGTGCGCTCTGTCGATTTGTGTAAATATGTTTCGTGCGTCAATGAATAGTATTTCGTCTTTGTTTTTGTGTGCAGCGTCAAAAAACCATAGTGTGGCAGGTAGTGTAACGGTGGAGAACATATTAGATGGTAGTGTTACCATCTGGCTTATGATGCCGCTTTGGATGAGTTTTATTCTTATGTCTTTTTCGCTATTGCCTGCATCTGATGCTGAGTTTGCCATTACGAGTGCGGCTTTTCCTGTTTGTTCTTTGAGTGATGTTGCAAACATGTTAATCCATAGGTAGTTAGCGTTAGGGACTGTTTTGCCTGCTGTTTTGTTACCTTTTGTTTTGTTTTGCGGTACGCCATAGGTGTTAAATCTTGCTTGGTTTTTTACTGTTTCAAGATCCACTCCGTCTACATTGAATGGTGGGTTTGCCATTACATAATCGAATCTGCAAAAACAATTATATGGGTCGTTGTCGTAAGAGTTTGCTTCTGTTATTGTGCCACGGATGTTGTGTAGTGCAAGGTTCATTTTGGCAAGTTTCACTGTTGCACCTGTTTTTTCAACACCATAGGCACGAAGATTTATGTTTTTGCCTTGTGTTTTGTGTTTTGCTATGTAATTTGCGACTTGCACAAACATTCCGCCAGAGCCACAGGCAGGGTCGAATATTTCGCCTTCGTCTGGGGAGAGGACTTCTACCATATAGCGAACAACACTAGATGGGGTGAAGAATTCACCACCACCTTGTCCTTCTGCAAGGGCAAATTTGCCAAGAAAGTATTCGTATATTTCACCGAATATATCAATGCTTGTGTTATCTGGGATGTCTTTGAAAGTTTTGAGGAGTTTTTTGACAACGGCTTTTGCGTCTTTGCCTTCTACTGCATAGTATTCGTCTTTGGGTAAGGTGTCTAAAAGTTCTGGTGTATATTTTTCGATTTCTATCATAGCAAGTTTTACTTTTTCAGGGATATTTTCTGTTTCAGGTAAATTGAGTAGATATTCATAGCGTGCTTCATTTGGAAGATAAAAGCCACATTTTTCGATAGCGATTTCGCTTATATCTCTTTGCATTCTAGTATCTTTTAGTTTTTCGTATTCGGTGTTAATAGCTTTTTCATATTGTTTATATTTGCTCTGGGCAAAACGCAAAAATATAAGACCTAAAATGGGTGTTGCATACTCGCTGGATTTTAAACCAGATTCAGCACGAAGTATGTCTGCGGACTGCCAGAGTGTATCTTTTAAATTTTTAAGTTCTGTATTTGTCATTTTGTTTTCCTTTTCTATTTGCACACAATTATTCATAATAATTATATTATTTTACAAATATTTAAGCAATAGGAAGAGTAGAATGGTTAAAAAAGTAAGTATGTTTTCAAAGTTTCACTTGACTTTTTACACATATCGTATTATAATTTTGATAAAGATAACTTCAAATTGCACATTCGTGATTAGCTAGGCTGGTTGCGGTTTTTTTTGCAAGTAATTTGTGCATTGCGTGTAGAAAGAGTGGTTTTGAAAATTTTTTTGCCCTGCTGTTATTCGTTTTGTTTAAAAGCGGTGTGTAATTGATTGGAGGGGTTTGTTTTGAGAGTTTTTAAGTAGATATTAAGGGTTAGTAAATTAAAGTAAAAAATATTGATTAAGGAGTGATTTGAAAGTGTCAAATAATGTAAGAAAAATAAGTAAAAACGAGATTTTAAAGGCTATGGAGTGTTACGACAGGTACCCATATATGCCCTTTTGGTGGATTGTTAAGGAAATTAGTGAAAACGGCTATGGAATTGAAAGGTTGAACTATGAGTTTAAGTACGGCTATGGTCATCCTGATAGAGGTCATTTTCATCAAAGTTATTCACCTTCAAAAGAGTTGAAGGATATTTATAGGTATATGGAGAATTATATAGACAATAAAAATTATAATCGCCCACATAATACTTCTCTTAATATGCAAGACTACTCTAAAGCTTACTCTCAGTACGGCGAGCACTCATTTTTGAATTTTACTGATTATGTTAATCGTAATAATTTTGAACAAGCCCTAAAAGAACGTGATTACTGGCGAGGTGCAAGAGGGTTTATTGATAGGTATATACCAAAAGAAATTGATACTTATACCCAACAGGAAAACAACATTCATTATGCCAGACGATTTGGTAGAAAAGCTTATAAGTACGTAGGCGATATAATTGCTCAAAATGGCATGTCCAGTAGCGACCCAAGAGCAATAGCAATGCACGGCACAATAGGCGGAATGATCGCCAAGATGTGTGGACGTGATTACATTCAAGGCGAAGTGCTAGGAGAAATAAACAAAGAAATAGTAGCTCAAATCTACAAGAACAAAAAAACTATCGGCTTTAGTGATAGAGATGTAATAAACTTCTCAAGACAGTTAGGTGAACATTTAGGAATATCGCTAGGACTAGGCTCTAACCTAGGCGGTGAAATTGCCGAGATGGCGACTAGGTGGAATCAAACTGGCGAGCATAATACTGCGTATGTCAGTCCGCTAAAAGCAGGATTATTAAAATTACAAGAACGTGCAAAAGGCTTAGACTATAATCAAATAGCGGTAGTTAGTGTTTCTTTGGGAAGAGTTACGGTTGGTCTAGCAATGGATAGAAATAGTAATGTTTATACCATGGGGAATTTTGCGGTTATATCAAGTAGGTTAAAATTAAGTGGTGATGGTGGGGTTTTTACAATACCTAATGTAGATCAAAATGATCCTAATGGCGTTAAAAATACTTTGCCTAAAGGGGTTGATTTTAACGCAAGCGCAGTTGTTGGAAATACTAAAGTTGGAGTTTCAGGATCTTTAGGAAGAAGTGGCATAAGTGTAAATAAAGGTGGTAGCATAGGTTATGGTATAGGACCTAAAGACAAACCGTTTGATATAGAAGCCAGTGTTGGCACAGCTTTTCATATTGGACAATATAAAGGTCAAGAGATGGGAGAAATTTTTAAAGACACATATAATGAAGCACAAGTAAAGTATATGCAGGATAATCCAAACGATGACTATAAGGTATATAGGCATCCAAATGGTTCTACAGTTCTTGTACGCAAGAGAAATGGAATAAATCAAATTTGGTCAACTAGAGCAGGTGATCCTTGGATTAACTCACCTAGAATGACAGATACAGAAATTCAAAATAGTAATTGGTATTTACTCCACTAAGCAGGAGGTATTTTATGGATATTTACAATTTACTAGGTACGAGAGTGGTTTTAAAAACCACTCTTAATACTGAAGAAGTATTAAATCTACTAAAGAGCACCCAAAGAAAATTGGTTTTGTTTGGTGCTGATGGTCACAAAAGGCTTTTTGTAACGAAAATTAGAAAAAATCATTTTTTAATTTATGAAAGTTATGGTTTTACCGAAGCCACGGCTTACGTTAGTGGCTCTGTTTACTCTTGTGATGATGGTTCTAAGATTAACCTTTTTATTTATTTTAATCCTTGGTCTGCTTTATTCATGTGTATTTTTTCAGCATTTATTATTTATTTAATAATAGAAAATATTATTAATGGTTTTAACATAGGGGCTATAGAGTTACTTTTCTTGGTGTTTGCTATGTGTTCTTGGCTAATATTTGACTATAAGCGGTGTAAAAAAAGAATTATAAAAGTATTAACAGATTTATTTAAAGCAAATTTTAACAGCTGACTTTTTATACTATAACTTTTCAGTATAGTATACGTAGAAAAATTTTCACAAGTAGTAAGTATTTACTCCACTAAACAGGAGGTCTTTTATGGACATTCACAATTTAATAGGTACGAGAGTGGTTTTAAAAACCACTCTCTCTTCTGATGATATTTTAAATAAAATGCAGGGGAGAGATGGTAAAATAAATGTGTTTTTTGATGATGCTACTAGCGTTATGTTTAAAACTAAAGTGAAAAACAATACATTTAGTTTTTATCAAACTTTTGAGAATATGTATATACAAAATATCTCCCCAACTACCATCACAGGCAAAGTTTTAGCTTGTAATAATTGCACAAAAGTAAGACTTTATATACATTATGATTGGATACCACTATTAGTATTTTTGGCTTTTTTCGTATATCTTCTCTCAAGTATAATATGGGTTTTTATGAATAAAGGTATTTTAGGTGCTTTAGACTGGTTTGTTTCTAAAGAACCCTATTTTTTAATTTTTATGCTAGTGTTTTTTGGTGGTTTTTATTTATTTCATAAAATCTCTATAAAAGTTGCCCTTAAAGCTTTGAATATTCTACTGGACATTAAGCCAGAATGCATTGAACAAAAACAAAGTTCTTTTGACATTTCTGATTACTTTTTCAAACAAGCATCATTTAAAACCAATCTAAGCGCTGATAAAGCATTGAAAAAATTAGAAGGTATATCAAATTCTTTGGATTTAATAAGTTTTGATGGTAGCAAAGATAGTTTCTATGTATACTCTAGAGATAATAAAGTTTGGCTTCAAAAAAAGCAAGGTTACTTTAAAAGAACTTTTGTACCCTTAATAATTGCGGATACTCAAGAATGTGCTGATGGTTCTTTAGTTAATTTAAGATTACGATTCTCGCATAATGAATTGTATCTAATCATATTTAATTTATCTGTAGTTATATTTGCAGCAATATATTTTCTTTTTTTTGAAACTACACGTCATATTTACTGGCAATGGTTATTAACTACTATCGGAGTAGTATATTTTTCCATTCATTTTCTTTTATATTTTTACTTTATGCATAAAAACTATAAACGCTGTTGTAAAGCAATGTTTGAAGGAATACCAAATTTGTTTAAGTAATACACAAATTTAAGCTCCCCCGCAAACCCGTCTTTTTAAAATATATATTATTCTCATATACAAACCTAGGCATATGCCTAGGTTATTTTTATTTAAAGAGGTGTAATATGAAACAAGGAAAAAGCATTAGTCAGTTATACAAAGAGCTTGAACGTCAAAGGTCAGTTAGAAAGGACGTAATCGCAGACACACGCAGTTTACGGGTTGTAACGGAGGATGGTAGGTCAAGGCTGGATATTAGCTCTGGTCGTGAGCAGGAGAGTTTTGTTTTGTCAGATGTGGCTCACAGGCAGATTGCCGATAGGTTGGGTATTCCATTTAAGTATTATGAGAAGATGCAGTCTAGCTACCCTACTCTACTCGACCAAAACGTTAATGGTTGGTTGCTTAAAAATCCAGAGCGGCGTATGCTTAGGATTTTAGATGGCAGGGTGCGGGCGTTTTTGAGCGATAGGTACCGAAGACTAGATAATTTAGAGCTAGCAGATGCCATACTTCCTGTCATCGCCGAAATGCCTGGTGCAGATATTTTGTCAGCGGAAGTTACGGAGACTAGGATGTTTATCAAGGTTGTGAATAAGACTTTGAGGGCTGAGATTAGTACAGGTGATGTTGTGCAGGCAGGGTTTATGGTGTCAAACAGCGAGGTTGGTTTGGGTAGCTTGAAAGTTGAGCCTTTAATCTATCGTCTGGTTTGTCGCAATGGTTTAATTGTCAAAGACTACGCACAAAAGCGCTACCATGTTGGGAAACAAATAAACACACTAGAAGAAGCCTCCGAGCTGTTTAGCGATGATACTATGCTTGCAGACGACAAAGCGTTCTTTATGAAGGTACAAGATGTTGTCAAAGCGGCTGTTAATGAGGCTAAGTTTAGTCTTTGCATAGACAAGTTAAAGTCTGCTAAAAATGTCTTCACAGATCAACCAATACAAACAGTAGAAGTGCTAGGCGAAAAGTATGCCTTGCCGAAGAATGAAAGAGCCGCTATAATGCGACATTTTTTAATGTCTGGAGATTATTCACAGTATGGGCTGATTAATTCAGTTACAAGAGCTAGTCAAGACTTAGAAGATTACAGTAGAGCGACAGAGCTTGAAAGATTAGGTGGAGAACTGTTGTCACAGGTGAATGTTGAAGATGTAGCAGTGCAACCAGAAGTTCTGCCGGCTAATCTTTTGAGTGTGGGAGCGTGAATTATGCCTGCGACGCACTTTGTATGTAGTGATAATGAGAATATACCTATTAATCAATGTTTGCAACAATGCCCTAACCCTACAAGATGTATGTTCCTGCCTACACTCAAGGCAATTTGCGAAAGTTTGAATAGAAACCTAGACAAACCAACTGTTACCGAGCTGTTAATTGGTACTAGAGAAAGCTACCTAAAGGCAACTACAAACTACGCTATAGACCCACAAAAACAGGTTTATGCTCTTCACGGCAACGCTGTGCATACTCTAAACGAAAAACAAACAGATGGTAACATGCTGTGTGAGCAGAGGTTTTTTAATGATGTAACTTCGGGGAAACTAGATTTATACGGTCAGATATTGAGTGAAGATATTCACACTTTGGGAGATATTAAGATTACAAATTCATATAAATTAGCTAAAGCGCTAGGAATTTACAAACAAGAAGTTGAAACAGGTGAAGTTTATAAGACTGGAGCTAGACAGGGTCAGTTAAAGACGAGAAAAGAGCTTTTCTTTGATGGCGTGCGTCATAACTTAGATTGGGCGGTGCAAATCAACTATTACCGCCTGTTGCTTGAACAAAATGATTTTAAGGTAAATACAATGCTCATTCAAGCCTTGTGTCGTGATGTTAATACTAGAATTGCCTCGGAACGTGGGATAGACAAGCCTATTTATCTAATCTCAATTAATAAAATATCAGATATTTGGCTGATGAAATACATGGCAGCAAAGGCGGTTTTGCTTGATGATGCTTTGAAAACTAACTCTCTACCCCCACCCTGTCGTAAAAAAGAGCGCTGGAATGATAGAAAATGCTTAGAGTATTGCCAAGTCGCCTGTAATTGCGATTATGCACAGGGTTTAAAAAATCAAAAAGTAATTGCTGCTTAAAACTTGCACTGATAGTATTTTTAATATATAATTATGCTAGAATAATACTACGAGGTGATAACCATGTTGATAAAAGCATCAGCAAGTATAAGACAAAATTATAATGAGATATCTGAACTATGCAAAAAGACACAAGAACCTGTTTACCTAACCAAAAATGGTGAGGGTGATTTGGTTGTAATGGATATAACAACATTTGCCAAAAGAGAAAAAATGCTAAAATTAAGAGAAGAGTTGCTTTTTGTTGAAGAAAGACGCTTGATGGGAGAGCAAGGCTACAGCATTGATGAGTTGGAGACGTATCTTGATTTTGTGATAGAGGACAGAGCAAATGAGTAGCCAAAAGTTTAAAATAATTGTTTCCAGACGAGTCAAAGAAAGACTTGGTGAGATATTGCGTTTTATTGCAAGTGATAGTGTTAGCAATGCTAAAAAGGTTAAAAATGAGCTGATAGCAGCAATGCAGTCTTTAAACGAACTTCCTGAGAGAGCACCTTTTTTGGAAGGTGAGTTTATACCATATAACAAATACCATAAACTTGTTGTTTTAAAAAGGTTTCTCATCATTTACCAAATAAAAGAGAATTTCGTTTATATCGATTATCTTGTAGATGCAAAGCAAGACTACAGTTGGTTAATAAAATAATCGAACGGCAGAGAGCAAAAGCTTTCTGCTATTTTTATTTCATAGCTGTATTACCCAATATAGACAATGAATTTTCCTCAAAATATTTGTAGTAGTTTAAAATATTAATTTTCTAGTGCAATTATGTCTTAATTATGATATAATAATGTCAACAATTAACTAGGAGTTGATAAAAATGCCACAAATTATGCCAATAAAGGATTTGCGTAATACCAATAAAATGTCCGAGCTTTGCCAAAATACGAATGAGCCTATCTTTATTACTAAAAATGGTTATGGCGATATGGTTGTTATGAGCATAAAAACTTATGAGCAAAAACTTGCTGTAGCTGACGTTTACCAAAAGCTTGCTCAAGCTGAAAGTGATGTTGAACAAAATAAAGTTACTAAAGCTAGAGACGCTTTTGCAAGGTTAGATGAAAAATATGCCGACAGATAAGCATTACACTATTTTTATAACAGATTCTGCTTTTGATGATTTGGATAAAATATATACTTACATTAAAAATACTATCCAAATGCCTGATACAGCAAAAAAGCAAATTGAACGAATAAAAAGTGCTTTATTAAAACTAGAGTATTATCCGTTATCTTGCAATCTTACGACCGACAAAGTACTCAGACAAAAAGGTTATAGAAAGCTTGTGGTGGATAATTATATTGTTTTTTATCTTGTATATGAAAAAAAGCAAAAAGTAAACATCATGCGTATTATCTACGGCGCTCAAAAATATGAAAGCATTCTTTAAAATAACCTATTGCAAGCAAGTCGTGACTATATGAGATTTTTAAACATTTAAATAGTCAATCAACAAACCGCTCTGTGAGCGGTTTATTTTATTTTAAGGAGGATATTATGCCAAATTAT
>CAZKFG010000041.1:0-19764 GCA_964551985.1 uncultured Acidaminococcales bacterium
AAAAGGGCTACGCCCGTTAAAGAAATACCACCAGCTAGGCTGGTGGATTTTTATTCTCTTTATTTAAAAATAATTTTAACTTTGTAAATATGGCATAAAATAATGTGATATTAAAATGTTATATTCTGTAAAGCTAGCATTTAAGTTGACATAAATTTTTTAAAAATATTTTCTTAATTAGAAGGATTATTAATATTAATGGAGAATAAATATCAGTATATCTATATTATGGAGGTTTTAAAAAATGAAAATAGCAGAATTAGTAAAAAGTGCTGACTGGAAAAATGAAAAACACGTGCCAGTTATTGATGTACCAGCAACAGTTAAAGCTGGTGAGAAAGTTAAGATAAATGTTTGTGTTGGTAAAGAGATTGCGCATCCTAATACTACAGAGCATTTTATCAAATGGATCAAAGTATTTTTCAAACCACAAAGTAGTGCGGTTGCCTATGAACTTGCAAATGTAAGCTTTGATGTTCATGGTGAATCAGCACAAGGCGCTAACCAAGGCGTTGTGTATACAGAGCCTTTTGCTACAGTTGAGGCTAAATTTAAAGAAGGCGGCGAGCTTGTTGCTTTGTCATATTGCAATATTCACGGACTTTGGGAAGGCAGTGCTACAATTGCTGTAGAGTAAGAATTTTGTATACAGGCAGAGAATGGTTGACCATTCTCTGTTTTTTTTATAAAATTAATCTAATATAGTTATATGGTATGTTGTTAAGTTTTTGTGTTATTTAAAAATAAAAAATACAGTGGGGGTTTTAAAATGAGTTATTCTATCGCGGCAAATCACGCTAAAAACAAAGGCGGTAAAGACAAAATTTTTGCGGCAAGTGATGCGGCTAACAAAGCGGCAGCACAGTTTGGAAAGGAAAATGTTATAAACGCTACAATTGGTACTATTTTAGATGAAAATGAAGTTGCTTGTACTCTACCGACAATAGAAAAAGTTTATCGCAAATTAAGTGATATTGATTTATTCCAATATGCTGGAATTGCTGGACTGCCAGATTTTTTGACAGCGGTAGTTGATGAAGCTTGTGGTAAATCTAAACCTAATGCGTATATCCAAGCTGTTGCTACAGCAGGCGGTACTGGAGCTTTGCATCATACTATCTGGAATTATGCCAGTGAAGGCGATAAAATCTTAGGAGCTGATCGCTATTGGGGAGCTTATTCTTCCATTTGCCGGGATATGCTTCGCGTGCTCGAAACTTATGAAATGTTTGATGAGAATAATAATTATAACATTAAAGGGCTGCTTGGCAAGGTTAGTGAACTTGCTACAACTCAAGATAATGTTGTTGTCATTATAAATACCCCTGCTCACAATCCTGTTGGTTATACAGTAACAGAGCAAGAGTGGGACGAAATTATTGCTGGAATGAAAGGTATAATTGAACAATCTGGCAAAAACATAGTGTTGTTAGTCGATTTAGCTTACGTTGATTACGCTGGCGATCGTGAGCAAGTGAGAAGCTTTATGAAAAAGTTTGAAAATTTGCCTAAACAATTGTTGGTTGTTTTAGCTTATAGTATGTCTAAAGGGTTTACAACTTATGGTCAACGTACAGGAGCTATGATAGGTATCTCATCAGATAAAGAAGTTGCTGATGAATTTAAAGAAATAAACTCTTTCACTTCAAGAGCGACATGGTCCAACATCAACAGACCAAGCATGCAACTTTTAGTAAATATATGTAAAGATAAAGCTTTGCACGATGCGGTATGCAAAGAACGTGATGATTTATTCCAAATGATTAGAGAACGTGCAGATATTTTCAGCCTAGAAGCTAAAGAAGTTGGTCTTGACATGCTACCATACAGAGCAGGATTTTTCATCTCTGTTAATAGCAAAAACTCAGATGCTGTATGTGAAAAATTAAAAGAAGAAAATGTATTTGTTGTGCCACTGGCAAAAGCTGTTAGAGTGGCAGTTTGCGGAGCTCCTAAAGCAAAAATTAAAGGCTTAGCCGCAAAAATTAAAAAGGCTATCGACCAAGTGGATAAATGATTGTTAAAGACGTTATAGTTATAACTATAACGTCTTTTTTATAAGCTGTCATAAATTGACAAAACATGTTGCAGGTGATATGCTAATTTTAGGAGTGAATATAAATGAAACGCATTGTTATAGATAAATTAAAAAGACGTAGTTGCTCTGTACAAATGGTATCGATGAAACATTGTGCGGAGCTTAAACTAGAGGCGTAACTGCTTTTTATCATCGGAAAATAATAGCACTTATTTATCCCCTTTGAGGGTTTATTTATTGTACTTATTTTCCGAAAAAAGTTACTTTGTGATAGTTGGCTGTAGACAATGTTTTGTCTACAGCCTTTGTTTTTTTGTAGCATATTGTTTTGTTATGCTAGAGAGCGAAAGGCTAAGATTTATTTTGCAGCCTTTCGCTTTTTGGTTATATAAAAGGAGTAATTTATATGAAAAATGAAATTTGGAAAAAAGCCATAATAAAATTTTTAACAGCACAGAGCATATCGCTTTTTGGTTCTTCGCTCGTGCAATATGCCATTGTTTGGTATATTACACTACAAACTTCTTCTGGTAAAATGCTGACAATATCGACAATTTGCGCCTTTTTTCCGCAAATTTTTATCTCGCTTTTCGCAGGGGTATGGATTGACCGCTATAATCGTAAAAAAATTATTATGTTATCAGATAGCATAATTGCTATTGCAACACTGCTGTTGGCAATAGTTTTTATGCTTGGCAATAAAAATATGTGGCTTTTGTTTATTGTACTAATTATTAGATCTCTTGGCACAGGCATTCAAACACCAGCAGTTCATTCTGTGATTGCCAATATTGTGCCTAAAGAGCAGCTAATGCGTATTAATGGTATTAACAGTACTTTATCGTCATTAATAATGTTTTTGTCACCAGCAATGAGTGGTGCTATTTTATCTGCTTTTTCACTTGAAGTTATTTTGCTCATTGATGTTGTTACTGCGGTAATAGGTGTTTCTATAACTGCGAGCATTTGGATTGAAAATCATCAAAAAAATAACATTAATAAACCTTCTATGTTGTTAGAACTAAAAGAAGGTTATACATTTCTTAAAGATAATTTTTTTGTAAAACGTTTGCTTAGTTTTCAACTCATTATTTTATTTTGTATAAGCCCATCGGCTTTTTTAACGCCATTAATGGTCAATAGAACTTTTGGACAAGAGATATGGCGTTTGACTGCAAGTGAAATGACCTACAGCATAGGTATGGTTTTAGGTGGCTTTATAATAACTATGTGGGGTGGCTTTAAAAAACGATTAAACACAACTATATTTGCTGCAGTGTTATATGGAGTTTGCATGTTTAGTATGGGTATAACGCCGTTTTTTTTCATTTATCTTATACTTAATACTATAATCGGAGTTACATCACCTTGCTATAGCACGCCAATAACAGTTAGTATTCAAGAAAATGTGAGCACATACATGCAAGGTAGGGTATTTAGCTTTATGCAGTTTACATCTTCGTGTGCGTTGCCTTTTGGGATGATTTTTTTTGGACCTCTATCTGATATATTTAAAGTACAAACAATTTTAATAGTTAATGGAGCAATAGTTGTAGCAATTTCACTTTTTGCGCATCAAGCATTTTGTTTTACTCAAAGCAATAGCGAGAAAAATAAGTGCAATCAACAAGAAAATAACTAGCTAAAAAATCTTTTCGTTGACCAGCAAAATAAAAAGTAAGTATAATTAGCTAAGAGGTGATGAAAATGATAACAGTTTTTGTAAATGGTAAGCAAAATGAATACGACGAACAAACATCATTGCTAAAGATAAGCCAAGAATGGCAAAAAAATTATGAATCGCCAATTGTAGCGGCGCTTGTCAATAATGAACTTTGCGATTTGCAAAAGACTATTACTGATAGAACAAACATTGAGTTTATTACACAAAGTAGCTCTTTAGGGGAAAAAGTTTATGCCTCAAGTTTGGTTATGCTATTGTATACGGCAGTAAAAGAAGTTTTTACTGAGGCAGAATTTGTCGTTAGAAATAGCTTTTCCGGTAATGTCTATTGCCAGATAAAAAAAATAGACTTAAAGCCAGATTATGTAAAAATAATAAAAGATAAAATGCAGGAGCTAATTGAACAAAAAGAGCAATTTTTTTATCATAAAATCGACCGCAAAATGGCGGAAAAATTACTTGCTAATATCGGAGATTACGATAGACTTGGTATTATTACGCAACTAGATGATGAACATAAAACAGTAAGTGCATATTCGTGTTTGAGCCATTTTTCGTATTTTTTTTCGCCATTAGTACCAGATGCAAGCTATTTAAAAGTTTTTGATTTGCTAGAATACAATGGCGATTTACTTTTACGTTGTCCAAATACTAAAGCTGATTTCGTGCAAATGAGCCAATTTGTCGACCAGCCTAAATTGTTTGCAATATTAAAAGAATCGGAAGAGTGGGCAAAAATAATCGGCTGTGATACTATAACAAACCTTAATAAAATAATCAAAAAAGGTAAACTTAAAAATATTATACAAATAGCAGAAGCTCTACACGAAAAGAAAATAGCTAGTATAGCTGATATAATAACGCAAAAAGGTGATAAAACAAAGCTAATACTCATTGCTGGTCCATCTTCGTCAGGTAAAACTACTTTTACACAAAGATTAAAAATACAACTTCAAGTAAACGGTATAAACCCTGTACCAATTTCTATTGACGATTATTTTTTAGAAAGGACTAATTGCCCTCGCAAAGCTAATGGCGATTATGATTTTGAGTCGATAAATGCTCTTGATTTAGAATTATTTAATGAACATTTGCAAAAACTATTAGAAGGTAAGACTGTGCAAATGCCAACATTTAATTTTGTAACAGGTAGCAGAGAGTACAGAGGCAAAAAGATTACTTTAAACGCCAACCAACCGCTATTGATTGAAGGGATACATGGACTAAATGACCTTTTGACAAAATCTGTACCGCCATCGGCAAAAGTGAAAATTTATATCAGCCCTTTGACCAAACTAAGACTTGATGAGCATAACTTAGTGAGCCGCTCTAATGTGAGACTGCTTAGGCGTCTAGTGCGAGATAACCGCTTTCGTGCCCACAATGCTCAAGCAACAATCAAGCAGTGGCAATATGTTTTGCAAGGCGAGGAAGAATATATATTACCATATCAGGAAAATACCGATATAATGTTTAACACCTCTTTATTATATGAATTGGCAGCATTGAAAAAATACGCTCAACCACTATTGCAAGAGATAACGAGTGAACAAAAAGAATACACTATGGCAAGGCAATTGTTAGACCTGTTAGAACTTGTTCAGTCAATAGAAGATGAGGAAATTCCAAGTAATTCTATTTTAAAAGAATTTATTGGTGATAAACTATTTTTTGAATAAAAAATACCCCCTTGCTAGGGGGTATTAAAATTTTGCAGAAAATCTTTAGTTCTTTTCTGGCTTGGGTTTGTGAAAATTTGTTCTGGCATTCCTTCTTCGACAATCAAACCTTCGTCCATAAAAATTACTTTGTCGGCTATTTCTCTGGCAAAGCCCATTTCGTGAGTTACTATGATCATGGTCATTTTTTCTTTGGCAAGGTTACGCATGGTTTTTAGCACTTCGCCTGTAAGTTCTGGGTCAAGGGCTGATGTCGGCTCGTCAAAGAGCATTATGTCTGGTTGCATAGCCAAGGCTCTGGCGATAGCTATGCGTTGTTTTTGTCCGCCGGATAGTTGGGCAGGGTAGTTGTCTTTTTTGCTTAGTAGTCCTACTTTTTCCAGCAGTCTCTCGGCGATAGGAAAGATGTCTTTTTGTTTGGCTTTTTTAACAAGCATTGGTGGCGTGATAATGTTTTGCCAGACGGTCAGGTGTGGGAATAAATTGAAATTTTGAAAGACCATACCCATATGGCTTGTTATTTCACGTGCTTTTGTTTCATTTACATATTGAACTTTGTTGTCTTTTGTTGTTACAAGAAGTTCATCTTTTATTTTTATCTCGCCTGAATTTATGAGTTCTAGGCGATTTAAGCAGCGCAAAAAAGTGCTTTTGCCTGAACCGCTAGGACCTATTATTGCTATTATTTGTCCTTGTTTTACTTCTAGGCTTATTCCTCTTAATACTTCTAGTTCACCAAATCTTTTGTGAATATTTATTGCGGTAATCATACTCATTGCTATACTCCTTAAATGTTTTCATAAACAGAATATTTTTGTTCGAGTTTTTTAAATATCCATGTCAACACTAGAGTCATAGCAAGGTAAAACAAGGCGGCAATGACGAAAGGAAAAGTGTTAAAATCACGTTGAACGATTGTCCTTGTTATTCGCATAAGATCGTTCATTGCCAGAATGTAGATAAGAGATGTATCTTTAACTAGAGTGATTATTTCGTTACTAGTTGGTGGTAGAATATGTCTTACCACTTGCGGCAATATAATATGTCTCATTGTTTGGCTGTATGTCATGCCTAATGTTTTTGCAGCTTCATATTGACCTTTGTCTATTGCTTGTATGCCAGCACGAAATATTTCGGCAAAATAAGCGGCATAATTTAAACTAAAGGCAACCAAGGCAGCGGTAAAATCAGATAACATTATACCGAAACTTGGAAGCGCGAAGTAGAAAAACAATAGTTGTAGAATAAGCGGTGTTCCACGCAGTAGCCAGATGTAAAAATTTGTAAATTGACTTAAAATGCTAAATTTGGATATTCTTGCCAGTGCTAATATCAAGCCGAGTGGCAAAGAAAAAATTATTGTAAGAAAAAATAGTTGTAGTGTTAGATAAAATCCATCTAGCATTGCCGGAAGTATACTGTAGACATAGTTCATTAAATGCACCTGTTATTATTTCATAATGTTTGAGCCAAACCAAGTGTTGGATATTTTAGCGGATGTGCCGTCTTTGTTCATTTCATCTAAAGTTTTTTGCAAGTTTTGCAAAAGTGCAGTGTCTTCTTTTCTAAGTCCAACACCATATTCTTCTGAACCAAAATGTTCATTTAAAACCTTGTATTGACCTGGTTTTTTAGCTGTATAGTAACGACCAACTACTTCGTCAATTACAACAGCATCAACTCTACCGTTATCTAGTTCCATTAATGCTGCAACAAAATCACCGTATTTTTTAAGTTCTTTGAATGATTTTAATGTTTTTTGGTCTTTTTCTATCGCATCAACACTTGTACTACCATCTTGAGTGGCAATATTTTTACCACTTAAATCAGTTTTTGTTTTGATAGGCGAATTTCCTTTTACGATAATTACTTGTCTGTTTTCCATATATGGTTTGCTAAAGGCAATTTTTTCTTTTCTTTTATCTGTTATTGTAAGACCGTTCCAGAGCATATCCACTCTTTTACTTGTGAGCTCTGCTTCTTTAGCGCTCCAGTCGATAGGCTTAAATTCAACTTCTATGCCAAGTCGTTTTCCGGCTTCTTTTGCCATATCAATATCAAATCCGACTAGTTTATTATCTTTGTCACGAAAACCCATTGGTGGAAAATTATCATCAAGACCGATGACAATTTTTTTAGGTAATGGTTGGGTGGCTGGAGTAGATTTTTTTTGTTCACCACAACCAGAAATCATTGCAAACATACATAACATTACTGTCAACAAAAGTAATTTTTTCAAAATAATTACCCCCTTAATATATTTTCTTTATTTACTATATTAAATTACTAAACAAATGTAAAGAGAAAAAAAGATTTTTACTGAATTTTTCTAGGAGAAGTTTTGAAAAAAGTAACTGTATTTTACTATGCTTGAATTTTTTTGCTTTTTGGTGTATAGTAATGTATGTGAAAATAAAAGCAACAACAATATGTTGTTGGAACGGTTTATTTAGCATTACAAAAAGTAGTGTTCGTCCACTTTTTCAACTTTATAAGCGAGAGGGGTTTTAGTTTGTTCGTGAGTAAAGCTATTTTTCGGATAGGTTTAGTTTTTGGGTTATTTTTTGTGCTTGGATTTTCTAGTCATGCAGAGGCTTTTTATCGTTCAGGTGACAGAGGCTCTGAAGTTTCCCAAATTCAAGCTGCTTTGTTTAAGTTAGGTTATGATATAAAAAGCGTAGATGGTGTTTTTGGCGGTAATACTGTTGCGGCAGTTAAGGCTTTTCAAGCTAAAGAAAATATTGCTGTTGATGGTATTGTAGGACAAGAAACATATGTAAAATTAATGCAAAAACCAATGCCTGTTAGTCGTGCAGGACTTTTAGATAGTATAAGAAGACTTGTTTCGGTTGCTTTGAGCTATCAAGGTGTTCCGTATTATTTTGGTGGTACTACACCAAATGGTTTTGACTGTTCTGGTTATACTCGTTTTGTTTTTGCCAAAATTGGTATTAGTTTGCCAAGAATGGCTGATGAGCAGTATTATGCTGGCAATAATATATCAAAAACTGATTTACAAACAGGTGATTTAGTATATTTTTCCACTTATGAACCGGGTATTTCTCATGTGGGAATTTATCTTGGTCAAGGACAGTTTATCAGTTCAACGTCGAGTGCGGGTGTTGCTGTAAGAAGTATTTATGATCCATATTATTGGGGTCCTAGATATGTAGGTGCAAATAGAGTGTTATAAACTATGGACGTGTGTAAACGCGTCTTTACTTTTTGGAGGAATTTATTTTGCAACATAGTGAAGCTTATGCGATTTTGTTAAAATATATGCAAGCTCCGCACTTGTTAAAACACAGTACGGCAGTGGAGATTGCTATGAGAGCTTATGCTCAAAAGTTTGGTGAAGATGCCGATTATTGGGCTAATGTTGGACTGCTTCATGATATTGATTTTGAAAAATACCCAGATCAGCACATGCTTTATTCAAGAGAAATACTACTTAGTGAAGGGTTTGACGAACAATTTGTCATTGATGTTATATCACACGATAGACAGTGGCCGCAAGAACGTACTCTTTTACAAAAGACACTTTTAGCTTGTGATGAGATGACCGGTTTTGTACTGGCTTGTGCTTTAGTCAGACCTGATAAAAGCTTAGATAATTTAGAGGTTAAATCTGTTGTCAAAAAGATGAAAGATAAAGCATTTGCTAAGGCAGTAGATAGAGATATGCTACAAAAAGGGAGTGAACTTTTAGGGCTAGACATTAAAGAACACATCGATTTTGTAAGGTGTGCACTAGCAAATAGTGTCAATGAGCAGCCTTATGCTCAGCTTAAATTTTTAGGTTGATAAACAAAACAGACCTTTATTAAGGTCTGTTTTTATTGTATAATAGCTTTTGAGGTGAATTTTTTTGCAAGATAAGTTTTTTCATATAATAAATTATGGCTGTCAGATGAATCAAAGCGATTCTGAACATTATGCTGGGCAATTTGAGTTTTTAGGCTACAAGCGCTCAGAAGAATATCAAAATGCTGATATAGTACTTTTAAATACTTGTTGTATAAGAGATAGTGCAGAGCAAAAAATACATGGTAAAATCGGTGAATTAAAACATTGGAAGAGGGAAAACTCTGCTAGAGTTTTGGTTATTGCCGGTTGTATGGCACAAAAAGATGGTCAACAACTGCTGGATAAATATAGGCAGATTGACTTGATTTTAGGTACTTTTTATGTTAATAATTTTTCGCAGATTATAGAGAGATTTTTAGCATCGCGCCAAAGGCAGGTATTTGTTGACGAGCAGATTTTTGAAGATGAGTTTGAAGGCAATATTTTACGCCAAAGTGACTTTTCTGCGTGGGTTCCAATAATGTATGGCTGTAATAACTATTGCGCCTATTGCATAGTGCCTTATGTAAGAGGTAAAGAGCGTTCACGTCCTCAAAAAGAGATTGTACATGAGATTGAAAATGCAGTAAAGATGGGTTTTAAAGAGTTTACTTTGCTTGGTCAAAACGTCAATTCTTATGGCAAGGATTTTTCTGACAATCTAGCTTTTGCGAAACTTTTACAGACGGTTGACGAGATTAAAGGAGTAGAGCGTATTCGTTTTATGACAAGCCACCCGCGCGATATGCAAGAGGTGGTAATTAAAACAATCGCAAAAAGTCGCAATATTTGCGAGCATTTTCATCTACCTATTCAGGCAGGTAGCGATAAAATTATTGCCAAAATGAACAGAGGCTATACAAGAGAGCAATATTTAGAGCTTGTTGATATGGTGCGCCATTATATCCCAAATGCTAGCATAACAACTGATATAATTGTTGGTTTTCCAGGAGAGACACAAGAGGACTTTTTACAAACTATTGATATTGTAGAGAAAGTCAGTTATGATGCGGCGTATACTTTTATGTTTTCGGTGCGCTCTGGTACTGCTGCGGCGACTATGCCTGACCAATTGCCATTGCAAGAGAAAAAAGAGCGCCTTAAAATGCTCATGCAAGTGCAAAACAAGCATAGCTTAAAAAATAACAAAGCTTTAGTTGGTAGTGTCCAAGATGTTTTGGTAGAAGGGTTTAGCCAGACGAAAAAAGAAAATCTGTCAGGCAGAACTCGTACAAATAAAATAATTGTCTTTCCTGATAATGGTCAGATTAGTGCAGGTCAAATTGCGCCTGTTAAAATAACTTCGGCGCAAACGTGGATTTTGAAAGGGCAGCTATGCAATGAGTGAAAATTATACACCGATGATAAATCAATATAGAAAAATTAAAAGTCAGCATCCAGACGAAATTTTGTTTTTTCGACTTGGTGATTTTTATGAGATGTTTTTTGAAGATGCACACTTAGCATCAAGAGAGCTTGAAATAGTTCTTACAGGTCGTGATGGTGGCAGTGCGGATAAAATTCCTATGTGTGGTGTTCCTTATCACGCGGCGGAAAACTATATTGCCAAACTTATAAAAAAAGGTTATAAGATTGCTATTTGTGAGCAAGTTCAAGACCCAAAAGATGCTAAGGGCATTGTACAAAGAGAGGTTATAAAAATTATAACTCCCGGTACTGCTATGAGTGAGCAGATTTTGCAAGATAATATCAATCAATACTTGCTTTTGTTTTATGAGCAAGATGATTTACTATCTCTTATTGCAGTGGACATTTCTACAGGTGAATGTCTGTGGGGGCTTTTGTCTGGAAGTGACAAATATGACAGGGCGCAAGATTTTATCTATCAAATTTCACCTGTCGAGATAGTCAGCGTTAGTGCAATAGCCGTGATGCCGCAAATGGAAGAGTTTTGCAAACAAAAGCTCATAAACTGCACTTATAGCATTCACCATCCTGATAGTATCGGACAAAAAGAGGGCTTGTTAAAAAAACACTTTAAAGATGTTGATAAACTGCACGATGTTGTAAAAACAGCCTTAGAATACATGCTATCTTACCTGCATACAACGGTAAAGCAAGATTTGTCGCATATAAATAAATTGACAAAATTAAGTTATGAGCAAACAATGATGCTTGACGTTACTGCTATACGAAATTTAGAAATACTTAAAAATATGCACGACGGCTCGAAAAAAAACACATTACTTGATATTTTAGATTTTACTTTTACCGCTATGGGTAAAAGGCAACTGCGTAAGTTTTTGCAAATGCCACTTGTAAACGTTAGCCAAATACGCGCAAGACAAGGGGTTGTAGCAGATTTATTGTTAGATATTTCTTTGCGTGAAACGTTAAAAGAAAATTTGAAAAACATTCAAGATATAGAAAGAATTATAGCTAAAGTTGAAATAGGCACTGCCAATGCTAGAGATTTGGCTGCTTTAACCGCCACTTTAGCTGTTTTGCCAACTGTAAAGCAAGTGCTTTTAAATACTCAAAGCCAAAGCCTTAAAAATATTGCTAATGCTTTTGAACTGCATACAAATCTTTATACACTTTTATATAATGCCATTGTAGAGCAACCTCCGTTTTCTGTTCGTGAGGGTGGAATGATTAAACAAGGCTATGATATAGAGCTTGACTCACTGCGCCAAATAGCGCAAGAGAGCAGAAGCTGGCTTAGTGAATTTGAAGCCAAACAGCGCGAGACTACAGGAATTAAAACTTTAAAAGTAGGGTATAATAAAGTTTTTGGCTACTATATAGAAATAACAAAATCTAACATCAATCTTGCGCCAGATTACTATACAAGAAAACAAACTTTGGCAAATGCAGAAAGATATATTGTACCGGAACTAAAAGAGTTTGAAAATAAAGTTTTAGGTGCGCAAGAGCGCATAGAACAGCTAGAATACCACATATTTAATTCATTGCGTGAACAAGTGAGAAGTTATGTTGTTCAACTACAAAATACAGCCTACATGATAGCGCAAATAGATGCGTTTTTATCACTTGCTATAGCTGCCGATAAATATAATTATATTTGTCCTGATTTAAATGATCGCAAAGAGATAATTATAAAAGATGGTCGACATCCTGTTGTAGAAAAACTTTTGCGCGAAGAGATGTTTGTACCAAATGATACTTATCTTAATGTTTTTGACAACAGAACGCTGATAATAACAGGTCCTAATATGGCAGGTAAATCAACTTATATGCGCCAAGTGGCACTACTTGTCTTGATGACGCAAATAGGTAGCTTTATTCCGGCAAGGCAAGCATCAATTTGTCCAGTTGATAGGATATTTACAAGGGTTGGGGCAAGTGATGATCTGGCTAGTGGGCAAAGTACTTTTATGGTCGAGATGACAGAAGTTGCCCAAATACTTAGCTATGCAACAGCAAACAGTCTTATTATTTTAGATGAAGTTGGTCGTGGTACAAGTACTTATGATGGGATGAGCATTGCTCAAGCTGTTATTGAATACATAAGTAAAAAAATAAAAGCGAAAACTTTATTTGCAACACACTATCATGAACTAATTGAGCTGGAAAATCAGCTAGATGATGTGAAAAATTATAGTGTTGCAGTAAAGGAAAAAGGCAACAAAGTGCTGTTTTTAAGAAGAATAGTGCCTGGTGGTGCGGATAAAAGTTATGGTATACACGTGGCGCAATTGGCAGGACTGCCAAAAGATTTGCTGGATAATGCCCAAGCGCTACTTACTTGCTACGATTCCAAAGAGCCGCTTTGCAAAATGCAGCCACAACAAGCCATAGCGCAGCAAGATACACTTTTTGCCAGTACTCTTGGCAGAATGCTTTGCCAGATAGATGTGAGTACAATGACACCGCTTGAGGCTCTAAACAAGCTCTTTGAATTGCAAAAACAAGCCAAACAGGAAGCAGGAATGTTCTAATGCAAGATAAGATAATCCTTTTAGATACTGACACTACAAACAAAATAGCCGCAGGTGAGGTTGTCGAAAAACCTTCTTCGGTTGTAAAAGAACTTATAGAAAATTCGCTCGACGCTAAAGCAAAGACAATTCAAGTGCAAATAGTCGACGGTGGGACAAAATATATTCGCATAACAGACGATGGAACAGGTATGAGCCAAAATGATGCTAAAATGTCTGTTCTTCGTTATGCGACAAGTAAAATAAAATCAGATAAAGATTTATTTAGCATACAAACACTCGGTTTTCGTGGCGAGGCGCTGGCAAGTATTGCGTCAGTTAGTAACTTTTCTTTAATTACCCGTCAAGAATCTGATGATTTGGCGACCAAGATAACAATTGAAGGTGGACAAGAACCTGTTGTAGAACAAATGGGCAGCGCTGTTGGAACAAGTATTATTGTTGAAAATTTATTTTATAATGTTCCGGCAAGACAAAAATTTTTGCGTACTTTCTCGACAGAGGGGCGCTATATTAGCGATATAATTGCAAAATTGGCACTTACAAGACCAGATGTAAAATTTATTTTAGTAAGTAACGATCGCCAAACGATAAACACTCCTGGCAATGGTAATCTAGCCGATTGTATTGCAGGAATATATGGAGCAAAGGCTAAAGAGGATTTACTCAAACTGGATTTGCACAAAGAAGGGGTCGAAATAACAGGCTATATTGGCAAGCCTTCGAGCTTGAAAAGTTCACGCCAATGGCAGACGATTATAGTAAATGGTCGCATAATATCAAGCAGATTTATCTCGCGTGCTATAGACCATGCTTATCAGTCGCAACTACCACGTGGTGGCTACCCTTTCGCGCTTATTAAAGTGCAAATTGATATGGATAAAATCGACGTAAATGTGCATCCACAAAAAAGTGAAATCCGCTTTAGTGATGAACAGGCAGTGTATAAGGCTGTTTATGCTGCTGTTAGCAATTCTTTGCAAAGACCAATGGAAAAAACTAGCCAGCAGCCGCTGGATGTAAAATTGCATTTTGCTCAAGAAACAACGACAATACCGGATTATAAACCGCAAACTATTATAGATAGACCGATTTTCAAAAATGAACCGTTTATTAGCTCTAGAGCAATAAACAAAGCCGATGCAACTGATTTTGTATTTGCTCAGCAAGTACTGTCAAACACAATTGAACAAAACGTTGAGGAAAATGAAGATGTTATTTTCCCTCTGGGGCAAATAGACCGTACTTATATCGTGGCAAAATCGGAAGATACTTTGTATCTAATCGACCAGCACGCAGCACACGAGCGAATAATATTTGATAGATTGACAGAAAAAAATGATAATGTCCCAGCTCAACAATTGCTTTTGCCAACTCATTTGCAGTTAGCTTCTGATGAAATAGATTTAATATTAAACTATAAAGATGTTTTTAATCAATTATGCTTTGATTTACAACAATCTGGACCTAATACCATGCAAATAAATAGCTTGCCGGCTGATGTTGACGATAGTCAACTGGAAGTGCTTATAAGGCAAACTTTGCAATTTATTTTGCAAATGAAAAAACCAAAAGCTACCGATTTGAAACAGCATTTGATCGCTATGACATCATGTAAAGCGGCAATAAAAGCAGGACAAACATTGAATATGCGTGAGATGAGAGAGCTTTTAAATCAACTGTTTAAAACAACCCATCCTTTTACATGCCCGCATGGCAGACCGATAATAATAACCTATGGCGCAGGCGATTTAGCGCATATGTTCAAGCGTACATAACATGAAGATAGCTGTAACAGTGGGCAAAAACAACTCGCAACAATTATTGATAAATGCTGTGCAATGGTCTGAAGAGCTTGATTTACCCTACATAGAACGTCCAAGCAAAGGGACTTTAGAGCAACTTTTGCAAGAAAACAATCTTGATGCACTAATTGTCTCAACGATTAAAGGTCCAATATTGCATTCAAAAGCAGGTAATTTATTTTTTCATCCTAGTATGGGTCTTTTGCGTATAGCAAACATTCTCAAAGGTAAGCAAGATAGGTTAGTGCAAGCACTTGGTTTAAAAAAATCTATGAAAGCTTTAGATTGTACACTAGGATTAGGTACTGATAGCCTTGTTATGGCTTATGTTGCAGGTAAAGTAGTAGCGCTTGAAGCCTCAAAGGCTATCGCATTTGTCATTGGACAAGGGATGAAAGAATATCAAACTCAAGATTCTAGCTTTAGACAAGCACTTGGCAATATTGAGATTATAAATATTGATGCACAAACATACCTTCAAACTTTGCCTGAAAAAAGTTTTGATGTTATATATTTTGATCCTATGTTTGAAAAAACTATAACCACATCTAGTAATATTAAGCCTCTTGCACATTTAGCTTGCAAGCAGCCACTGAATAAAGAAACGATTAATTTGGCAATAAAAGTTGCAAGGAAAAAAGTTGTGGTTAAAGTTCCTCATTACAAAAAACATATTGATGGCATCGAACTAAAATTCACAAATGACGGAAAATATAGCAGCGTAAAATATGCTGTTTTTGAGGTAGAAAATGAGTAATAAATTAATTTGCATAGTAGGTCCTACTGCTACAGGCAAAAGCGACTTAGGTATAATATTAGGCAAAAAATTAAATGCTCAGATTATTTCAGGTGACAGTATGCTAGTTTATAAAAAAATGGATATAGGCACAGCTAAGCCAAACAAAAATGAACTTGAACAAATACCTCACCATCTAATAGACATCTTATCACCAGATCAAGAGTACAGCGTGGCTATGTTTCAACAGCAAGCAAGCGCTTTGATAGAAAAAATCAACAATCAAGGTAAGTTGCCACTACTTGTCGGTGGCACAGGGCTTTACGTAAAAGCACTTTTGGAAGGCTATCAGTTTGCTCAAACTGCTAAATCAGATTTAAGGTGTGAATTAGAAAAACTAGATAACAAAGAACTCTTTTGTAGATTATATTCATTAGCACCGCAAATAGCGGACAGTATTCACCCCAACAACAAAAAACGGCTTGTTCGCGCGCTAGAGCTGGAATTGTCTGGGCAAAGTCTCTCACGGCAAAAACAAAAAGAGCCAATATATGATGCTTTTGTAATAGGGCTTATTATGGACAGACAAAAGCTTTATCAAAGGATAAATGAACGAGTAGATAAAATGTTTGACAAAGGACTTGTACAAGAAGTTAAAAATTTGCTCCATAGCGGAATTAGTCCAGACAGCTTAGCTATGCAGGCAATTGGCTATAAAGAAGTTATAATGTACTTAAATGGTGAAATTAACCTGCAAACTTGTAAAGATATGGTAGCGCAAAACACAAGACACTTTGCTAAACGCCAGATAACATGGTATAAAAAAATGCCTTATATAAATTGGTATGAGCTTGACGAAATAAATAGTATACAAAAAATCGCCGATAATATTTATATAAAACTTGAGAAAAAATTCAATTTAAGTTAAAATGTATCAGTAAAGTAAATACTTATGAATTTTGGAGGGTACACAAATGGCACAAGTAACTAAAAGTATAAACCTGCAAGATAGTTTTTTAAACCAAGTGAGAAAAGAAAATCTGCCAATAATAATATACTTAGTAAACGGATTCCAACTAAAAGGAGTTGTAAAAGGCTTTGATAACTTTACTGTTATCTTAGAGAGCGACAACAACCAACAACTAATTTATAAACATGCTATATCAACAATTATGCCAGCACAAACAATGCAAATAATGATGCAAGACAAAGCAAGATAAAGGCTTTACCGGGGGATTGACATTGGACAATAAAATAAAACTTTTCTTGCAATATCTGCAAGTAGAACAAGGCTGTTCACAAAACACTATAACAGCATACGAAACGGATATAAAAAAGCTATTACTATATGCCAAAGAGCATAATATACCAGATGTAGAAAACATCGACCAAACAACTATCAGAGCTTTTTTACAACAAGACAAAAAAAGCGGCACTGCAGCGACTACCCAAGCTAGACGCCTTGCTGCTCTAAAGTCTTTTTTTTCCTTTTTGCAAGATGAAAGATTACTTTTAAAAGACCCTACCCAAGCATTGTCAGCACCCAAAAAGCCACTTAGACTGCCAAAAGTACTTTCACTTCAAGAAGTTTTAGATATGCTAGGCAGCATAGATATGACAACAGCAGAAGGTGTGCGTGATAGAGCAATAATTGAACTACTCTATGCAACAGGTATGAGAGCATCCGAGATAGTAAGTCTCGACTGTCAGCATATAGACCAAAGAGCAAACTACATTGTCTGTTTTGGCAAAAGAGCTAAAGAACGATTAGTTCCGGTAGGCGATACAGCCTTATTTTATGTAAAAAAATATCTAGAATGCTCAAGACCAAACTTGAGCAAAAATCCTAGCGAAAAAGCAGCATTTTTAAACACATTAGGCAACCGCCTCACAAGACAAGGACTTTGGCTAATAATAAAAAAATACGCTAAAGCCGCTGGCATAACAAAAGAGATAACTCCGCACACATTGCGCCACTCATTTGCAACACATTTACTGGAAAACGGGGCAGACCTTAGAATAGTCCAAGAAATGCTAGGGCACAGCGACATATCAACAACACAAATATATACACATTTAACCAAAAAACACCTAAGAGACATATACGATAAAACTCATCCAAGAGCGTAAAGAGGCATAACAATGGCAACAAGAAGAAAACAAAAAAAATCATCAGCTGCTTGGCGAATTTTAGCGCTATCAGTACTCACAATAGCTCTAGCTGTTGGCGGGTACTATTACTTTTCTCAAGACGATAGCCAAAAACTGCCAATACCAACACAACCCAAACAAGAACAAAAAACAGAGCAAAACAGTTCTAGCAAAGCAAAAGCAGACTACAAAAAACAAACACTACAAGTTCAGTCCGTAGTCGAAAAAAGCCTAAAAACGCAAGGCTTAAAAATCCAAGTGCAAAAAAACTCTGAACAAGACATCGAACGCGACAACAACAAAGGCACAATAAACTGGTGGCAACGCCAAATAGTCATAGTGCCAGACAAAGATATAAATATAAAAACAATACAAGACAAACTAAATGCAGACTTAAAAGGGCAAAAAGCTAAAATACTTAGAACAGAACAAGACACCTACAATGACAAACCAGCCCAAAGAATAGACGTTGCCTACACCGACGAACTTGGCGGCGACCAACTAAACCTTGTTGTCGACAAAATATACCTAATAAACCCACAAGACCAACAAACGACAAAAACCAAGCGGCTAGGTAGTGGTAAACTAGCAATAGTAATTGACGACTGCGGATACGACACAGACACCGTAAGAAAAATGACCGCCTTAAAACAAAACCTTACCTTTGCAGTAATACCATACAGAGAATACTCAACCCAAGCGCTCAACATCATTAAAAACTCAGGCAAACAAGCAATACTGCACCTACCAATGCAACCGCTTGACAAAGCACAACAATCAGAGCAAATAACCATAGAAACAGACCTTACAGACCAACAAATAAAAGACATTACGCAAAAAGCAATCAATCAACTACCAGGCATAGTAGGAGTAAATAACCATCAAGGCTCAAAAGCGACCGCCGACGAACGCGTAATGAGAGCTGCACTATCGACAATAAAAGCAAACGACCTATTTTTCCTTGACAGCAATACCCAGCCAAACACAGTAGCCCATAAAATAGCTAGACAAATGGGCATAGATACAGGACTAAACAAAGCATTTTTAGACGGTCAAGCGAGTGTTCCTTACATCAAAAGCCGCATGCGTCAGGCAGGACAAGCCGCTATAAAACAAGGCTCATACATCGCAATCTGTCACGCAAGACCAGCGACCGCCACAGCGCTAGAGCAAATGGTGGGCGAACTAGAAGACATGGGCGTACAATTTGTCTTTGTTTCAAACCTTTTAAACTAAAAAATTCACAAAATATTAACAAATTAACTATTGTCAAACAAAAAATAAATCACTATAATAAAAGCAAAACCAACTATGGAGGAAAAAAATTTGAACAACTTTAAAACAACAATACTATTAACAATGCTAATGCTACTACTGATGGCAATCGGTGGTGCTGTAGGTGGCAGAAGTGGTATGTATATGATGTTTATTATCTCACTTGGCATAAACTTTTTTAGCTACTGGTACAGTGACAAAATAGTCCTAAAAGCCTACGGAGCCAAAGAAGTAAACGCCCAAAGCGCACCAGAACTAGTAAAAATGGTAGCAACACTAGCCAAAAAAGCCAGTTTGCCAATGCCTAAAGTATACATAATGGACAGCGACGTACCAAACGCTTTTGCCACAGGCAGAAACCCTGAACACGCTGCGGTAGCCGCTACAAGCGGAATAATGAGAGCCTTAACCTACGAAGAACTAGAAGGCGTTTTAGCCCACGAACTAGCACACGTTAAAAACCGTGACACACTAATTAGCACAGTCGCCGCAACAATAGCAGGTGCAATCTCCATGATAGCAGACATAATGCGTTGGGGAATGATATTTGGCGCAGGACGTAGTAATGACGACGACAACAACGGCGGCTTTATCGGACAACTAGCGATAATGATAGTCGCACCACTA